>NZ_JAHGAP010000002.1:0-438751 GCF_030248655.1 Vibrio sp. D431a | reverse complement strand
AACAGCAACAGCAACAAAAGTCTCAAAACGAAGGGAAAGAAGCGCAAGGACAACAGTCACAAAATCAGCAAGATTCTGAAAATAAAAAAGAAAAACAAAAAACGGAACAACATCAACCGCAACGAGATGACAAGCAAGTGAAGGATCAAGGTGAACCAATACAGGCTAAAGCGCATCCCGAAAAAATGCATCAGGATGATCCTGAGTTCCGTCGACTAGAAGCAGTAGAAAGTGCTCGCGACCCAAGCTTTTTGATCCGTGCGCAAATGCAACTTCAAGCGCAACAAAAACAACCTCCACAACAATCTCAAAAGGAGTGGTAAGCCTGTGATGAACAAAGGCGTAAAACTGGTCTTTATTTTTGTGGCCAGCCTAATATCCAGTTTCTCGGTGATGGCACAGACACTTCAAGCTAGTGTGAATAAAACACAAGTAGCCAAGAATGAAGTGATTAACCTCAGAATCATTTCAGATACTGAGCTCAGCTCAGACTCAATCGACTTCAATGTTCTAGAGAAAGACTTCTTCTTGGGTCAACCTCGTTATGGCCGCTCTAGCAATAACATTAACGGAAGAAAATCAGTGCGTACCGAGTGGAGTATCTCAATTGCACCAATGAAAGAAGGTGTTCTGACTATTCCAAGTTTTTCCGCTGATGGTATGAAAACGGAGCCGATCAAACTACGTGTCAACGCGAGCCAAACAGACCCCAATCTTGATGATCTATTTAGCTTCAATATTACGGTCGACAACAGTACGCTCTACCCTCAGCAATCTGCAACATTACGTATACAGCTTCTAATCAAAGCGGACACTCGACGCCTAGATAACCCACAAATAGTACCTCCGCAAATTGAAGGCATGAAGCTTGAGGCACTGGGTGGCTTACAGCAAAGACAGAAGATCTTAAATGGGTTAGAAGTAGCGGTCATAGAGCAGTCGTTTCGCCTAACGGCCAATCAACCAGGCACTTATACCTTGATAGGTCCTAAACTGACCGGTTCTTATATTTATGGCGACAGCTTGACGGGCTCAACCAAAATAATGCCTATCAACACCAAAGCGGAACGCATGCCAATCACGGTCAAACCGATTCCGAGCGAATTTAAAGGTGAATGGCTTCCTGCTTCAGCGTTAGAAATGACACAGAGCTGGCAAGACGATCAAGGTAATCTATTGTCGACTAACGCAATCAACACAGTAAAACAAGGCTCTTCACTCACTCGAACCATTCAAGTTAAGGCTCGCGGTACACAAGCCGAATATCTGCCACGAGTCAATATTAGTTACCCGAGTTCACTGCGCGTGTATCCCGAACAACCTAAGTTCGATAGCGCGAGAGATGGCACCGTTACCATGACGGTGAAGCAAGTCATTATTCCTACAGAGGCCGGGAAATATACCTTACCAGGATACGACTTGAACTGGTGGGACAGTCAAAATGATGAAGCGAAGAAAACAACGTTACCAGAGCTAACATTAGACGTAGAGAAAAATGACACTGGGCTAATCACGTTGCCGGAATCGCCTCTTTCAGCGCCTTTAGTGTCAGCCCCTAGTCCTGAATCAAGCGGCGATGTAAACAGTCTCTGGCGAACATTAACCTTTGTTTTCTTAGGGCTTTGGATAATGACATTGGGAATCGCTATTTGGGCATGGAAAAAGCGGTCAATAACAGCGAGTGGAACGGTTTCAAATACTGAACAACCACTTTGCATCGACGCGCTAAAAAAAGTCATCGAAGAGGGCGATGCTGCGAAAATTGAACGCTCTGTAAATGAGTATTTAACCACTCATCAAGACAGGTTAAACCCTGGTGACGTACAAGCAATTAAGCAAGAGCTTAATGCCATGAATCAAGCGTATTTTAGTGCCAACCAACAACCTTGGAGCCCTGATTCGCTGCTAGCGAAAATTCAAAACCTTGGCAAAGCAAACGTAACGAAAACCGACCACCAACTCGAAAAGCTATAAATAACTAGATAACAATGGCAGCTCTCATGAGCTGCCCATTCTCTTATCCGGCCAAATTTGCTTTAGCGGTTTTATCTAGAGCACCAACCGCCGCCCCTTCCCTATCAAGTTGCTCTTATGAACATAACTCACTCAACAAACACTTGGGGCTCGTATTCGTATCGCCTTACACAATTTCGCCCATGATTCTTCGCTTGATAGAGTGCCTTATCCGACAACTGATATAAATGGTCGAAATTAAAGTCTTTGCCTTTCGCTTTATAACAGGAGTAACCGACTGAAACGGTAAGTAACTCCCCTTCTGGGTTATGTCGATGCTTTATCCCCTCGCCCTCGATGCACTGACGAATGCACTCTGCTCTCAGTCGGGCCTCCTCTTGCTCAGAACCAATCATGAGCAATGCAAACTCCTCACCTCCGATACGGCAAAAAACTTCATCTTCACCTTTGGTATGATGATCCAAGATATAGCCAATTCGCATCAATGCGATATCGCCTTCGAGATGACCATAGTGATTATTGAATAAGCCAAAATGGTCAATATCAATCAGGATCAGGCCAAACGACATGTCGTCTTCACACTCTAGGGCACAATATTTTTGCATCACATGTTCTAACATGCGGCGATTACCAAGACGCGTCAAAGGATCGAGCTTAGAAAGTACCTCAAGCTGTCGATTGGCTTCCTCCAACTCTTTTGTTCGGTTCTGAACCTCCAGCTCTAAGTTTTCGTTTAATTCGCGAATCGCCTCTTGAGCTTGAGTACGTTGCAATACTTCAGCTAAGCTGGACGCGAACATACGAATCACTTCACGTAACTGAGAAGTTAACGGCGCACGTGTCAGCAAATTATCAACAGCGATAAAGGCGATAGGACCACTGCTATTTGAAGTCAATACCGTCATCGCAGCCCAACCAAAGCCAACAATATTACAGTCATGATAAATAGGCACTGATTCTTCAAATGCGACTTCGTTTGGCATTGAGCGAGCCAAATTTATAAGAGAGAAATCTTGGGTTTCGCCAAAGAAGTAAGATTCATCCACCACGTTACCTTGAATATCGGTACCCCACGTTCCTTGCATGTAAGAGCAATTTTCATCAGTTAAAAACACCGCCATTCGATCAATACCAAGATTTTTAATGGCGAAAGTGACGGCCGATTTGCATACTCCACTGACAGTAGTGCAACGTGATAACTCAACCATGCTTGAATGCAACATGCGTACGTTTTGTTCTTGGCGCTTACGAATGTAAATTTGAGAGAAGAGTGAACCAAACGAGTCCAACATCTGTTTTTGATATGCCGTTATCGGCTTACGATGAATAAAGTTATCTAGCGCGAACCACCCAAACGGTTCATTGCCATCGCGTAAAATCAACATCGCATTCCAGCCCTGCCCGATGACCTTGCCTGCTGTGTATATTGGCGCGTCTTCTACAATCACTAAGTTGCTCTCAAGGCTAGATAACGCGGTGATATACTCCTCGCTAAGTTGATGTAAATCGTATTGTGTGTGAAATTCATCAATCGTAATTCCTGACTCATCCGTGCCGTATGTACCACTGAAGCTGCGCTTTTTCATATCGAGAAGCATCAGTGTAGAGCGATCAAACCCAAGTCGTTCACGTAACGCTTCGACGGCTTTGTAGTACAAGTCCTTTAAAGAATCAGGATTAGAGATTTCGAGTGCAACTTGCTGAACTAACTTCATATTTTCGATAAAGCGCTCGCGTTGGCTAATCTCATCAACATATTGCGCTTCACGAATATCTCTGTGCCTGATCTCTTTCGAGGCATTTTTTTCAGCACGAATACATTGCCAACGCGCCGCTGCGAGCTGCATTGCGTCGTAACTTTCTTCATAGATATTATGTGCTGTGCGAGCATGTACAGATTGAATCAGTAGGTAGGTACGTTTGATAGGTGTGTTGTCGAGCATCATGATGTAACTATCACCGCCTAAATCTCGGGTGTGATTCCAGTTACAAGTGTTGATCGCCAGAGGTATGATGCTTTCAGAGGTATCAAACTGACTTGCCCACTCCCAGAATGTCTCAGGATAGTTTTGGGTTGGGTAAAGCTCTCCGCGAGAGAAGCTCATTGAATGACGAGGGTTAATTGAAGGATCTTCAAAAATAGCGAGGGCTTGAGGGGAGAACAGACTCTCTAAATGATCAAAGATTGCCTCCGCTAGCAACCGATGGTCCCTCGTTGAAGACACTTTTCTTGTAAAACTTCTTAAACTCACCCTACCAACCTAATCTACTTTTTTATCCTCGATAAAAAACTACTTAGGCCATGATATGCAATCAATACGTTCAAATTTGAGCTGTTAAGTCATTCGCAAAATTATCAGACTTAGTGTTACATTCGAGAGCTCTTCAGCACTTTTAAAGCCATGTTTCACATAAGTTACATGCTTTATAAACTGGGGAGGAAAGTTGTACTTATTTACAAGATTTTTGTGTTGGTAGATGTTTTAAGCCTACGACTTAAAAAGAAAAAGGCCCCTCATCAAGAGGGGCAAAGTTACCATCGCTTATAGTTATTTAGTTATGCTTGTAAATACGGTGGATTAACCGAAATCACCATTTACGTAGCCTTGAGTACGGTCGTCTTGAGGGTTGCTAAAGATCACTTGCGTATCGTTGTGCTCAACCAGTTCACCCATTAGGAAAAACGCAGTGCGGTCAGAGATACGACGCGCCTGTTGCATTGAGTGAGTCACGATAACGATGGTGTAGTTCTTCTTTAGCTCTTCCATCAGTTCTTCGATTTTGTGTGTCGCAATTGGGTCAAGTGCCGACGTTGGCTCATCCATCAGAATCACATCCGGCTCCATCGCGATTGTACGTGCAATACATAAACGTTGCTGCTGACCACCAGAAAGACCGAATGCGTGTGATTTAAGGCGATCTTTCACCTCATCCCAAAGTGCAGCACCGCGCAGCGAACGCTCTACCACTTCATCAATTGTCTTTTTGTCTTTGATACCTTGAGCACGTAAGCCGTAAGCCACGTTCTCGTAAATGCTCATCGGGAATGGGTTTGGCTTTTGGAATACCATGCCGACTTTGATGCGAAGGTCAGCAACATCAATGTTGCCGTAAATATCTTCGCCGTCCATCGCCAATTTACCTGTAATTTTCACGCCTTCGATTAGATCATTCATTCGGTTCAAACAGCGTAGAAGCGTTGATTTTCCGCAACCTGACGGGCCGATAAGTGCAGTTACTTGGCGAACTGGAATTGGTAAGTTGATCGATTTCAGTGCTTGGTTGTCACCGTAGAATAGGTCTAGGTTTTCAATATCAAATTTGTTCATTGTCTTAATCTCTTAATTCTTGAATTCGTGTCTTTTAACGTGCGTTCTTAATTAGTGTTGTTAGTAAGTTGCGGTGTTAAAACGTCTAGCAATCAGTTTCGTTACCATGTTGATCAAGAGAACAACCACGATAAGCACTGTTGCCGTACCGTAAGCCTGATTCCATTCTTCAACGGTAAACAGTTCGGTAGTCAGTTTGTATAGGTGAACGGTTAGCGTACGACCTGAATCCAATAAAGAATCCGGAATACGTGCAACCATACCTGCTGTCAGGAATACTGGAGCAGACTCACCAATGACACGACCAATACTTAGAATGACCGAGGTTAAGATACCTGGCATTGCGCTCGGAAGAATCAAACGCCAGATAGTGTAAATCTTAGAAGCACCGAGGCCATAAGAGCCTTCACGGTACGTTTGTGGTACTGCCATCAGCGCTTCTTCCGTTGTACGGATGATCACTGGCAGGATTAGGATACTTAGCGTCAATGCACCCGACAGAATCGAGAAGCCAAGGCCAAGAATCGCCACGAAGAAAGTCATACCAAACAGGCCGAAAATGATCGACGGGATACCCGCCAATGACTCGGTACAGAATCGGATGATTTTCACCAAACGACTGCCCACTTTCGCGTATTCGGTCAAGTAGATTGCCGTCATGATACCGAGTGGCGCTGCCACTGCGATAGAAGCGATAACCATGTAAATGGTCGCCACAATCATTGGGAAGATACCGTGCTCTTCACCTGTGCGCGTATAGTTATCAGTAATGAAGTTCCAATCTACGTGTTGTAGACCGTTTGATAGGATGTACCAGATAATCCAGAACAAAAAACCTACCGTTAGTGCTGCCGAGATCCAGACAAATGCGTTAAAGACATTATCTTTGAACTGGCGTGCTTTTTTCAGTTTTGCGCGATCCATAATAGTCACCTTTAACGAGCGATTACTTCGCTTTTTCTCGGTTTAGGTACAGTAGTACAGCGTTCAACGACATGATGAAGACCAGAAGTACTACACCTGTAGCGTAAAGTGCGTTCGCGTGAACACCACTTGCGTAAGACATTTCAATAGCGATGTTTGCAGTTAGTGTACGAGCCGAATCCAAGATGCCTTCTGGCATTGCCGGCGCGTTACCCATAACCATAATGATCGCCATGGTCTCACCTAATGCACGACCGATACCCAGTATCACACCTGTCATGATGCCTGAGCGAGCCGCTGGAACGAGCAACTTAAAGATGGTGTAGATTTTCGATGCGCCCAGTGCCAAAGAACCTTCTTTATAAGTACGAGGCACAGCGCGGATAGACGTTTCAGATACCGTAATTACCGTTGGTAGAATCATCACACCAAGAACAATGATACCGGCAAGGATAGTATTACCTGCAGGTACATCAAATACCTTCTGAATCAATGGAACGATAATAACCAGACCGAAGAAACCGTAGACCACTGAAGGAATACCGGCTAGCAGCTCAACCGCTGGACGGATGATGTCTGCTAATCGCTTTGGTGCGATTTCAGCGATAAAAATGGCGGTCAGAACACCAATTGGAACCCCAACAATGACAGCACCAGCCGTCGATACGATAGATGCCACAATCATGGTGGCGACACCGTAAAGCGCAGGTGGTAACCAGTTTTGTCCTAAGACAATGCCCGATACGCCTGCTTCTTGGAATGCCGGAATACTCTCTCGAACGATGAAGTATGCAATAACGGCCAATGAAACAATGCCGATTACGGCACTCGTTAGGAACAAGCCGTGGAAGATGCGCTCTTTCCAGTCTACACGACGCTTCTCGCGTAGGCCTGACTTGCTGATAGCTCTAGCGTCAGTATTCATAAGCTTTTCACTATTTGTTGCGATGGTCATTTAAAAATCTCACGGTTCTGGGCAATGCCGTTGAACACAATGGATAGAAAAGGCTCAGCCCGAAACGTTGGGCTGAGCAAACTTTAGAGTCCCGATGGGATTAGTTAACTGAGATGTAACCTTTTTGGTCAACTAGCGCTTGCGCTTCGTCAGTTAGCATCCAGTCTAGGAATTTTTGCGTTTCTGTTGATGGCTTGCCTTCTTTGTAAAGAACAAGGAATGGACGCGCTACTTTGTAAGAACCGTTTTTAACGTTAGCTACCGTTGCATCAACGCCGTCGATTGCTAGCGCATTAACAGTGTTGTCTACAGTACCAAGAGAAATGTAGCCGATTGCGTATGGGTTAGATGCAACCATTGTTTTCAGTGCGCCGTTACCGTTTGCAACTTGAGCACGTTGAGAGATAGCTGATACCTTCTTACCAGAAATCTTCATTTTTAGAGACATGATGTCTTCAAATGCGCCACGAGTACCAGAAGCTGTGTCACGAGTAATGGCTACGATTGGCTTGTCTGCACCACCGACTTCTTTCCAGTTTGATACTTCGCCTTTGTAGATTGCAGTCACTTGCTCGGCTGTTAGACCTGGCAGTTTGTTTTGTGGGTTAACAACCACTGCGATACCATCACGAGCAACCACTTCTTCGATTAGTGTTGATTCTTTTTCAGAGTCTTTTAGATTACGAGAAGACATACCAAGGTCTGCTGAACCATTTTTCGCTGCTTTTACACCAGCTGAAGAACCAGGACCTTGAACTTCGATAAATACGTTAGGGTTCTTCTTCATGTACGTTTCAGAGAAAACTTCCATCAGTGGAGTTACGCTGCTAGAACCCACTGCAGAGATAGTTTCTTTAGCAGAAACAGGAGTCACTGCCATTGCGCCTAGAAGTGCGATTGCACCGATTACTGTCTTTTTCATCACAATTTCCTTAAGTGGCTTTATTGCCGTTGTGTTTCACTTGAACGGTGCTCACTTTAGAATTTGAATATGACAGTTGTGTTTCACTTAGTTGAACCCTCTATGACACGTTGTCATTTCTAACTATTAATTCCGCGACTTATCCCTCTCTCAATTTGAACGTAACGTTTTTATAACGTTGCCTCATGTTCAAGATGATAACCCCATCGATTTTGGTACATTTCATAACAATTAGATATGAGTAACTCATTGATTTGACAAATATAACAATTAAAATCGAAATGCTTATTTATAAAAAAGATAATAATCAAACCGATAGAGGGTCAATCTCATGCGTCAATTTCTTAGTACGCTTTCTATTAAACTTCAGGTTTTTCTGCCTGTTCTATTCACAGTTATATTACTCATCATTGGACTGAGTGTCGGAATCGGTAAACTCGATCAAGCATTCAATAAGGTTTCGGCTTCCACCCATAAGCTAATCATTCACAAAGAGGAACTTAGCGGCATCGTAGACAACACTTACGCCATGCGCATCAAAGCCATTTATAGTCTATTTAGAGCCGAAGATGTTCAGTCTCTCAACCAAGAGCTTTCTGAGCGACAAAACAAAAACCGCGATTTTCTTAACTCCATCGACAATCTCCCTGGCGTTCAAAATGAAGTCAATGCTATGCGTAAGGCCATGAATCACTATGTTGATTTCACTCGCGGTACCATGACACCTCTGCTCACCACTAAACACTCTTCTGATTACACCACCTCTGATTTCAATCAAAAGTACGAATCTGCAATGGCTGAGTATCGATTAGCTGGCGAAGCGATGATCAACGCCATCGACAAACTATCTAAACAATTGAATCAAATCGTCACCGATGAAGTCGAAACGAATGGCGAACAACATTCAACCACGCTCACTTACAGCGCCGTCTCGCTTGCGGTGATCTTGAGTGCCGCTTCACTTATTAGTTGGGTACTCGCCAGCTACATCGTTGCGCCGATTCGTAACCTTCAAGTAACGATGCAGGAAGTCGCGAAGGGAGACCTACTAGTTAAGGCCGAAGCCATCGGGAAAAACGAAGTGTCTCAGCTGGCTCGAGATGTAAACCAGACCATAGAAAAACTGCGTGAAACTGTAAGCGCATTGGTTCGCATTAGTGAAGATGTGGCATCAGCATCAACCGAGTTAGCAACTGTTATGACTCAAAGCAGCGTCAACTCGGATCAAGAAAAGCAAGAAGTTGAGCAAGTAGCCTCGGCGATCAATCAGCTAGAGTCGACCGCAGCTGAAGTATCGACCAATGCACAAGAAGCTGATAGTGCATCAAATCAAGCACGTACGTTAACCTCACAAAGTATAAGCATGTTTGGGGAAAGCACTCGCGCAAGTGAAAAGATGGCGGAACAACTTAACGAAGCCGCTGCCGTCGTAACTTCGCTAAAAGATCAATCAGAACACATTGGTCGCGTGATCGAAGTGATTGAAGGTATTTCTGAGCAAACGAATCTACTTGCACTGAATGCAGCGATTGAAGCTGCACGAGCGGGCGAAAGTGGCAGAGGCTTTGCGGTAGTGGCCGATGAAGTACGTATGCTGGCAGCGCGAACTCAGGAGTCCACCAAAGAGATCCAAACCATTATAGAAGAGCTACAGCAACAATCTGGTCACGCAAATGAAAGTATGCATTTCAGCTTAGCGATGTTGTCAGACAACCAAGCTCTGACACAAGAAGTTAGCCAATCACTTGCTAATATCAGTAATGCTATCGCCGATCTGAACTCAATCAACACTCAAGTTGCGACCGCATCAGAAGAGCAGAAGCAGGTCACGGCTGATATCAACAACAACTTAACGAACATCTATGAACTAGTGAGCCAGAACGTCACTGGTATCACTCAATCAGCCGCGGCAGCGCAAGAGTTGTCTGGTTTAGCAGAAAACCAAAAACATCAGCTTAAGCAGTTCCAAGTTTAAATCTCTGAACAACACGATAAGTTCCAAAGGTTAGAAAAGAAAAAGCTCCGCACTGGCGGAGCTTATTATAAAGGCAAAGCTATCAACCCTTATTAACGTAATAATTATTATTCATCTGTCACTAACAAGAGAGAACTTTTGAAACTTGAGTTTAACGGATCTCTATTGAAAACCTCACCATTAGTCGTATCAAAAGTTGCAACATGCTTACCGTCGCCATTAGGTGTGTTGCTCCAGACATAACGCCCTAGAACATCATCTCCATCTGTCAGACTATAGCCGCTAGCAAACCCTGTACTATTTATGGCTGGGCTGTGGCAAGCTCGCTCAGTTAGAGATACCAGCTCTTTGATATTTGCTAGTCGCCAATTTTTTTTGTCTGCAAAATTGTGAAGAGGATGGTTGCCGTCCTTATTACGAATTTGTTTGGCTGTGGAGAGAGCGAGTTGCCATGACATTGTAGATCGCGTCCCCTGGCATTCTTGATTTCCTACATTCCATGTCATACCAACTGGACAGCGCATCCATGTAAGACCTGTTTTTAAGTCAGTTACGGTACCGTTATCAGAATATGTATAACGCGTGTTAGGTGCCGTTTTAGCAAAGTCAGTAGAACACTCTTGTGCAGCCATTGCAGTTTGAGAAGCCAAAGCAAGAGATAGTACAGTTATTAATTTCTTCATCTTATTGGCCCTTTACTGCTACTAGACGGATTGGGAATTGGTATGAGTCATCGGCGTCTGCACTTGTGTTGCTTGAGCGAATATCGACGAGTGAAATAGTGCCTCTATCTACGCCCCGAGAGATAATTGCAGGAAAATAAACCTCAGCATCAACGAGCTGTGATGATGTATTCACAAACGTAAAGTCGCTATGCCAAAACGCACCATACTCTAAATAAGGACTGCCTATCGTTTGCTGTGGGAAGTATTTAACATTGAAACCATACACGTTGTGTGGCGCATATTCCTCGTTCGGAGCGAACAGTGTTTGTTCACCAAAGTCTAATAAGTCATATGTTTCACGGTAAGTAGGCAAGCGCCAACCAGTGATTCCACATAACGATTGTTTGTTTATGTACTCAACATATTGGCTAGTGGTACAAACTTCATCACCAGCGTCTTTACAACCTGCAAGCTCTACATCTTTGCTAAATGGCTTAAATGTTTCAGACTCAAACGCAAATAGGCGATCTTTAAATTGAACCGAGCTCGCATCCGCACTCTTATTTTCCCAAACAAGACCAGTACGCTCGTCCATAGTACAAGCCCACTCAGTCGCATCTGCAGCTAAAGCTGCACCTTGTGAATCTAGCTTAACGAACTTAAAGCCAGCGCCTGTCGACGTTTGCTTGTCCTCTTTATCGAAGCCGTATTCCGCATCTTGACCAGGGTAAGACGCTTGAACCTCTGCTACGTCTGCTGCTCCTTCAGCAAAATAAAGAACGGCGCCCGTATCGTTACTACCAACCGTTTGTTCAGCAACCGCTACAATTTCTTCAGCAAATGCACTCACTTCCACTTCAGACAGAAGATCAGAGGCCAATGATTTACCCTGGTAGCTAAGGCTTTGAGCAAGCAGCGCTACGCCTTGGGTCATTTGTTGTGGCTGCATTGCAGCTAATAGTGCAACCGTGTTTTGCTCTAGCTTATCTAGCTCGCTGGCTTCTGCGTTAGACATTACCGTTCCAGACAGAGAAACACCGGCATCGGTGAGTTGTGCTTTCACAATCTCCTCAGCTTGAGCAACGGTTTTACCGTCAACCACAAGACCTGCGAGCAACGTTGTTACACCATTGACCGTGTTACCCGTTGCTAAGTTTTGGCCCGGAGCCGCAAGACGCAACGTTTGGTTCGAACCTTGATCAACTTGAGCAAGAATGGTGCTGGTTAGTACGTTTTTGTCGCTTGAAGTCATGCTAAATTTACCGGCATTATCCGTTTTAGCACTCGGCTCGGTCGTATCACAAACGTAGTTTTGGTTTAAATCGATGCACACTGGCGTATCAAGAAGTGTACCTGCAGAAACGATGGTGCCAGCTACATCATAGGTCGGTGCCGACGTGTCACCACCAGAACCTCCGCCACAGCCAGCAAGGGCTAGTGACATAGCAACGAAAGAATATTGAAACTTCATAGATTTTATCTTCTTTTGATTTTAATTAACGAGAGCGAATCACTCTCACCATTGAAAGCAGGAAAAGTCCTAACAAGGTCCAAGGCGAACCACTGCCACCTGAACCACCGCCACTGCTTTCTTTAGTGGTATCAGCACTACACTGATACTGAGCAAAGTGACTCACACCCCACTCTTTCAACACCCCAGAGTTCCCTGACACGCGGTCAGACACTTCGAGACGCCAAGTACCCCAACTCGGTTGACCGACAAGTGCTTGTAACTCCTCGTCATACTGAGCGGTGAAGTAACCTTTAAATCCTTTGGTATTGCTTGATTGATGGCTAAGTAGCACGACCGATTTGCCTTGTGGAGACACTAGCGTCACTTGCAGATCTTGCAGTGAGTCATGTTCGATGTTCAGGTAAACCGCAAACGAATCATCAATCGTGCGTGACTTGTCCGATAGCGTCTGAGAGAACAGTCTGTCGCCCTGCTCCGGTAAAGCGGAATTCACTGATTGAGGCTGGATATCAAGCTCTGGCGTACCATTAACCAGCATCACCTGTTCACTCCACTGGTGAGTCTTTAGGCCTTCAGCAAATTGATAATCCAATGAAATAGAGGAATCGAATTGCGTGCCACATGTTAGACCGCTTGGTAACGCCACCTTCATTGAGGTCAAGTCAGAAAGCGTTTCATCAAAGTCGAAAACAGATGCGTTGTTTAGCTTCCATTGCCCTTTGATGCTCGCTTCACGGCCAGTTTGGCTCAGGCTCAAACCAACGTCTTGACCTTGTGCGATGTATCGAGCGTCATAGCGAACACGAAGAGGCGCTTTAAGTAAGTTGTGTCTGTTGAAGCTGTCCGTCAGGAATTGGGCGTAGTCTTTATTTGGGAACAAGGTGTTTGCGGCAAACACGGTCGACTCCGCCAGATCATGCATTTTCACGCCACGACCAATGCCGTACATGCCTTCAAGAACAATGGCGTCAAACTCGCGGAACACCCTATCGGTATCATCACCGTATCGTTCAACCGATGCTTTAAGCGCTTGAAACAGCGGCGTTGACCATAGCTCGTCACCTAGTTCACCGCCCACACTGACGTGCGCTGGGTACTCTGAGCTCTCGAAGTAACGTGCTCTTTGGTTCCATAAGCTACGAGTTGTTTTGCGTGTTCCGAACACACCGTCCCAGTTGAACACCGTATCTAACTCGAATTCTTGACCACGACGCGAAGCATCCAAATATTGAATGCGGTAGCTCGCGCTGCCCGCCCAGTAATCAGCAAAACCCTCTGCGATAGCACCAGTGTGACCGTACGCCCAATCCGGTACGATTTGGTAATGAATGCCATGCCCAAGCTCGTGTATCACGACATCAGCATCGACTGCATCCGGAGAAACGCCACCGACACCCAGCATGAGTGCTTTCGGACCGTAATAGTAAGTAGAGTTATCTTTTGATAAACCGCGAGCATCAAAACGAAGCGGTTCGTCAAACAAGTCGTAAGTCAGGCTTGTCAGATATTGGATCGAGCTATCAAGATGATAAAAAGCCATCAACTGTGGGAACGCATTGTCACCAAACTCGGTGCTTTGCATCTCATCAACACTGTCAAACGCTTGAACTCCTTCTGCGCTGAGAAAGTCCAACGTATCGAGTACAGGCGCTTCACCAGGTGTTGGGGCTGCAAATAAACCCGTCGCATCCACTTGCTTTAATCTTGGGTTAGAGAGATAGAACTTACCGCCGGACTTTAAAACCTCAATCGACTTGGTTACGTACTCGATCGGCTGAGGGTAATCAGACAGTGCTGACCACGTCGATTCTGGTGCCGCTTGCTGTTGCATGGTGCGCAGATCTGGGTTGAATAAAGAAACCTCAACATCAACCAGACTTCCGGAGCTCAAAGCCGGTGGCTCTTGTGCTTGCAGTTGGCGAGGCGATTCCAATTCCATTGCAACCGTTGGTTTACCGTTGCGAATTATCGTATCTTCAAGGCTCTTAAACACTCGCACAACGTGATGATTTTTATCAGTTGTTACTACTAAGGTGCGCTGTGCTTGATATTCACCGTTTACCCAAACATCAAAATTGTAATGCTCACCAAGCTGAGACTGGGCTTTGTAACGGAACTTAAACTCGCCCGCTTCTGAGTAGTGGCTGTCTAGATAAGTTTTCGCTTGCGCTTCATTGGTCACCACAGAATCCGTTGAGGGATAATCCCACTCTGCAGCCAGCGCCGCAGGGGTACATGCAATAAGCAGTGAAAACGCCAATGGTTTTAGCTTCATGATTTCGTCCTAGAATTCGTATTTTGCAGTCAGCGTGAAGTAGCGCCCTGGCTCAGTTGAGTAACGCTTACTTTCCTCAACGATACCCGCTACGTCTTGGTATCGGATGTATTCTTTGTCGAATAGGTTGATGATGTTTGCGCTAACACGAAGGTCTTTGGAAACGTGGTAAGTTGCGCCAATATCAAACGTATTCCACGCACTTGTCTGCGCGCAATCTGTCGCTAGACCAAGCGTGGTCTGGCATTTAGGAACGCGATCCATTGCCGCGGCCCAGTTCCAAGCCACGTAAGCATTGAAGTCTTGGTTGGCGTATTTCAGTTGAGCGTTACCTTCGAATGGCGTAATGCTTCGAACGTATTCACCTTCCGCGTCTTTGCCATCTACGTAACCAAACTTGGTGCTGATGTTCCATCGCTTAGTGATCGCGTAACCCGCAGAAAGCTCTGCACCATACGTCTCGACACCATCGAGGTTTTGGTATTGTTTAATGTAATTACCATTGCTTGAGTCAAAGCCCGTGGTCACAACGTCGATGAAGTTTTCAAACTTGTTGTAGAACAAAGACGCATAGACATACGCACGACCGTTATCGAACTTGTTACCGATTTCAAATGAGTCGGAAGTTTCAGCTTCTAGATCCATGTTTGGTGCAATGACAAACGGCGTGAGCGGCACAAAGTCGTGGCTTACGAAGCCATACGCTTTATCGTATTCCGGAGCACGGTAACCATGGTTATAAGATACATAAGCAATGTTGTTGGCAAACATTTCACGAGAAACCGACAGGCTTGGAGATACCTCTGAGCTATCCATGTCTTTTAATGGGAAGCCGCCCACTTCACCCGCACCGTCTGGCGTGAGACGGTGCGCATCAAAGCGTAGGCCACCTGTGATGGTCCATTTATCCAGTTCCACCATGTCTCGAACGTACAAACCAATGTTATAAGCACGAGCAGGAGCGAAAGGTTGTTTGGTCGAAGGTGTTACTCCGTTCCAATCAATCTTGGAGTCGCTATCTGTGCGTTCGTAATAGTCAGTAGAAAGCTCGACACCGTAAGCCAATTGGTGCTCAGCATTTGCTCCATAAATCGTATTAGTGAAATCGCCACGGAAGCCAATTGTTTCGTCAATGAAGGTTTTGTGTTCCAGCTCGCGACGCTTGGTGATCAAACCATTGTGATCCACTTGGCGCATTAAACGGTTGGTGTCTTCCACCACTTCGGTGTGACGCCAGTAAACTTTGGTATCCAACTCTTCGAACCAAGTTGGATTAATCGGAGTCACCTCTGCACCAATATAAGCGCTGTACTCTTCTGTGGTTTCATCCTCAGCAAAGTCTTCAATATGCCAAATTCCATCAGGTTGAATGGACGGTGAACCCTCCAAACGCTCTTGGTTCTGGGTGTAGAGTTCCGCTTTGGCTTTCAACATCACCTCTTCATTGAAAAAGTGGTTGATCGTATAAGCACCGCTGTAACCATCGAGATCGCGGTTATACAAATCTTCATCAAAGTTACGTGTCTCTTGTCCTTGCCAGTATGAAACGTTAAACAAACTCTCTGTATCACCGGAACGGAAAGCTAGATTACTCGTGCCTTTGTACTTGTTGCTGATATCGGTGTAAGTACCGGAAACATCGGTGTAGAAGTCTTTGTCTTTTAAGAAATCACCCGGCTGACTGGATTCTAAAATCACCACACCGCCGATCGCGCCAGAGCCATGCACCGAAGAACTTGCCCCTTTAATGATTTGCAGCGATTCAAAATTGGATAAATCAAAAGTATCCCGCCCAACGGCATCATTAATGTCATTCGCACCGAAGCCATCCGCAGAACGAATGCCATCACGAACGATCATAATGCGGTTACCCGTCATACCACGGATGGTAATGTTTTGCGGACGTCCTGCACCGCCCGTCACGCTTACACCAGGTTCGTTACGCAGCACGTCATATAGCTCGGTCTCGCCTCTTTCTTCGATTTGCTCGTTTGTGATAACCGCGACACTACCTGCCACTTTTGACAATGGCTGATCGATTTTATTGGCGGTTACCACCACCTCTTCCATTGAGAAAACCTTAGATTCGGCGTGCACTTGACTGGCAGCAAGTACCGAAAGTACTGCCGCTGACACTGGGGTAAGCTTCATTTACTGCTCCGCTTTAGATGTTTTAATGAGTGATAGTAGAAATGCGTATTCTTTTGCTTGTTGTTCTTGCGCTTGTCGTGGGTCCATTTGGTGGCCCGAATTAAAATCAGTTTGCAACAAGTACGGCCCGTTGCGCTCACTTAACGCTGAAACTTTAGCGAGATACTTTGCGCCTTCCCAATATGGCACGCGCTGATCGATTAAACCGACTTGAACAAACATGGGTGGGTAAGCGTCTTTATGGATATTGAGAATCGGATCGTACGCCTTCATTAACGCCAATTGTTCAGGTTTGGTTGGGTTACCCCATTCGCCATACTGCTGTGTGGTAAGCGGAAGTGAGGTATCCGACATACTTGCAACCACATCAACAAAAGGCACTTTAAGTACGACACCTGAAAACAATTTAGGATCTTGATTAACCGCTCCGGCCACCAACGTGCCACCAGCACTAGAACCGATGGCGAAAACCTCTCTATTGCCACGTTCGAATGTTTGCAGCGCCTTCGCGGCCGCGACAAAATCACCAATAGAATTGGCTTTTCGCACACCACGGCCTTGCTCGTGCCATTCATCGCCAAAGTACCCACCGCCACGGACATGGGCGATAGCGTAAATCACCCCTTGGTCGAGTAAACTGATAACCTGAGGCATAAAGTACGGTTTCATCGTAAAACCATACGCACCGTAACCGTAAATCATCACAGGAGATTGTGGGTGCAATTTGTCTTTGCGATACGCCAAAGAGACAGGGACAGAAACGCCGTCGTGCTTAATAAAAATACGTTGGGATACATAACGCTGACTATCAAAGTCTTGGTAAGCATCTTGAGAGTACAAGGATTTATTCAGCGTTTTTACATCGAACTCTTCCCACTGAGGAGGCGTAGTCATCGACATGCTTCGGATACGAATTTTGTTTGATTCAAAATCGCCCAATGTGCTTAGCCAAGCGACATTACCATCGTGTTCCAATGGCAGTATCACTTTTTCCTGACCTTGGTAAGAATACACCGTCAATGTCGACAAGTTGTTTGGCTTACTAAGTGCCACAACTCCTGCATCATAAAGGTAGAACTGTTCAAGCGGCTCACGAGGATTGGTAAAGCGTTGCCATGTTGCGCCAAGCGGTGCGAGTTCGGCTTGGTAAAGGGCGAACTTTCCTTCCAGGTTGCTTTTAAGATAAATGTAACCTTTCGCCACATCCGCGTAATATTCCACACCCACTTCAGGCTTTCGCAATGAATCTGAGACAGTGCCCGTTTCTAGGTCGACAAGCTTCTGCTCTGTTGTTGACTCGTTGTTGCTTTGCAGCACAGCATAACGGCTATCTGCCGCACGATAGAAAGAAAGTAACCAATCTGACTTGGGTTCATTCCATAGGACTGTTTTTGCCAAAGATTCAGTGGAGATACGTAAGATCTGATGAGGTCGCTGGGTGCGCTTTTCTTTTGCAACGAGGAATGCCACTTTCCCGTTAGGTGACAACAATACGCCACTATCGACGTGCGTCGCCAGTTCCGTAGATTGACCGGAGAGTAAATCAACAACCACAGCACGATATTGTTCGCTGCCGTCGATATCTTCCGTGAAAAGTAGCGTGTCACCATTCACTTGCCATTGACCAAGTTGGTAGTACTGATGCGCAGATTGTCGTTCATCGAAATCGAACACCACGTTTTCTGGTGCATGTTGACTCGCACGGGATAATAGTAAGTAACGACCATCGCGACGCATTAGCGTCCACTCTCTTCCACTCACGATCGACCATGGCTTATCACCTTTGTCTGCCACAATGGTATCCCACTGCGTTAGTAGGTTTTTTGTCAACGTCTGATAACTTTTTTGGTGCTGTTCAGTTTTGTGGTTTTGTTCTGTTAGGTAGGTAAGAACTCGCTCATCTTTACGAGCATCATCTCGAAGCCAGTTGAAATCATCAGCAGCAAAGCCAGAACTAGAGGTAATTATGAGCCCTAAAAAAACATGAGTAAATTTCATATAGAGAGCGAATTCATTTATAGGATTAATACAATGGCGCGTATTCTGCCCTTAAATAAAAATGAGATCAATTATCATTTTCATAATCATGTGAGATTTTTATCTAGTGTGTGAGGAAAAACGTTTGCTTTAACCGAGGTTATAAAACTTAATAACTTCCTAAATTAGCGTTCTATGCTGTTTATATACAACCAGACAGATATAAAAGCTGACTAACGAGTGAGTATGGAAAGACGCTATTTCACCTAGCGACAGACATAAAAAATCCGAGTGCGAACACTCGGATTTTTAAGAACTAAAATCAATGGGAAACTACAGCAGCTTTTACTCTTCAGAGCTCGGTGCCGCTGGTTTTTTCTTAGGGATGAAGACATCATCACCCACAGATACGTTTTTGTAGAAGCTCTTGTCACGCTTAGCTGGTTTTTTCGCCGATTTTTTCGCTTGAGGGCGAGCTTTCTTTGCGGTCGCTTTCTTATTGCGGAAATCTGGTTTAGGTGGCTTAAGGCCTTTAAACTTACCTTTCAAATCTTCGAACAATGAAAACTCAAGATCTTGTTGTAGGTATGCTTCTACACGTTTAAAGCTATCCCAGTCTTTTGGACCAACAAGAGAGATTGCATCCCCTTTATTTCCAGCACGACCAGTACGACCAACTCGGTGTACGTATTCTTCGGTATGCTTTGGCATATCGAAGTTGATGACGTGTGTCACAGTTGCAATATCCAAACCGCGGGAAGCAACATCAGTCGTTACAAGGATCTTAAATACTGCGCGCTCAAACTGACTCATAATGGTGTTACGTTGAGTCTGGTTCAAGTTACCACTTAGTGCTACAGCCTTCAGTTTCTTTTCGTTCAGCTTTTCTGTTAGTCGCTCAGTATCATCACGCGTTGCCGTAAAGATAATAACTTGACGGTATTCAGCCTCAGAAAGAACACGATCTAAAATTGCCTCTTTATGATCTAGGTGATCACACAAGTAAAATTTTTGCGTGATATCTTTATGTTCTTCGTTAGAAACGCCGATAGCAATTCGCTTTGGCGCATTGAGCATTTCAGCCGCGATTTCATTGACGTCTGCATGATCTAATGTCGCAGAGAACATCAACGTTTGACGACGACGATGCTTGGCTGCTTTATGAATGCGACGAAGCTCTGGTGCAAAGCCCAAATCCAACATACGGTCTGCTTCGTCCAGAATTAGCGTTTCCAAACCATCCAGATAAAGCGAACGGTGCTCTAAGTGATCAGCCAAACGTCCTGGTGTCGCCACGATAAATTTCGGGTAACGACGCAGAGCTTTTACTTGATCGTTAAAGTTCTCACCACCCAAAATCAGTGCTGCTTCATAAGATAGGCCAGCTAGCATAGAACGAAGCTCACCATATACTTGTTTCGCTAGCTCACGAGTAGGAGCAAGGATTACCGCGCGAGGGTCTTTCGCAGAAAACGATTTTGTCTTTAAAGACTTATGAAGCATTGGCAATACAAACGCCAAAGTCTTGCCCGAACCTGTTTTCGAAGATGCCAATAGATCCTTGCCTGCAATCGCAACAGGAATCGCCTGCTGCTGAATGTCAGTCGCTTTTTTAAAATCGTAGTGTTTTAGGTTCTTCAACAATCGGTTGTCTAGGCCTAGATCTTTAAATTGCAAAGTATTCTCCAATAAATCAGTCAGCGTCTGAGCGCTCTGTAGTGTCGTTTCCGCTCTAACGCAGCAAAAAATAAAGCTCGGTATAATACCGCAAATCATAGGAGTATAGATAGAGATCACACAAACTAATTCCCTGTGGTAACGGTAAAACATCATTTGTGGCTCAGTTCAGAGTAAAGACTAGCCTTTTTGATGAGCAGCTGGACAGGAAGTTTAGAGAAAAGCCGTTCAAATATGCCTTCTATCCATCAACAAAACGACTTAAATAGCAGTTATTTGGGCCAATAAACTTTCATTTGTGTCAATATCGTCTAAATTATTGATATCAGGAACGTGGCAAATACACCTGCTATGAAAACTGTTGTGAGAACGAAATAAAGGATAGGTAGTTAAACTTTGTTAAGTTCAGGTAAAAGTTGACGTCAGGTACTCCATGAAATTCTTGGGTTTTTTTGACTTTTGCTACATCATGTACTGATAAAATGTAACCACATTTAACCTCGCTACTGTATAAAATAATAGTTAGTGGCGAGACTTTCACTATAAGCAAGGAGTTCTTATATGAACAAAACGTTGATCGCAGCTGCAGCAACTTCAGTACTTCTACTAGCCGGTTGTGCTTCTTCTGATGACGCAGCTACAGCAAATGCAGCAAAATTAGACGAACTAAGCAACCAAGTTAGCCAACTAAGCCAAGACGTACAAGCTCTTCAATCTGACGTTCAAAAATCAGGCGCAGCAGCAATGGCTGCTCAAGAAGAAGCTGAGCGTGCTAACGAGCGTATCGATAACATCGCTCAGTCTTACACTAAGTAAGATTTGATACCGCGTCTTAACGCCCGTTAAGGCGCGGTTATTTCGATAGGAACCCCATTCTGTGCAGCAATTGCTGCTTTAGCCTTCACGTTTTTCATACCGAATTCATCCAACCACCACTTTAACTCTTTCGGCACTTTCAGTTCATCTTTCTCGCCATTACTACGAGTCAAAGGCTCATGTGCTTCTAAGAACACACTTCTGTCAGGCTCAAGTGTCATTTTGATAGGCTGGTTAATGATGTTAACGTCTTCGCCGTTACGAACCTTGTCAAATAACCACTCAATGTCACTTGGGTCCATACGAATACAACCCGCGCTGACTCGCATACCAATCCCAAAGTCCTTGTTGGTACCATGAATTAGGTATTCGCCATTCCCGTAAGCTAAACGCAATGCAAACATACCAAGTGGATTATCAGGCCCCGCAGGAACAACGGCTGGTAGGTCAATGCCCTTTGCTTTGTACTCGGCACGAATAGAGGCTGGAGGAGTCCATGTAGGGTTCGGTCGTTTTTGGCTGATACGCGTTGTCATTACTGGGGTATCGCGCCCTATTCGGCCAATTCCGACAGGAAATACATGGACAATATTCTCTCCTTTCGGAAAGTAATATAAGCGCAGCTCGGCTAGATTAATAACGATACCTTTATAAGGTACGTCTGGGAGGATTAGCTGTGTCGGAATAGTAAGAACATGCCCCTCTTCTGGTAAGAAGGGATCCACGCCTTTGTTTGCGGCCATTAAACCTAGCATACCCACATCGTAGAGCTTAGCGATATTTGCCATGGTTTCGCCTTCTTGCACGACGTGGTTTTCAAGGCGACCAATTAAACGGCTTCCATCCTCTGGTAATTCGTACATCTTAGCGAATGATAGACCACTCACTAAAGATAACGACACAGATAGCAGGGTACGTTTTGCGAAACTCATTGATCGCTTTTTGCTAAGCATTTCACTCTATTCCTTGGCACTTTTAAAGAGCTGTAAGGTTATCTCTCTTTCTGTCTTGTGATCAACCATCGGCTTGTGATATTCCAGTAAAGAAAAGCCCTCCCAAGTCCAAGGTTTATGGATGTATTTGTTCGGTACACTTTTGATTTCTGGTACCCAGTGGCGCACAAATTCACCATTAGCATCGAACTTTTCGCCTTGGCTTATCGGGTTGAAAATACGAAAGTATGGCTGCCCGTCACAGCCCGTAGAAGCAGACCATTGCCAGCCACCATTGTTCGCTGCAAAATCGCCGTCCACCAGCTTACTCATGAAGTACGCTTCTCCCCATCGCCAATCAATATGTAAGTCCTTGGTAAGAAAGCTCGCGACAATCATACGTAATCGGTTGTGCATCCAGCCTGTTTGATTGAGCTGACGCATTGCTGCATCAACGATTGGGTATCCTGTTGTTCCTGTCTTCCATCGCTCAAAGGCTTTCTCATCATAGGACCACTGGATTTTATCCTCCCAATCGATAAATCCTTTGCCTTTGACGAGTTTTGGTTCGAAAACCAATAGGTGCTGATAAAACTCACGCCAAATGATCTCACTTAACCAAGTTGCTTTCCCCTCTGTAAGGTCATTTTGTTGATTTTCAGCATACAAACGAGCAATACACTGCCTGGGTGATAGCGCGCCAATCGCAAGGTATGGAGACAGTTGGCTAGTGCCATCGATAGCTGGAAAGTCTCGCTCGCTTTGGTACGCGTCACTGCGCTCCCGTGCAAATTCCCTAAGCTGTTTCAAAATATCATTAGTCGAAGCCAGCCAGTCTTCACTGGATTCTCGAGGATAGCTAAATGTGAAGCTTGAATTAAATCGAGCCGACTCTAATTGTTCGAGTACCTTTTTATTGAGTGGCGCTTGCTCGTGAGGTTTTACTACCGTCGGCATATGGAACTGCGTTAACCAAGCACGCTTGAATGGCGTAAATACCTTAAAATATTCGCCTTGCTTATTAAGAACCGTCGTTGGCGCGTGCACACATTTGTCATGAAACAGTTCAAATTCGATATCGTGAGAAGCTAACGCTTCACTTACTTGTGTATCGAGCTCTCGTTCGTTCACCTCATAGTGAATGTTTGCCATGACAGACGTAGCTTCAAGTGTTTCCGCCCACCCACTAATCACATCTGTACAAACGGAAAACGACGGCACCTCTTTGTACAAAAAAGGAATATTAAGGCTTTCAAGCTCCTCGTTAAGACAAGCTAAGCGACGAGCAATGAGGTCTGCCTGCATCGGCGCCATGTGATGCTCCCGCCACTGATCTGGCGTCGCGATAAAGCAAGCGACAACAGGCTGACCTGAATCCAATGCCGCTTTGAGTGCCGTGTGGTCTAACGTACGTAAGTCACGTCGAAACCATACTAAAATCATGGTAGCTCCTATCTTTTGTCTACTAAGTTAGGTGTAATTTCTCTATCACTTCAGAGCACCCCATCCGATCACCTAGTTGTGCGTGAAGCATTTTGATGGATGCCACTTGTTTAGCAGCTAGCGCTTTGTTGGAGAAAAGGTAGATAAACGAACCATTTTCAACGACCTCGTGATCTAGTAGACCAGAAACATCATCAACCTTATCGATCAAAGTCGTGTGATACCCTTGTTCACAAAGCTTCGCTGCTTGAATCCAACTCTCAGCTTCTCTGTTTTGTTCAAAGCTAATGAGCAGACACTTTCCTTTGGAAGCGGCTTTGTTTTCAGAATCGATAACAAGGGCAAGTCGAGTGATTAAACAAGTCTGAAATAACCCCACCTGCAAGGATCGCAACGATCCTTTTACCATATCTAGCGCATCAAATACTGGGCTAATAAACTGATCAATAACGAGTTTTAGTGGGTACTCTTTAAGCACAGAGGCAAGTAAACTCTCTGCTTTTCCTCGATTCAGGGTAGACAGCGCAAGCAGCATGTTTTCAACTTCTTCGAGTGTGCGAACCTCGTTTTTGACTTCGACATCGGCGCTTTTTCCTAGCAGCCCCTTCACTTTACCAATCGAAATCCCCTTCGCGAGCCAACTCTGGACTTCGCGAATCGTATCGAGATCTTGCTGGCGATAGAGTCTGTGTCCTTTTTCAGTTCTCTGAGGCTGGATCAAGTTGTATCTTCGTTGCCAAGCTCTCAGCGTAACTGGTTTTACACCCGTGATTTCTGCGACATCTCGGATCGCGTATAGTTTTTCTTCTGAACTACAAACCATAGCGTAATCTCATCTCCTGCGGATACGGTTCTAAAAACTTCTGTTTTGCTAAATACTCGTCTGGGTAAGTATTTAAGTAATGCTTAATCAATGTAAGTGGTGCTAGCAGAGGCAGCATTCCGATGCGGTAGTCGTGAATCACTGTCGCTAACTCTTCTTTTTCTTCTTTAGTTAGTGAGCGTTTGAAGTACCCTTGTAAGTGCATCAACACATTTGTGTTGTTTTTTCGGCTAGCCCGATTCGTTAACGCCTTCATCAGTCCTAAACGATACTCTTGGTAAAAGTCTTCAATTTCATAATTAGCGACATCGGCAACTAAGCGGCCAAGGGAGCGGTATGACTCTGGGTGGTGTGCCATTAACGTCAGTTTGTAGCGCGAATGAAAGTCGATGATTTTGCCACGAGTAGGCTCACCATCCATCGAGTCGTAAAAGTCATTTAGACAAAATACTCGAGTAATAAAATTTTCTTTCAATACAGGGTCGTTAAGTCTGCCATCCTCTTCAACAGGCAACCAAGGCATTTTTTGCATCAATGTTTGTGTATACAAGCCAACACCTTCTTTCGCAGCACTGTTCTTGCTGTAAACCTTGACTCGCTCCATGCCACAAGTTGGTGACTTGGCACAAACGATGTAACCACAAAGCTGCTCGCTTTGAAGTTCATCTACTTTATTGGCCGAGTAAGTGAGCATATTGTCGGTATGATCATTTTCTGGATTTTTGGTTTCAACCAATGCAACACGCTCTTCATTAGAAACAAGACGAATGGTTGGACGGGGTACTGGCATACCTACGCCGACTTCAGGGCATACCGAAATAAAGTCAAAATACGGGCTAAGCTCTTTAGTCACAAAGTTGCTCACCTTATGACCAGAGTCAAAACGCACTCGTTCACCCAAAACACACGAACTGATACCTACTTTGATTGAAGATTCCATGATGACGCATCCCTATACAAAAAGTTTTGTTGTATAACTTATAGCAAGCCTTTCCAGATTGTACAAGAAAATAAGTTGTACAATTTAATCGTTTTACTTCACTCGAAAGTATTTCGATCAACCAGCTTTCAGAAAAAAGTTTGGCCCAAAAACAAAGAATTTGTGCGCGCAATCGACAAACTGCTCAAAAGCAAATCGATTGCTCTTTTGGTTTCAACAGATTTAGTTATCAATAGGAGTTGCAGTTTCTAAATGCGTGGTTTTTGTGACTAAGCTCTCAAGGGGCTACTGTACGTCCCGATATTATTGCCTCAACGAAAACGAACAAGTTCAACAGAATTGGTAATAGCGTTCTATAATAGAGGCGTTTTATCAAAACAAAACTTTGGAGAGCACTTATGGCAACCCCACACATTAACGCACAACCAGGTGATTTCGCTGAAACAGTTCTGATGCCAGGCGACCCGTTGCGCGCTAAATACATCGCTGAAACGTTCCTAGAAGATGTGAAACAAGTTTGTGACGTTCGCAACATGTTCGGCTTTACTGGCACTTACAAAGGCAAAAAAGTTTCTGTAATGGGCCACGGCATGGGTATCCCGTCTTGCTGTATCTACGTACACGAGCTAATCGCTGAATACGGCGTGAAAAACGTTATCCGTGTAGGTAGCTGTGGTGCAGTACGTGACGACGTGAAACTAATGGACGTTGTTATCGGTATGGGTGCTTCTACAGACTCTAAAGTTAACCGTATCCGTTTCAACAACCACGATTTCGCAGCAATCGCTGATTACGGTCTTCTAGAAGAAGCGGTTAACCAAGCACGCGCTCAGGAAGTGCCTGTAAAAGTAGGTAACGTATTCTCTGCAGATCTGTTCTACACACCAGAAGCAGACATCTTCGAGAAGATGGAAAAACTAGGCATCCTAGGTGTAGACATGGAAGCGGCTGGTATCTACGGCGTAGCAGCTGACCTAGGCGCGAAAGCACTGACTATCCTGACAGTTTCTGACCACATCATCCGTGGTGAAAAACTAAGCTCAGAAGAGCGTCAGAAGTCGTTCAACGACATGATGAAAGTTGCACTAGAAACTGCAATCAACATCTAAGAACAAATAGTAAGTAATAATTTGCAGCCAGAGTTATGCTGGCTGCCCGAATTATCCCGAGGGGGCGATTGTGTCTAACGGCGAACTGCCAAAAGACGCAGATGGGTTACAACTCAACTTTTGTAAAACATTGGCGTGTGACAACTTTGGATTGAGTGATGCAAAGCGTTACGTTCTGCAACATGCGAACCCTAAGCGTCCGGCGATGGTATGCCGTGAATGTGGAGCTTTCCCCCCCTTACTTAATAATCGCGATGTCGTGAACGAACTTCATCGCCTGCGGCACGTCCACAGTGACGGGTTGCCTGCTTGCCGTAATGATGATTGCGACAACTTTGGACTCTCTGTCCACACTCACAAACACCTCTATCACGCTTTCGGTTACAGTGGCGATCGCCAACGTTACCGCTGTAAAGTGTGTCAAAGTACCTTTGTCGACAAGTGGTCTGGTGCCAACAAGAAGCTTCAATTTCAAGAGAACTTGATGGGTTTATTGTTTACGGGATATTCCGTACGAGAAATCTGCCGTAAGCTTAGTATTAACCCAAAAACCTTTTACGATCATGTTGACCACATAGCTAGCCGCTGCCGCCGCAAGCTGGCAACCATTGATGCGCGCTGGGTAAACCACGCAACGCATTATGAATTGGCCTCAAACTATATTGCATTGCAACCGAACAGCAATAATGGTGTGTATTGGATTGTTTCTGGCGAAGCGCATTCTGGCTATATTCTTTGCCAGCACGTCAATTATTCCGCTGATGAAGAGCCAATCGCAACGCTCGATCATAATCCTTACGATGAGGTGTCTCGTTTTGTTTCCCAGGAGTACGTAGCGGAAGCAAGTGAGCCGCTTGCGGAACCTTCTCATCACCTCAGAGAGCGAATTGACCAAAAATACCAAACAATTTTGGCTCGCGGTAACGTAGAAGACCCTCTTGGTAATCTATCTGTATTTCATTACCCTTCAAAAGGGGCATTAGTCCGTCCGCCATACACCTCGTATGCACACTATTTGCACGTACTTGATATGTGCTGCCCAAACAAACGTGTATCTCTATACATGCCTCAAGATCCCCTACTACGTTCAGCTGCACTGAGCGTTTGTTTACCTCGTATTAAAGAGAAAAGTGTCGACTTGATGTACGTAGAAGAGGACGCTAGTTGGGACATGAGCACTCCCTTTGGCAAAGTCGATATCGCCTATATGAGTTGGTGGCGCGATCGTTGGGCAATCTCTAGTCAAAACGAAAACCACAAAGGCATTTGCTACCTCGCTGGCGATCAAAATGAGCCTGAAAAATGGTTTAACGTTGCGACAACTCGTCATGTGAAGTTTTATCAAAACCGCTTTCAGATTCTTTTCGAAAGCTTCATTAACGAGCCACGTCGCAAATTACGACCTGCTGGTATTTTACCTCTTTTAGATATATTCAGAGCTTGGCATAATTTGTGCTATCAGGATAAACAAGGTCTTACCGCTGCACAAAGGTTGGAAGTCTCTGATGCACCTTTGACAATCAAACAGCTCCTATCGTAGCTATTCTATTGGTAATTTAGATGTAGTAATTAGGGGTTGTAACGGTATACATTACGGCCCCTGATCGTTTACCAAAACGTTATCCGCATCGCTTTGGTAAAGAAACATGCATCTAACCACTTAATATTAGGTGTGATTTCCAGTTCGATAGTCATGGATGTGAACGTTGGATAAAAACCAAATTCAGCTAGAAGATGATCTCACTAAGCTTAAAGGCCAAATAAAATCGGCCCCTAAACATACCTTTAATATTGCGCAGCAATATCGTATCCGCGCGGAACAAATTTTATTTGTGGACGGAGAGATCAAAGCCTTACTCATCATGGCGCAATGCTGTTGGTGCCTAATGGATTACCGACAAGGCTTAAAACTCGTCAAAAACGCTTACAGCAAACAAACACAGCTTGAAACCGACGATCATCTCCCGGAAATTCTCCATCTTTTTGCACTCCAATATTGGGGCCAAGCAAAGTATTATTCCGCGCAACAATATTGGATTAATGCGCTCGAACAATCTGCTCTTGTTGATGATGTTGAAATTCAAATCGAATCTCTAATTGGGCTTGGTAATGTATGGCGCATCACTAATGAACACCAACTTGCCGCTTCAACTCATGAGTTAGCCGTTAAAGTGGCAAACAATGTTCGTATTGCTTGGTTAGAAGGCAAAGCGCGCATCCTATTAGCTTGGGACTATTACTTACTAAATAAGTTTGTCGAGATGCTTACGGTACTGGATGGAGCAACCGAAGTATTAAAAGATCATGATGACAGTACGTGGCAAGCCGAGATCTGGGACTTTAAAGGGTTAGCACTGCTTGGACTAGAACGCCTTGATGCGGCCGAAGAAGCCACCCAAAAAGCCCACCAGCTCGCCATTGAGCATGACCTCGTTTGGATGAAAGCACACTCTTTTATTAGCCGAGCAAGACTTGAGCTTTTGCGCCAAAATACAGACAGCGCTGCCAAGTTGCTACTTGCAGCAGAAGAGTCTGCACTCAGTTTCGACCACGGTGAGCTACTCAGCCAAATTTGCTTCCAACAATCACGAGTCGCTGAAGAACAAGGTGACTTTGAGTCTGCGTTTAACGCGTTCAAGAAATACCGTAAGCACGCACTCAAAATGCTCAAAGAACAAACTCATCGAATCAGCATGGATAAAGCAAGAGGCTCTAAACGCCAACTAGAGCAGCGAGCACGTAAGCTGATCAATCATATTCGCTCTCAACACGAATACGACCCTGAAAAACAGTTCTCTAATGTCGTTTCTGAGACCTACTGGTGGGAACAGTTAGTTTTGTTTAAAACGGAGCTCAAACGCTCTAACCACGCCATCATTATGATTCAGCATTCAAACCCCGAAGTTCTCGATGTTTGTACCGAGCTCGTTCATGCATTGACAACCTCCAGCGACCTCATCTCGAGAATTTCCAGTAACAGGCTAGCAATGTTAATTGCAGAAAAAGGTCAAGCAGCAGAAGAGGTCTACCGCACTGTCCAAGCGATGTTAGACATCTATCCATGGAAGCGACGCGGAATCAAAGGCCCGAAACCGATACTGTATTTGCAAGATATCCTGACCTTCCCATTCACGTTAGAACAGCTCGAAGAAAGTTATATTGAGGTAATGAAGAATGGAACAACTGCTTAGCAAGGTGACTGACGCAGGTATCGATCCTTCTTCCGTTTCAGGTGAAGAAGCGATTACGCTATGGGAACACATAGGGTTACATATTGCGTCAACAAACCGAGAGAAAGCGCATTGCTATATCATTAGCGCCGAGTATCGAAGAGAGATCAAACAGCTCAACGACAGCATTAGTGAATTGAAACAAGCGCTTGAGTTGCTTGTTTTACCAGAAGATGTAGAAGATATTCTTTCTGTGAAAGCAAGCTTGAGTGAGCGTTTAGTTGAAGTAGGTGACTACAATGCGGCATTAACCGAGTATGTTGCTTCAACCAATATCGCCGTCGAGTACGGCTATATTGATGAGTACGTATTGGCCATTATTGGAATGGGTAATTTATGCGATGCCTATGGGGATCACCAACGTGCATTACGTTATTATCAAAAAATAGATGCTATCGATCACGCTATTGGCAGTCGATCCCTACGCCTTCGTTACAAGCTGTACATGCTTGCCTGTTATATCAGCTTGAACCGTACCGCAGACGCCAAAGAGCTGTTGAGTGAATGTGAAGAACTGAGCATTCTCGTCAGTGATAAAAACCTCGCCGCACAAATTCACCTCTACCGAGCCAAATTACATCGTCTGCAAGAAGACTACCCCAATGCGTTGCTGGCTATTTCGAATGTTCAGTATACAACGGGTAGTGCCACGACATACTGGTTATCCACGATGGTCAAAATTGAGACTGCGTATTGTCTAAACGGTGTAGGGCACACTTCTTTAGCTAATTTAACGTTGGACTCCATCAGTAAAAGGATTCAAAAGCAGCTATCTCCTATCGTTACTCAGCATTTTTATAACGCGATGAGTCAAGTTTACGCCTCTCAAGGGTTGTATCAAGAAGCATTAAATTGTGAAAAAAAAGCGCATAGAATCGAATCTGATCTTGTAAAACATATTCCGATCGGTGAGTTAGGGTCTGCTCAACTACGCCGACTTTCACGCTTTGAGTTACAACTCAAACTCATTTTGTCAGAGCTAGAAAACAAAGAACTAAAAGAAACCACCAAGCAGCATAAAAATACTGTTGCTCAGCTGCAGCAGGACGTCTTTACCGATCCACTTACGTCTTTACACAACCGACGCTGGTTAGAAGTTAAACTAAAAGATCTACTTCTGCACGATACTGCATTTGCATTGATGGTCATCGATATCGATCACTTCAAATCCATCAATGACGAACTAAGCCACTTGGTGGGCGACAAAGCGATCAAAAGTGTGTCACAGGAACTGGCGTCCTACTTCAGATTTAAAGGCGCATCGTGCGTACGATTTGGTGGTGAAGAGTTCCTCGTGATCCTTGAGAATACCCAACTGGAACGCGCAGAAATGCATGCCGAGAATTATCGTGAACGGATTTATCAATATGGTTGGGAGGATATTCTTGGTGAACGGGGGCTGACCGTATCCATAGGGATTACCTTGCATCGAGAAGGCGAGAATACTCAGCGAACTTTTTATCGTGCAGACAAAGCTCTTTATCGCGCCAAAGCCAACGGCAGAAACCAAGTCTGTACCGAACTTTAAACCATGCCCCGGTTGACATCTGGGGCTTTGTTATACTTTTTACTTATCCTTCCTCTATCACTTCACTGTTTGTTTAAATAAGTACTCAGCAACACCTTAACTGCCAATAAACATCAGTGGATACTTACATCGCATAAACATAATTCCTACATAAAAACCGCTTGATTCATCTGTAGTTAAGACAAATACTTAAATTGTTAATTTACGTAGATTTTCCATTTCGCAATAAGCACAGGTAGGTAAGATGTTTCTAGACTATTTTGCACTTGGGTTACTCATCTTCGTTGCTTTAGTGATCTTTTACGGAATCATTGTCATTCATGATATTCCATATGAAATCGCTAAAGAGAGAGAGCACCCGCACCAAGACGCAATTCACTACGCTGGCTGGGTCAGCCTTTTCACTTTGCATGCGCTGTGGCCATTTTTATGGATCTGGGCAACATTATGGCGCAAGGAACGCGGCTGGGGTTTTAAACAACTAGAACAAGAAACACACGACATTCATCACCGCCTTGAAGAACTCATCGATGAAGTCAACGAACTCAAAAACGAAGTATCGATGTTGAAACAACAAAAGATTCAGCAAAAGCCTTTGCCTGAACAAAGTAAAGAGGACGAATAATGGACTTATTGCTGATTCTGACTTACGCCGCTCTTTGTATTGCCATTTTTAAAATTTTCAATATTCCTCTAAACAAATGGACCGTTCCAACCGCCGTACTTGGCGGCGTAGTGTTAGTGGGCACACTCGTGCTGCTTATGAACTACAACCACCCATTTACTCAATTAGGTAACCAAGTGTTCCCGACTACGCCTATCGTCTCTGGCGTGCGTGGCCGCGTGGTGGAAGTGCCAGTCCAGGCCAACCAACCGCTCAAAACGGGCGATATTCTTTTCAAAATCGATCCTGTGCCTTTTGAAGCAGAAGTTGCTCGCCTTAAAGCGAAAGTCAAAGAAGCAAGCCAAGGTGCCCTGGGTTTAGAGTCTGATCTAAGAGAAGCAGAAGCTGCTGTATTGAAAGCGCAAGCGGACAGAGATAAAGCACAAAGGGAATTTAGCCGATATCAAAAGGGCTTTGATCGTGGCGCGTTTACTGAACAAGATTTGGATACTCGACGCCAAGCGTATAAAGCGGCAGAAGCCATGTTAGACGTTGCGATTTTGCAACAAGAACAAGCGCAAATCGCTCTGGACTCTGAAATCGGAGGCGAAAATACCCAAGTCGCGCAACTTCTTGCCGAGCTGCGTAAAGCAGAGTTTAACTTAGAGCAAACCGTCGTTCGTGCGCCAACCGATGGTTACGTTACGCAATTGGCTTTGCGTCCTGGTGTTATGGCTGTGCCGTTGCCACTTGCCCCGGCAATGACCTTCGTACATACCGAAGACATTACGTACACCGCGGCATTCAGACAGAACTCATTACAACGCTTGAAGCCAGGCTTTGAAGCAGAATTTATGTTCCGCGCAATTCCGGGCAAAGTGTTCCGTGGCGAAGTCATTGACGTGATTCCAGCCATTGGTGAAAGCCAAATTCAAGCGCGAGGCGCTCTTCTTGGGACTGATGCCTTGCGCACGAGCGGACGTGTTTTTGCGAAGCTGAAAATTACCGACGACTTGAGTGGATACCACCTACCAATGGGTACTGCGGTTGAAGTTGCAGTTTATTCAGACAGCTTTACTCACGTATCAGTGATGCGCAAAGTGCTTATTCGTATGAAGAGCTGGCAGAACTATTTATACCTCGACCATTAATGAACATATAGCGCATTCATTTATTGGTAAAAATAACATCAAACCGTGTAATCAGGGGCTGACGATCAGCCCCTGATTCATTCTAGCCATCCAGATAGATAGCATTCCCACTTTTATTAATATTCTGTATAATGCGCGCCTTATTTTTAATGCTTGCTAAAACCAAAGCCAGTCAAAGGGATGCGTGAATCAAATCACACATTTCCTGAAGAAAAATAGAGCAAACAATAAGCAGCTTGGTTGTTTTGAATATATGTTACACAATCAAATAACTAACGCTTTCCAACAATATAAATGAACGTTCTTTAAAATCGACTATTGAACTGAGGTTATCTATGAATCTTTCCGCTAAAACTGTTGTGGTTATTGCAATCGGTGCTGCTCTTTACGGTATCGGCGGCTTACCTATGTTTGGCATCCCTGTGTTTGCAAACACAACGCTAAAACCAGCAATGGCAGTATTAGCATTGTTCTCAGTACTATTTGGACCACTTGTTGGCTTCTTGGTTGGTTTTATTGGTCACTGGGTTACTGACCTATTTGCAGGTTGGGGCGTATGGCTCACTTGGGTACTTGGTTCAGGTATTGTTGGTTTGATTATCGGTCTATTCCCTTCTCTAACGCGCTACCGTTTGGAGAAAGGTGATTTCAATATGAAAGACTTCGCGTTATTCGTAGTACTTGCGCTATTAGGCAACGTATTTGGTTACGGTTGCTCTGCATTCCTCGACACGATTTTATACGCAGAACCGTTCACTAAAGTGTTTACCCAGCTTTCTATTATCGCGATCGGTAACACCATTCTTATTGCTATTGTTGGCTTCTTCATTCTTAAGTCTGTCGCTAAACGTAACAAGCAAAGCCGTAACTTAACAGAGGCTTAATGTCGAATGACAATCGAATTTTCTAACTTCTCTTTTAGATATGAGTCGCTGGACAAACCGACGCTAAAAAATATCAATCTAAGGATAGAGAAAGGAGAGAAAATCGTCATTATCGGTCCAAGTGGTAGTGGTAAATCTACCCTTGGGCAATGTCTTAACGGACTGATCCCACACGCAATCAAAGGGGAAACCAGTGGAACATTGACCATCAATGGTCAAGACACCGCCCCTTTCGACATGCACCAATACACTGAGCAAGTTGGCACCGTACTGCAAGATACGGACAGCCAATTTGTCGGTTTGAGCATTGGCGAAGACATTGCATTTGCGCTGGAGAACCAGCTAACTTCAAATATCGACATGTACCCATTGGTCAAAGCCACGGCCAAAATGGTCGACTTGGAACAGATGCTAGAACGCTCACCCCACGATTTATCTGGCGGGCAGAAACAGCGTGTTTCTTTGGCGGGCATTCTCGTCGATGATGTCGATATCCTTTTGTTTGATGAACCACTAGCTGCGCTTGACCCTAAAACGGGTAAAAAAACCATCGAGATCATCGATGATCTACACCGCGAAACGGGCAAAACCATCGTAATCATTGAACATCGTCTTGAAGACGTTCTGCATTGCTCAGTTGACCGTATTATCTTGATGGAAAGCGGCAAAATCATTGCCGATACAACGCCAGATGAAATTTTAGCGTCGCCTTTGCTAGAAGATTACGGCATCCGCGAACCGCTTTATATTTCAGCACTGAAAGAAGCAGGCTGCGCGATTGAGGGCGATGCAAAACCTTCTAGCTTAACTACCTTACCGTTGGAGCAATATAAACCGGCAGTACAAGCATGGTTTGATGGTTCAACAGCACAACCGCCCAAAACGCCAGCCGAGACTTTGCTTGAAGTCCGTGGCCTCACCTATTCTTACGACGGTGAGAAAAACGCGTTAGAAGACGTGAGTTTTGACATCAAGCGTGGCGAGTTTGTCTCTGTACTTGGCAAAAATGGCTCGGGTAAATCGACCATCACCAAACTGATTATGGGCGTTATTGAAGCGGATAGCGGCTCAATGAGTATGAATGGTCAAGATCTTAACGAACTGACCATCTTCGAGCGCAGCCAGAAAGTGGGCGTGGTGATGCAAAACCCGAATCACATGATTTCCCATCACATGATTTTCGACGAAGTGGCCTTCGGCCTCCGTAATCGTGGCGTTGAAGAGAAACAAATCGAAGCTAAAGTACTTGAAGTCCTTGAGCTGTGCGGTTTGAGCAAATACCGCCACTGGCCAATCGAAGCATTGAGCTACGGCCAGAAAAAGCGCGTAACCATTGCGTCAATTTTGGTATTGGAACCAGAGCTTCTGATCCTTGATGAACCGACGGCAGGTCAGGACTATCGAAACTACACGTCTATGCTGAGTTTCATCGAAAAGCTCAATCGCGAGTTGGGCGTAACCGTGATGATCATCTCTCATGACATGCATTTAGTGCTGGAATACACCACGCGCTCTATCGTGATTGCAGACAGTAAATTAGTCGCGGATGCACCAATGACGCAGGTATTCAGCAGTCCAGAGCTACTAGACCAAGCAAACCTCACCACAACAAGTCTGTTTGAGTTGGCTACGAAAGTTGGCATCGAAGACACCAATGGCTTTATGCAGCACTTTATCAATGTAGAAAAAGCGCACCGCCAACAAAAAAGCGACGACGTAAACCAACTAGAGAAAGCGGTGGCATGAAAGACAATAAGATGAAGTTTGGTATCAACTACATCGATACCCAATCACCACTTCATAAGTTGAATGGCATTACTAAGTTCTTGCTTTTCATTGCTTGGGTAACGGTGGTGTTGACCACATTTGACTTGCGAATCATCGCGCTGTTGATCGTGCTTGGTTTAGGCTTACTGAAAATGACCAAAGTGCCCTTTCATGTCTACAAACCGCTGTTATTCGGTACAGGCACGGTATTACTGATCAATGCCCTGTTTATGTTCGCGTTAGCACCGCAACAAGGTACTGAATTCATGGGCTCATCAACGGTTTTACTCTCGTTACCCGGTAATTACTCGCTCACTCAAGAGACGTTGTTTTACCTAGTAACAGTGACGTTGAAATACTTCAGCATGTTTCCAATCGCGTTGGTGTTTGTATTTACCACTCACCCGACGGAGTTTTCAGCCAGCTTGAACCGCTTGGGTGTACCTTACAAAATCGCCTATGCCGTAAGCTTAACGCTGCGCTACTTGCCGGAAGTGAAAAAGGACTTTGTTAACATCATGCACGCGCAACAAGCACGCGGAGTAGAACTGAGCAAGAAGGCTCCGTTGTTCAATCGTATGAAGAACGTCGCGAAGATTCTTGGACCTCTGATTTTCTCTAGTTTAGACAGAGCCGATCAAATCTCAAACGCGATGACGCTACGTGGTTTTGGCCGCCACTCCTCTCGCACTTGGTACAGCTTAAAACCACTGACCAAAGCCGATATGATCTGCATGGCTGGGATTGCGGTGATAGTGATTGCTGCGATCAGCAAGCGTGTGATGGACACACAACTGTTCTGGTATCCGTTTTAAATTCTGAAGCTTCAAACTGAACATAACGTGGTTAGTGTTGTGACCACGTTATCTTCCGTCTTTCCCCTCGATAACTCGCCTGTTGGCTTCTTGCTTGCAAGTATTCAAAAGAAGCGGTAATTTCAGCGGCTCGCTGATGTGCCAGAAAGTTGCTTATTCAAACGACCAACATGAACTAAACTCATCAGTTTTATCAGGGGCTTAATGATCAACTGCGCACTGCCTACAATGAAAAGCCAAGTACCACTTTCAATCAACGAATCATTCAAAAAGAAAAAGCTACCAATTAAAAACCAAATAGCAATGAGTAGGTCGTTTGCAGCACCTAACGCCTCATAGCGGCGCTGAATAACGATGTGACGGCTTCCTAGATCTAAATCCAACTCTCTGCCATGTATCTGCACTGTATAGCTCCCCTCTTATTGTTTCGCGTCAGTTATGCCCAAGTTATTTCGAAATACTTAGTTCTAAACCCTAACGGACGTGGCATGCATTGACAACCATTGGAGGGATTATCTATTTGCAATAAAAAGAAAAGGGCGCATAAGCACCCTTTTTAGCGAGTCTAATTGCAGGTATTCGCTTTAATGATTAGATAGTGAGTACCAACTTAACTCCACTTCAACAAGCGAGTTTCGTTGCCTTCTTCCGGCTTCGCTGGAATATTGAGTGACAACAGCAAGCTCACTGCTGCCATACCAGCGCCGATGTAAAATACGCTAGCAGGTGAAACCAGCCAAATCACACCAAACGTAACAGGTATTACAACCGCCGCAATATGGTTAATCGTAAACGCAACGCCCGCGGTCGACGCCATATCTGCTGGGTCGGCAATTTTCTGGAAGTAGGTTTTAATCGCAAGCGCTAACGCGAAAAATAGATGATCGACAACATACAATGCTGCCGCCCACTCAGCCGTTTGCACCAAACCGTACCCGACAAACACGAAGATCAAACCGACGTATTCAAACATCAACGCTTTGCGCTCACCTACAACGCCGATAAAACGGCCTATTCGCTTCGCAAACAAGAAGTTAAAGACATAGTTAATCAGGAACAGCAACGTAATATCTGCGGCGGAGTAACCAAACTTTTCTACCATCAAGAAACCAGCGAACACCGTAAAAATTTGACGGCGTGCTCCACTCATAAACGTAAGCGCATAGTATAACCAGTAACGTTTACGCAGGATGAGCTTCTTGTTCTGAGGCACTTTTGTCTTAAATTGTGGGAAGGCAAATGCCATCACCAAAATGAGCACAAAACCTAAACCACCAGCCATTAAATAGACCGTTTTAAAATCAAGTTTGAGCTGTTCGAGCGAAACCCAAATGGCGCCGTAGGTAAACAGAGAAGCCAAAGCTCCAACAGAAATAAACTTACCCAGCATTTCTGGCGCTTCTTCTTTAGATAGCCATTGTAAAGACAAAGACTGCTTGAGTGTTTCAAAGTAATGGAAGCCGGTGGACATTAACAAGGTTGTAAAAAGTAGACCGTACAAAGTGGGAAAATAACCTGTTAATGCCGTACCAAGCGTAAGCATCGCCAAAGATACGAGCATAAAGCGTTGCTCTCGGATAAACAGCAATACAAACACGGCGGTAAAGGCCAAAAAACCCGGAATTTCGCGCACACTTTGCAATAGGCCTATGTCGGCACCATCAAAGTTTGCTTTCTCTATAACAAAGTTGTTCAACAACGCCATCCAGGTAGAAAAAGCAATGGGCACGATAATGGAAATTAACAGGAGGAAATTTTGCGGCGTTCTCCAGCCGTGCGATGAGGTAGTCATGATGTTTCCTTGAAATATGAAGGCATCATCATAGCTTTAAATGTAACAAATTCGCAATATCATTATTATTTTCAACCCAGAGCAAGCTGATATGGCTGAGGAATATTGTTATGAAGATAAACATCGCACTCAATTCCTTGGCTAAGCGCGATGTTCAAGTATCAAGAGAACTAAAGCATGAGTAAATGTGCTCAGTGGCTTAATCAATGACTTTTACTGATAGGCGATTTTTAAATTCAAACACATGTTCTGGACACACATCCAAACAACGGCCACAGCTAATGCAGTTTTGATCCATAACTCGACGATCTCCCTCTTTCAAAGGCTGCCGAAGCACTTCTGGTTCTGGGCAAACGTAAAAGCAATCCATGCATTTGGTGCAATCTTCGCGCCGAACAGCAGTAACGCGCAACAGGCTTTTTCGGCCTATCACGCCATAGGTAGCCCCCAGTGGACATAAGTGCCCACACCACCCATGCTCAACCAAGAGTAAATCCAACACAAACACTAGGGCGATTAGCACCCAACCTGCGCCCATACCAAACACCAACCCGCGATGCAGTGCCGCAACTGGATCTAACCATGTCCAAAGAATCGCGCCAGATAGCGCACTGCCCAACATCAAAACAGGGATCAGCCAATAACGAATCACGGGAGACCAACGATAGCTCGCTTTAATGTTGAACTTTCGACGCAACCACGCCGCCAAGTCTGTCACGATGTTCAACGGGCACACCCAAGCACAAAATGCGCGCGGCGCCAAAATCGCGTAAAACACCACGACAATCACTACGCCTAACAACGCATTAAACTCCGGAACATGCCCTGTCGCCAAAGCTTGAAGCACGATTAACGGGCCACTTAACGGCACGGTATCGAGCAACATACTTGATGACAGATTACCAGTTAGAATTCCCAGCGTCGGCCCAGCCATAAATAGCGCAATGATGGTGAACTGACATAGCCGACGTAAAATCAAAAACCGATGCGCGCGCCACCAACCAAGCTTTTCAAGCGCTTCTTTGCCAGCATTTTGAGCTAAATTCTTTGCCATTACTTACCTCCTTTTAGCGATTCAAGCGCACCTTCCGGCACAGGCGTCTCACTAGGGAGGATATTTTCGAGTGGTTTGTCGAGCTCTTTCCAACCAAAATTGTAGTGGCTGCCTACTTTGCCTTTCGCCAAATCCGTCGGGACGACTTTAATAGCAGCGACATCCAACACGCACGCTTGTTCACACTTACCACATCCGGTACACACTTCGGAATTCACTGTAGGGATAAGTTTGGCGTGATAGCCAGTTCGATCGTTGTGAACCATCTCTAACGTGATGGCTTCATCAATCAGCGGACAAACGCGATAACAAACGTCGCATCGTAACCCTTGCCAGTTAAGGCAAGTTTCATGGTCAATAAGAACCGCTGTACCCATTCGAGCATCATCAATATCGGTTAGTTTCGGATCCAGCGCCCCACTCGGACAAGCGACAACACAAGGAATGTCTTCGCACATTTCGCAGGGAATATCGCGTGCAGTAAAGTAAGGTGAGCCAGTCGCGACGGGTGAAAGTAATGTCGCAAGTTTCAAGGTATCGTAAGGACATGCCTGAACACACAAGCCACATCGAATACAAGCTGATTCGAAATCGCCTTCCGGCAGTGCACCAGGCGGACGAATAGGCACACCTTTGGTTTCTCGAGCTTGGCTTTGTAGCGATTGTAAGCCCAATACACACGCAGCTGCGCCAACACCAGCCGCAGTTCGAGCTGTATCACGCAAAAATCGGCGCCGACTTTGCGATATTTTAGACTGAGAGGATTTCATGCTATTTCCTCAACAAAACTCCCTTATCAAGTTAAGCATAAATAGCCCTAAACGTGTCGTTTCCCTATACCTCATAGGAGGTAACCCCATCCTCTATTGATTCAAGTCAACTGACGCACAGTGCCGTCATCACAGTTTGACTAAATGCGTTTATTTACTGCGACATGAAATTCACCACGATACTCTGCAGTACGCACCATTCTCAGTACAATAATTCAACACCTTTGCAATCTATTCGCTCAATTCGATGATAAATCACTACTGAAAATTAAAAAAAAGACATCATAACAAGCTAATTTAAAAGGCATTTATCCATTAAACATAAAAAAATACTATCCAAATAAGAAAACTGTGGTTAGATTAAAAATTAAAACTAAAAAGCGAAGGAGAGAGGCATGGAAATTATCGTACGTCCAACGACCGTCGAAGACGCAGCGGCACTCGTAGAAATCTATTCACAACCAAAAGCACAGCGTGAAACCCTGCAACTCCCAAAGCCTTCGCTCGCGATGTGGGTGGAAAGATTGTCAAACATACCTGATGGTGTTTATAGCTATGTCGCTGAAATTGATGGTAAAGTCGTCGGTAATATTGGCTTTCACCACTCTCTACGTCCAAGAACGATGCACACGGCATCGTTTGGCATCGGAGTACATGATAGTTTCCACGGACTCGGTATTGGTAGCAAATTGATAGAAACAGTCACTGAACTAGCAGATAACTGGTTAAATGTGAGAAGAATTCAGATAGAGGTCAATGCCGATAACGACGCCGCCATTGGGCTTTATAAAAAGCATGGATTTCAAATTGAGGGTGAAGCGATTGACGGTTCCTTCCGTGATGGTGAATTCATCAATACCTATTACATGGCGCGCATCAGACCAGGCCAAAGATAAAACAAAGCCTCCTACTAATTGGAGGCTTTTCTTTTTAAACTTCGACTCACTTTCGTAAGTAAGCCAACGCTCTGCGAGTCAATGCTTCTGTGTAGGGATTGATCTTCCAGTGGTCAGAACTCCAACCTTTCACAAATCGCTGAAAGTCTGCCCAAGCCACAGCAAACAAAGGACGCCATTCACGCTCGACTTCATTAGGGTCAAGATTCGGTTGATAGACCATTAGCGAGTATTGCAACTGAGCAAAATACGTATCCAAAACCCAAACTTCCATCTCTGCACAACGTTCTGGCTTAACGGCGCTACTCATAAACAGTGCCACATCTTTCATTGCACACCCACATCCAACGTATTGAAAGTCAACCGCAGCAACGCTTGATTCTTCTTCATCAAAACAGAAGTTCGCCAATTTGGCATCACCATGTACTAGTGTTTTAAACTTAGCTTGCGAGAGCGTTTGATCAATCAATTGAGCCGCATTTTGTAGCTCAGTGTCTTGCAATGCTTCAAGCTCGTCGGGTCTGGTTGCTAAGTGCCAGTATGTTCCGGTATGCCACAACTTATCCGAACGAACATCGATGTATCGCGCATGAAAGTTCGCCAACCAAGTGAGGCAGGCTTGTAGATGCTCTAGCTGTGCATCTGTGATGACTTTTGGAAAGCCCACCTCGGCGAGATCTTCCATCACAATGAGCCATTCATTCTCCGATTGGAACGTTTTTAGACCTTGTGGTACTCGGCAGCGAGTATCCACCCCTCCGGAAAAATACTCATACCAATTCACTTCCACCTGATAAGAATGCAACTTTCTTTGATGAGAACGGTCCGTATTCCAGCCTCTAGGATGCTCTGAAGGCTTAGGGAGTTTTACATGCTTAATGATCACCGAACCAGTAGAATAAGTAACTCGGACTAACTCCCCATAGCCTCCCCATAGCGATTGTATGACTTCTACAGAGCGGTAATTACCGAGATTGAGTTCCTGGCCAATAGTTTGGTAGCGTTGGTGGTTGTTACTCATCATGCGAGCAGATGTGACCACGTTTGGTTCTTCTCCATATAGTGAATAACATATGGGCAAACTGGTTTGATTTGATAACCGAGTGACTCAATTTCTGGCAACACCGCTTCCATCATCACTTTTCCGTACCCCTTACCTCGCAGTGCTTCAGGAACAACCGTTGATGTAATGTGCATGACATTACCCTTAAGCTGATAAATCACCTTGGCTTTATAACCCTGCTCTAAATCAACCCAGAATGTACTATTCGTGGTCTCATGAGTTACTTTATGCATATCTTGCTCTCTAATTTTTGTTACAGATTGATTGAATCAAACTATATCACTGAATAAAATCGATACCATGCGAGAGTGCTGCTTCGCCTCACGCGATTACCTTCTTACATCAGGTACGACAATTATAATGAGAAATATGAGCCCAATTGCCAGAGACGGCAAGCTACCTCTGCAAAGCAAGAAGGCACCAGAACGTCAGGCAAGTACATTAAATAGCACCGATGCAATGGCAATGGTCGAACATGGCAGTGAAGTGAGCTTAAACGTCACCACCCCCGTTGGTACAAAGTTTATTACAACCAGCACATTTGTTGGCTGTCACTCAAATAATACTGCATTGATAGAGGTTCCGAACATCTCCGATGAAGACTTGAAGTTCTATTTTCAAGAAGGCTTTTGGATCAATGTAAAAGCCTACTCTCATCGAGGTGAAGGGGCCGTTATCCCATTTCGGGCCCAATTACAGCATCGACTAGGCGATCCGTACCCAATTTTGGTGCTAGACCTACCCAACACTATGCAGGTCTTTCAGCTTCGCAAAGAAGTGCGTTACGAAGTAAATTTGAGAGCGCGCGTTTGTTTAGAAGCCTATCGAACTGAATGCGAAATAAGAGATTTATCTCGTAGTGGCTGTCGTTTTGTAACATCACCAATGAGCCGGCCACTTCAGGTTGGTGACCACGTTTCATTGGATCTAACGATGCCCGGAGAGAGTCGTATGCTAGCGCCATTGCGAGGTCGTATTTGTAATTTACAAAAATCAACGCACTATGCTCGCTACGGAATGGAGTTTGATGAGGTTGGTAAAAACAACGCTAAAAACCTCCTCAGTCACCTCAAATTTGATGGTACTAAGCTCACACTAAAAAGATAGATTTGATAACCCCTATCGCTTATCAAGAAGCTTTGAAGTGCTAGAAAACAAGAAACCCCTTACTTTTCAGTAAGGGGTTTTTATTTACTAAGAATAAGGCAGTATCTTAGATAAGAGTCATGACTTAGAAGTCGTAACGTAGACCTAGCGCTAGCTCATCTTTTTCATCAGCGCCTTCGTTATCCATTAGATCGAAGTTGTATGATGCGTAGCCACGGAAGTTAGGCTTGAAGTAGTAAGTTACATCAACAGCTAGGTTTTCTACAGTATCTGCGTCTTCTAGTTCACCTTTGTTGAACGTAGAAGTGAATACAGTTTGACCCATAGTGTAAGCAGCGGCTAGTTCGTAGCCTTTGTAATCAAAAGTCTTACCTGCAACATCCATATCCGCGCCAGTGTAGTTACCAGCGAAGTAGAAGTCACCTACAGAGTATGCAGCTACCAGCATGAACTCATCGCTGTCGTTTTGATCTGCGTAACCAGCACCTAGTTCAAAACCAGTGTTAGCAAACGCGTAAACACCAGATAGAGAGAAGCCATCTTCCTCGTTGTCTGTAAAGCCTTGTGCATCTGTTGTGCGATCAGCAAAACGGTAGCTAGCGCGTACAGCTAGTTGCTCGAATTGGCCTTTGTAAGACAGCATGTTATCTGTACGGTCAGAAACAGGCAGTTTAAGTGCTGCTGTGTTACCGTGGTAAGCCATAATATCAGTAAAGTCAGTAAGAACCACTAGTGCGCCGTCGTTTTTACCGTAAGTTACTTCACCGTATTTGCCACCCAGACCCGCATAAGCGTAACGAGTTTCAAGATCACTATTGTTATCTACGGCACCTTCTTCTTTTGTTTTGAACTCACCTTCCCAAAAACCAACGCCGTATAGGTTTTCATTGATTTCCTGTTTGCCTAGGAAGTTAAGACGGATGCGAGTACGGTCTTCTGCCTTACCATCCATCATAGAAAGACGCGCTTCAGCGCGGCCGCCCATCTCAAGAGAAGTGCCATCTTGGTTGTATAGTTCTGAAGCGACAACTTGAGATCCTGATGCCATTAGCGCCACTGCTACAGCTAAAGTTTTTAATTTCATTGTTATTTTCCATATCATTGTTTTATATGTGTTTTCTCACCAGAAAAACAGGACTTTTCTGTACCAACGAGAAAACTGGCGGCATAGTAGCAGCTGTTATTTTTCACGCAACGTGTTGAATAAACAGCGCTTATAGAAGAAAACACCACTTAAAATGACGATATGAATACCTCTCAACCATCAAGTTATCGGTTGAGTTAAAAAAAATGTTCGCGTCAAAAAAAAATTGACGAAAAAAATGTAAAAACAATATCACAAAACGTGATATTGCCCGCAAAAAAATCTTGTTAACTGACTGTTTTAGATAGACTTATTGATAATAAATCCGATTATTACAAACAAAAAAATCCCTGAGCATTCACTCAGGGATTTAGAGATTTGATAAGTAGATGATGAATTAAAGCTTAAAGAAACTTAATTGCTCTTTCTGCTTCTCTGCAAGTAATGAAAGCTCAGTACTCGCACTTGCACTCTGGCTGATGCCCGCTACGTTTTGGTTTACAAGCTCCGACATGTTAACCACGTTGCGATTGATATCTTGCGTAACTTGAGACTGCTCTTCGGCTGCGGTTGCTACTTGCGTGTTTGAATCGTTGATGTTGGCGACTGACTCGGTAATTCCAACCAACGCTTCATTAGCTTGTTGCGTCAGCTCGTTGTTGCGGCTAAGCATATCAAGGCTGACTTGCATACTGTCATTCGCAAGCCCAGACTGCGCTTGAAGCTCTTCAATGATCGTTTGGATCTCTTGTGTCGAGTCTTGAGTACGCGCTGCTAGCATTCGTACTTCATCAGCTACTACCGCAAAACCACGACCAGACTCACCAGCTCGCGCCGCTTCAATCGCAGCATTCAATGCTAGCAAGTTGGTCTGCTCAGATACGCCGCGAATCACTTCAATAACATCGTTGATCTGTACAGATTGCTCTTTTAGACGCAAAACAACTTGCGCTGCATCGTTCAATGCTTGAGACATTTGCGCACTTGCTTCCGCACTTTCTTGGAAGATAGCCAAACCTGATTGAGCAAGTCCATCAGCTTCACGCGCGGTTGCGTCAGCAGAGGTCGCGTTATCACTCACATTATTCGCAGTGCTTGCAAGCTCGTTAACCGCAGATGCAACTTGCTCGATCTCCGCCAACTCTTGTTGAGCGTTCGCTTCCGCTTGCGTCATTACCGCAGCTAATTCGGTCGATGCAGATGCAACTTCCTCACTAATACGGGTTAACTGGTCCACAGTGTTGTATAACTGCTCTGCGGTTTGGTTTACATCTTTGCTCAGCTTAGAGATCTCATTGTCCCCATCGACATCTGCACGTACTGATAGATTACCCATTGCTAACTGACGCATCACTTCTTGCAGCTTTTGGATTGGTGTAACAATCATGCCAGATAGGAACCAAGCGCCTATCAATGAGAAAGCAAATACCGCTAAAACCGTCAACATAGCGTTATTTTGCACACGTTCATTTTGCTGATGACTTCTGATAGTAGATTGTTCAGCTTGCTCGTTTACATGCTTTGATAGTGTGTTAATTTGTTGGACCATTTCTCGGCCAACATTGCGATACTCTTTGACAAATGCACGGTACTCGCTATCCGATTTCAAACCTTGATCGTATTGGTTGAAGAAAGCAACTGAGCGCTCTGAATATCGCACATAGGATTCAATTGCTTGGCGAACTTTAACGGCATCGTCACGGAATAGGTTTCGGGCTTCAATTGCGCTTAAATCGGCATCAACTTGCTTTAAGCCTTCTTTCAATTCGGTTAGAAAATTCTCACGACGAGAAGCATCGTAAATAGCGTAAACCGCGCTTATGCGCAGAGGGTAAATTTGGTCGTCAATACTCGCCAATGTGTCTTTGTGAAAAACCAAAGATTCTTGGTTGGAAGCAATAACATCTTGCTCTGCTTGAAGATTGTTTTTAGTAATCCAAAGAGCAATAAACAAAACAATCGCGGTAAATAATACCGGAACCAAAATTTGCGTTCGTACTGACAAATTTTTCAGTGATAACTGCATGACAGGGCCTCAGTTGTATGCGTGATGTCTATATCCAAACAAACTCGAGCAGTGCTTATAACAACGTTACTTTTCGGCAGTTTGAATATCTATGCTTCCTTGCGACGGGATAAATCCCAGACGAATAAACAAGTGGCGAATATTAGAGGTCGATCACACTTTTGTCTAGTACAAAAACTCTCCATTTTCAATCTGTTATTGACAATATCCCGACAGTAGCGTCGGGATATTGTCGTTATGATAACTTATGATCACTTATGATGAGATACATTCACATTTAGGACGGTTTCAGCCTATTTTCTCAACGAATTGAGCTTAGCTTGAGCAAGGCCAAAAATGGTATCGATTGGATAAGAACCTTCATCGGTTGGCTCACCAGCAACTTTCCCCGTAAACAATTCGATAGCTTCAGTAACATGGTCAATCGCCCAAATATTAAACTCGCCTTTTTCGACTGCTTTCACGATGTCGGAACGAAGCATTAGATTGTGAACATTAGAGCGCGGAATAATGACTCCCTGCCCGTCATGACGACCTTTAATTACACACACATCATAAAAGCCTTCGATCTTTTCGTTTACGCCACCAATAGGCTGAGCTTGACCAAATTGATTCATCGACCCTGTTATCGCAATGTCTTGTCGGTTTGGTTGCTTTGAAAAAGCAGACACAACCGCACATAACTCAGCCATGCTGGCACTATCACCATCAACACCACCATAAGATTGCTCAAAGGTAATGGTTGTCGTTAATGGCACTCGTGCCGTTTTACCAAATACGGAAGATAAGTAGGCAGACAAAATCATTACGCCCTTAGAGTGAATACTGCCCCCCAAATCCACGCTGCGCTCGATATCGATAACATCCCCATCACCGTAACACGTCGTCGCTGTGATGCGATTCGGTGCACCAAACATGTAGTCACTAGTGCTCAATACCGAAAGTGCGTTCACTTGGCCTACGGCTTCTCCTTCGGTGCGAATCAGCGTTGTGCCGTTAATAAAGGTTTCCATTACGTTATCGCGTAATCGGCTTACTCGCATTTCTTGGTTATTGAGCGCCTCTTCAACATGCCCAATACGGATCATGTTGGAGTTGGCTTGACGAGCAACGTAGTTCGACTCTCGAAGCAAGTTGGCGATATTAGCCGAATGTAGAGATAGCTTGGATTGGTCGCCAGACAAACGTGAGCTGTATTCGATGATCCGAGCAATGGCTTTGCGATCGCAATGCAGCATATTGTTGTCATGCACCACGCTAGAGATAAAGCGCGCGTAATGCAGCTCAGACTCCGGCGTACGTTTCATTTCGTCTTCGAAATCTGCCGTCACACGGAACAACTCGCTGAACTCTGGATCGTAATGTTGGAGTAATTGGTAAGTTCGGTAATCACCAAATAAGATAATTTTGATATCAAGCGGAATCGGTTCAGGATCGAGTGATACCGCTCCCGTCAATGTGACTTCTTTTTCTAGAGACGTAAAACTCAATTGACGAGCACGCAATGCGCGCTTCAAACCATCCCAAACGTAAGGCTGTTCAAGTACTTTCTGAGCATCCATTAATAGAACGCCGCCATTCGCCTTATGCAAGCTCCCTGCACGAATCAGCGAGAAGTCGGTAAACACCGTTCCCTTGAAAGTGGCAGTCTCAATCGACCCGAAGAGTGAATGATAGTTGGGATTTTCTTCAACAACGATAGGAAATTCGCTGCTTTTACGGCTTACCAAGACATTCACTTTATAACGACGTGGCAATTTTTTATCCAAGGATGCCGTCGCAATTTCGCCTTGCTCGCCACTTTGGTCAAGGAAGATATCTGCGTTTTCAACAATATCTTTTTGCAGCTCAGTTAAGTAGGTTTTGATTTCGGAATATTGCGCGTAATCCACTTTGAGTTTTTTGATGAAGTGAGTAATCACATCAAGCGTCACTTCATCATTGAGCTTTTTGATTTTATCGCTGTATGTCTCTTCCCACTCCGTAAGCTCACGAACCATCGAGCGCAATCGCACTTCGAGTTCATCAATAGCATCGCTGAATTGCTCTTGTTCTTTTTTGCTTAGTACATCAAAAGACTCTTCCGTATGAAGCTCATCACCGTTCATGGCGACAAACTGATAATCCCCCTGCGTAGTCAGTGTTAGGCTGATGCCCTTTTCTTTTGCCTCTCGACTAATACGATCCAGCTCGTTTTGTTGCTTAGCTGCCAATTGATTTTTTAATCGCTCAGCGCGGCTAAAGTACATTTCATTGTCGAATGCTAGGGGTAAAGCATTTAATAATTTGCCCATTAAAGCTTCAATATCAACACGTAGCTTATTTCCGATACCACAAGGCAGCTTTAATACCTTTGGTGTACGGGTATCCTCAAAGTTCGCAACGTAACACCAATCAAACAGGGCTGCTGCATCGTGCTGGTGACGATTCAGATAGCGCAAGATCATGGTGCGTTTACCTAGCCCATTCTGACCAATGGCGTAGATGTTATACCCTTTCTCTTTGATGGACATCGCAAACTCGACCGCTTTTTGCGCGCGCTCTTGGCCCACGATTTCATCAATTGGAGGTAACTCCTTGGTCGACTTACATGGCATATTCTCTAGATCTGCTACAGAATATAGCTGCTTAGCTTCCAATCTTAGTATTGCCATATCCACTTCCTTTTTTCTTATTTTCGTTATTTGAGTGTAGAGATTATTTGCTTAATTTTAAGTGATTTACCTTCCACCCTAGATTGATTGGACATTTTATGAACACATAAGTGATATTAACACGCACTTGCAATTGATAATCAATTTCATTTAATATCTAAACAAATCAAATGTTGTGGAGATGGATATGAATATTGAGCAATGCTGGATGCGCTACTTAAAAGCGGAGCAACTGATGGAACAAGGCCATTGGCCAGAAGCTCATCGTTTATATGACGACGTGCTCAACAATCTACCCAACCACATTCATCTAGCGCTAGAAAATGCACAAACTAAACCTTGCCAGTTTGTATGTCTCATTACGGGGCTTAGAGATGCCAGCGTGACGCAATCAGAGATTCTCAACAAACTCGGCTTACAGCATGATGCGTTCTCAATACTCAATCAAACTTACGCGCTATTTCAATTTTTGCAGCTAGAGAGCCATGAACTGATTGAGCGCGTAGGTCACCTACTTGGTCAACAGAGCGAAGACTTGTTAGCTCACATGGCGGCATTTTGCTCTGCCCAACGTAATGCTCAATGGATGATAGAACTCGAGCACGTAACGCGCGCACATGAGCAGTTCTTACATTTGCAAGCAATGAGTTCGGCAAAATCTTCGCCTTCTCACCTGTATAATTAATCTAAAGCTCAAGCATTGAGGACAACTAGGTTTGTGCTGTCCATTACTTGAGTATCATTTGCTTTATCAACCACAAGGATCTGTGATGTCTTCTAAAACCATTCTTTCGGTGAACAACCTATCAGTCAGCTTTACGACAAACGATGGTATCGTCGATGCAGTAAAGAATGTTAGCTTCGATTTAAAAGCAGGCGAGACGCTGTCCATCGTTGGCGAATCTGGCTCTGGCAAGTCAGTATCAACCAATGCACTGATGAAACTACTGCCAGACAACGCTATTTTGCATGAAAGCTCATCCATCATGTTTGAGGGTAGCTCCATCTTGGATAAAACAGAGCGTGAAATGCAAAGTATTCGCGGTGATCGCATTGGCATGATTTTTCAAGAGCCGATGACCTCACTAAACCCGTACATGCGGGTGGGTATCCAAGTCGCTGAGGCCATCATGTGTCACCGCCCGGTCGACAAACGAACAGCAAAAGCAAAGGTGTTAGAGCTGTTTGAATTGGTTCATATGCCAAACCCAGAAAAAGCGTACAACAAGTACCCACACGAATTTTCTGGTGGTCAATTGCAACGTATCATGATTGCGATGGCACTGATTAACGAGCCCGATATTTTGATCGCCGACGAACCAACAACGGCGTTGGATGTCACGGTTCAAGCAGAAGTGTTGCACCTGATTAAAGAAATTCAGGCTCAGATGGGCATGGCAATCCTATTTATTACTCATGACTTAGGCGTCGTAAAACACTTTGCAGATCGTGTCATTGTGATGTGTAAAGGAGAAGTCGTCGAAGAAGGCGAAACGCAAACACTCTTCGAGGACCCAAAGCACGAATACACACGTATGCTAATCAACTCGATTCCTAAAGGCAGTAAGGAGCCTATTAGCGAAAGTGCTACACAGCTTTTAAAGGCCGACGATATACGAGTCAAATTCTTGGTAAAGTCGCATTTTATTGCGAGCAAGAATGAGTACTTCGAAGCGGTAAAAGGCATTTCTCTTGAGCTTAAACAAGGAGAGACCCTCGGGATCGTTGGGGAGTCCGGTTCAGGTAAGTCTACACTCGGCCGAGCTTTGATAGGTCTACTGCCCTCAACTGGCAAAATAGAATATAAAGGCCAAGATATGGCCTTGCTGACAAACAAAGAACGTTTTGAGCTGAAAAAAGACGTTCAGATGGTATTCCAAGACCCTTATGGTTCGCTTTCTCCTCGTATGACTATCGGCGAGATCATCACAGAAGGATTAACTGTCCACCAACCAATGTTGAGTAAAAAAGAACGTATGCAGAAAGCGCGCAACGTGCTCCGTGAGGTCCGCTTAGATCCCGCGTCCATCAACCGTTATCCGCACGAGTTTTCAGGAGGCCAGCGTCAGCGTATTGCTATCGCGCGAGCACTGATCCTTGAACCTTCGTTTATTCTGCTTGATGAGCCAACCTCTGCATTAGACCGCTCGGTGCAACTGACAGTGATTGACCTTCTGAAAGATTTGCAGAAAAAGCATAACATTGGCTACTTGTTTATTAGCCACGATCTATCAGTCGTCAAAGCCCTTTCTGATCGTGTTCTTGTCATGCAAAAAGGCGAGGTCATGGAACAAGGTACAGCCGAAAATATTTTCCAAAACCCTAAAAATGACTACACGAAAAAACTGATAGATGCCTCATTTGATCTTGAAAACAGTGAAAATCAGCACAATGCGGCTTAGGTTCATCACAGTTTCATATTCATAAACTAGGATTAAGAAAAGGTGATAAATTCATCTTGTCTTAAGAATGGCGTAGCTGCCTTTCGGTTTGGCCGCCGAGACTGGTTGGTTCAAGGGTCAGACTTAGTCAACCTGGCTCAAATACTGGCAAACAGTATGAATTGAGTTCCCCCAACCATGAAAAATGCCGCGACACTGTCGCGGCATTTTTTTATTCTCAGAAGTTTCTAACAACTAGGGCATTAAATCGACTCAATACCCATATTATGTAACGTAAATGCATACACGTCTGTGGTGAGGTCAATTTGCTTACTCAGCGGCATTCCTGCACCATGACCGGCATTAACATCAATGCGTATCAATACTGGATTAGCGCCTTGCTGTTTGTCTTGCAGCTCCGCAATAAATTTGTACGAATGTGCTGGCACAACTCGGTCGTCGTGATCAGCAGTTGTCACCAAGGTAGCAGGATATTGCACGCCTTCTTTTACATTGTGAACAGGAGAGTAACCAAGCAAGTATTGGAACATCGCTTCACTTTGCTCCGACGTGCCATAGTCATACTTCCAGCCTTCTCCAGAAGTAAACGTGTGATAACGCAGCATATCAAGCACGCCAACCGCAGGCAGCGCGACTTTGAATAGTTCAGGGCGTTGCGTCATACACGCTCCAACTAACAAACCACCATTAGAACCACCGCGAATCGCTAGGCGATCCGAGCTAGTGTAGTCGTTTTCAATCAGGTATTCCGCCGCCGCAATAAAGTCATCAAACACGTTTTGCTTTTGCTGCTGAGTGCCTGCGTTGTGCCAGGCTTTACCGTATTCACCGCCGCCTCGCATGTTGGCGACAGCGTATATACCCCCCAACTCTAGCCAGTTGGCTACATTGCCAGAAAACATTGGAGTAAGGCTGATGTTAAAACCGCCGTAACCATACAACATGGTTGGTGCTCTACCATCAAGTGCAATGCCCTTCTTGTATGAGATGATCATCGGAACTTGCGTGCCGTCTTTTGAGGTGTAAAACACCTGTTTTGATTCATACTCATTACGATCGAACGGTGCCTTTGATTCCTGAAACAGTGTCGATTCACCAGATTCGACATCAAATGAGAAAATCGTCGGAGGCGTCACGTAGTTAGTGAATGTGTAATAAAGTGTGGTTTCTTCTTTTTTACCCGCCAGACCATAAGCCGTGCCTTCTCCCGGCAATTGTACATCTCGAATCCACTCACCTTGGTAGTTAAACTGCTGCACTTTAGAAAGCACATCTACCATATAAGTCGCAAACAGATAACCGCCACCTTTGCTGATTTCTAACGGCTGTTCTTGTTCAGCAATCACGTCAGCCCATTGTTCTGTCTGAGTGTTGTAGCTGACAACTTTGCCATTCGGCGCGTCTAGGTTGGTGTAAAGCAGCAAGGTTGCGTCTTGGCTATCAATTAAGTAGGTGTCTCCTTGCGTTGTCTCGCGCAGCGTCACAATTGCCTGTAACTCAGACTGTAAATCAATATAAAACAGACGATTACCCGATGTAGATTCTGCGCCAGAGATAATGAGGAAGCGATCATCTGTCGTCGTCGTACCAGACACATAACGATGAACTTGCGTATCCAACTCACCAAAAATCACTTTATCTTCAGATTGAGGGGTACCAAGTTCATGATAATAAAGCTTGTGATGCTCAGTTCGAGCAGACAACTCGCTGCCTTGCGGCTTATCGTAGCTTGAGTAATAGAAGCCTTTGCTGCCCAGCCAAGAAATCGACGTAAACTTCGCATCAACAATCTCAGGCTCTAACTGTTCTTTGGTTTCCATATCAATGACAAAGATCTTACGCCAATCACTACCCCCTTCTGAGATGGAATACGCGACCAAACGGTAGTCTTTAGAGAAGCTGACTTCGCCAAGAGAGGTCGTGCCCTCTTCGGAGAAAGTATTTGGATCAAGGAAAACCTCGGCTTCTCCCTCGCCTTTACGTCGATACAATACGCTTTGGTTTTGCAAACCGTCGTTTTTGTAGAAGTAGGTGTAGTCACCACGTACAAATGGCTGGGAATATTTTTCGTAGTTTTGACTGTTCGCCACTAAGTCACGGATTTGTTGGCGGTACGGTATCTGACCAAGGAAATCGAAGGTGACCGAATTTTGACCCGAAACCCATTGTGCGGTTTCTTCACTGCGATCATCTTCTAACCAGCGATAAGGGTCGGCAATGTCGTGACCAAAATAAGTGTCCACGACAGAATCTTTACGTGTTTTTGGGTAATGCATAACGTCCGTGTTACTCCGTTGTTTTTATTAAGTTGTTTATCTTCAATCGTTTTATTGCGGTGATTACCTTAGAGCACCCAATTTTGATTTCAACGACATTGTTTTAAATCTATGAAGAACCTAGAAATAATGAGATATCGTTAAGTACCGGTCACGAATGTGCTCAATAAGCAGCTTCACTTTGTTCGGTGGTTGACGAGTAAACGGATACACCGCGTAGATACCCAACTTTTTACCTACTAGTTCAGGAAAAATATCCACCAGTTGGCCATTGCGAATATCATGATACACCAAGCATCGCGGGACGTAAGCTATACCATGGCCGCCCAGAGCGGCTTTACGTAATGCGGTCGCGTTATCAGTAGAAAAGCAGCCCGATACTTTGACGATGTAATTGCCATCTTCTCCTTTAAACTCCCAATCCGTTGCACCTGTGGTTTGGTAAGCGTATTGCAGACAATTGTGCGTGGTGAGATCAATCGGCTCGATCGGTTTCCCATTTTTCGCAATATAAGAAGGTGACGCGCATACCACCCATTGGGAATCGAGAATATGTCGTGCGATCAAACTAGAGTCGGCTAGGTAGCCAGTTCGAATGACTAAATCGTAACCATCAGCCACTAAATCGACAAAGCGATTATCCAATGACATGTCCACGGTCAGACCCGGATGAAGGTTACAAAACTCGGCAACAGCATCAGCAAGTATCAAATCTCCAGAGATACACGGCACGGACATTTTTATATGACCGCTCACATTCTCTCCAAAGCCTGCAACAGCATCCATAGCCTCCTGAGTGGCCTGCTTCACATTTTTAGCACTGTGGAGTAACACCTTACCTGCCTCGGTCAAGGTTAATTTGCGCGTTGTTCGATATAATAGCTGAGCCCCTATTTCTTCCTCCAACCTCGCCATTCTTTTGCTAACTACCGAATTTGTAAGGTTATTTGCCTCTGCAACCTTACTAAAGCTGCCAAGTTCGATTACTTGAGAAAATAGGATTAAGTCGTCTGCTCTCATACCATTATGTCACTTTTGGAATTAATTATTTTCATTATTTCCCTATATCAACAAAAAATAAAGGAGTAAATTCACGCCAAATTAACAAAACCATTACAACAAAAAGTCACCTCTACAGCGGATTGACACCGTTCGAGAAGTCAGCGTACGAAGGATGTACAAATGAGTGAAACCCTACTTGCCCTAGTGGCATTTTCGCCAATTGTTGTTGCCGCCATCTTATTGGTTGGTCTCAACTGGCCTGCTAAAAAAGCCATGCCTGTTGCGTTCGGTCTAACCGTCGCTATCGCACTAATGTTTTGGGATATGTCAGCCAATCGCGTACTGGCCTCCGTATTCCAAGGACTGGGCATTACTGTCTCTGTTCTATGGATCGTGTTTGGTGCCATCTTCTTGCTCAACACTTTAAAACACACTGGAGCGATCACCACAATCCGTAATGGATTTACCGATATTTCGGCTGACCGCCGTGTACAAGCCATCATCATTGCTTGGTGCTTTGGCTCGTTCATTGAAGGCGCATCTGGGTTCGGTACCCCGGCAGCAATCGCTGCACCACTACTGGTTGCAATCGGCTTCCCTGCGCTAGCCGCTGTCCTTATGGGCATGATGATTCAGTCTACGCCTGTTTCATTCGGCGCGGTAGGCACGCCTATCATCGTAGGTGTAAACAAAGGTTTAGACACCCATAACATCAGTGAGTCGTTGGCCGCACAAGGTGCAACGTGGGAAATGTACCTGCAAGATATCACAGCACACGTTGCTGTCATTCACGCAGTCGTAGGTACGATGATCCCGGTATTAATGGCGATGATGTTAACACGTTTTTTCGGCAAGAACAGAAGCTGGAGTGAAGGCCTGGATATTCTACCATTTGCGCTATTCGCTGGTGTCTCTTTCACCGTTCCATACGCGTTAACCGGCGTATTCTTGGGCGCAGAGTTTCCTTCACTTATCGGTGGTTTGGTTGGTCTGTCTATCGTTGTTACCGCAGCGAAAAAAGGCTTCTTAGTACCAAAGACTAAGTGGGATTTCGAAAGCGAAGACAAATGGCCTGCAGAGTGGTTAGGTTCGCTAAAAGTCGATCTAAACGACAATCCGGGCAAGCCAATGAGCATCGTAAAAGCTTGGGTTCCATATGTAATGCTGGCAGTTATTCTCGTCGCAAGCCGCGTAAGCCCTGAGCTGAAAGGCTTTGTACAAAGCGTAAGTTTGTCGTTCAGCAACATTCTTGGTGAGACTGGCGTTAGCGCTGCGATTCAGCCGTTATACCTTCCTGGTGGCATTCTGGTGTTTGTCGCACTACTTGCTGCAATGTTACAAAGCGGTAGTGTAAAGCCATTGCGTGAAGCGTTTGGCGAGTCAAGCAAAACACTGATTGGGGCGGGTTTTGTCTTGGTATTTACCATTCCGATGGTTCGTATCTTTATCAACTCAGGCATCAACGGTGCTGACCTAGCAAGTATGCCCGTCACAACCGCAAACTTCGCCTCTGACCTTGTTGGTTCTGCGTTCCCAGCGCTGAGTGCCACCGTTGGTGCACTGGGTGCGTTCATCGCTGGCTCAAACACGGTATCAAATATGATGTTCAGCCAGTTCCAATTCGAAGTGGCACAAACGTTGTCTATTTCGAGTGTGATTGTTGTATCACTCCAAGCCGTCGGTGCTGCCGCAGGTAACATGATTGCGATTCACAACGTTGTTGCCGCATCAGCCACGGTAGGTTTGCTTGGTCGAGAAGGCGCAACATTGCGTAAAACGATTATCCCTACGTTCTACTACATTGTAATGACAGGCATTATTGGATTGGTGCTGATTTATGGCTTCCAAATGACAGATGTCTTAATGAAGTAACGCGAAATGCAGGGTTTACAGCCCTGCCTAATTTGACACAGCTGTCTGCACTACTACCCCGACATGTTGATTTAGCTTGCTACATCAATTCCCCCGACAGCTGTGTCACCCTTTCCAGTTTGCATAACTGATTGAGTGATTTAATAAAATTTTTCAACCAATTATGTAAATGGGTTACCAACATCACCGATTCAAACGTAAGTGAACCATAGGTAACTATACTCATTTTGATGTCTTCACTGCTTTGCGATGAAGGCTCAACGAAAGAGCAAATTGCTCCACAACTTTGCTTAGAATAACCGCTAGGACACCATTATGATTATCTCAGCTTCTACTGACTACCGCGCTGCCGCGAAAGCCAAGCTTCCCCCGTTTCTATTCCATTATATTGATGGCGGCTCTTACGACGAACGCACGCTGAAGCGTAATACTGACGATTTAGGTGATGTCGCTCTTCGCCAACGCGTCCTACGCGATATGACAGATTTGAGCCTCGAAACCGAGATCTTCGGTGAGAAACTGGCAATGCCAATCGCGCTAGCTCCTGTTGGTCTAACTGGTATGTACGCGCGCCGAGGCGAGGTGCAAGCAGCAAAAGCAGCCGAGAAAAAAGGCATCCCATTTACTATGTCGACTGTTTCGGTTTGTCCGATTGAAGAAGTCGCACCTGCAATTGAACGTCCAATGTGGTTCCAGCTTTACGTGCTTAAAGACCGTGGCTTTATGAAAAACGTACTTGAGCGTGCAAAAGCAGCAGGCGTAACAACGCTGGTGTTTACCGTTGATATGCCAGTTCCTGGCGCACGTTACCGTGACATGCACTCAGGTATGAGTGGCCCTAACGCGGCCATGCGTCGTGTATTCCAGGCGATGCGCCACCCAAGCTGGGCGCTGGATGTGGGTCTACTTGGTAAACCGCACGACTTAGGTAACATCTCAACTTATCGTGGCGAACCAACAAAGCTAGAAGATTACATCGGCTGGTTAGGCGCAAACTTCGACCCTTCTATCTCCTGGAAAGATCTTGAGTGGATTCGTGATTTTTGGGATGGCCCAATGGTTATCAAAGGCATTCTAGATGAAGAAGACGCGAAAGATGCGGTACGTTTCGGCGCAGATGGCATTGTGGTATCTAACCATGGTGGCCGTCAGTTAGATGGCGTACTTTCAAGTGCTAAAGCACTGCCAAGCATTGCGGATACGGTAAAAGGTGATCTTAAGATCTTCGTAGACTCTGGTATTCGTACTGGTCTTGATGTCGTTCGTATGCTCGCACTTGGTGCAGACTGTACGCTTCTTGGCCGTTCATTTGTGTACGCATTGGCAGCACAAGGCGGAGCAGGCGTTGAAAACCTACTGGATCTGTACGATAAAGAAATGCGTGTAGCAATGACGCTGACTGGCGCTAAGTCTATCGCGGATCTTTCACGCGATTCGCTAGTGAAAATCCCATAATCTTTGCAAGCGAGCAAAACAGAAACGAAAAAACGAGCCAACAGTGGCTCGTTTTTTATTGCTCTTCAACCCGATAATTTGACGAGCAAGCTAGCTAACTTGGTGGACGTACTCGATCACGACTTGGTTTCCGTCGATAAACACGTTACTGATATCGCCATCCACCGTCACACGATTTTGTAAATAAACGGTACCAGATGCAGATAGGTCACGCTCCGTCAAAGACGGAATCACCTGACCAGGACGTACATGTAGCTGCTCGCATAGCTGTTTTACAAAACCTAGCGTCAGTGGAGAATTACCACGTAACAAGCCAGAAAACTCGTGTAGACTCAAACCAAGGCGCTTCGCCATTTCCATTTGAGTGATGTGCATTTTGGCTTTTTGTGACATCCAGATGTCGTAGAGCGCGTTTCGATCCAGCTCTGTAAATTCCATATCTGCCTCCGCTAATTCAAGAGCCAATACACTCTCACACTTACTTAAGATAAATGTTAGCGATAAGTCAGAGAAGTTATAATTGATCGTCCAAATATCAACCCTCAATCATTGGTAGCGTACCTCTGAACATGCATGAGGCGGTCGCTCAACAGAACATTGAGGTGACTCTCTTGTCATCGGAAGGAAAAGTCCATCTCGGACGGTTTAGACATAAGTAAATGATTTAAAGGAAATCACTGGGGTGAAGGAGTAATATCTGCTACCTTTCCTTCCATGGTTCACTAGAAATAAGTTACATATGCCACAGTGGTTTACCGAATTACAAAGCTACATTGAAACGTCTCATCAAAATTGGAGTGGGAGCGTCCTTTTCATTACGCTCGCTAGCTTTATAGCTTGGATAGCTTGGCGACTGATCCGCTCTCGCCTCGCTGCGCTCGTAGAGAAAACGCCCTTCCACTGGGATGACATGTTGCTTGATGCGCTAAAAGCGCCAGTCAGTACACTCATTTGGTGTTGGCCAGCAACCGTCTCTATCGGCATCATATTAGAGAGCGAGCTCAACGATAAAATAAACTGGTTAAGTACGCTGAAACTGATTTTAATCATCAGCATCTTCGTATGGACCGTTATGCGGCTCATTACCAATGTTGAAGAGCATGTTCTCGAACAAAAGAACCGAGATGAAACAACAGTACAAGCGATAGCTAAGGTCGCGCGCCTGTTCTTTATTACCGTCGGAATTCTAACCGTAATGCAGGCATTTGGTCTGTCACTATCGGGCCTACTTACCTTCGGTGGTGTTGGTGGTTTGATCGTCGGTTTAGCGGCGAAGGATTTGCTGTCTAACTTTTTTGGAGGTCTTATGATCTACTTCGATCGTCCATTTAAAGTTGGCGATTGGATCCGTTCTCCAGACCGACAAATAGAGGGGACGGTAGAACGCATTGGCTGGCGTATGACCATTATCCGAACTTTCGATAAGCGTCCACTGTATGTGCCAAACTCAGTGTTTAGCAGCATTGTCGTAGAAAACCCATCTCGCATGCTGAACCGACGTATCTACGAAAAAATTGGACTTCGTTACGACGATGCTGAAAAAATGCCGCAAATTATCACCGCGGTAAAAGAAATGCTGAAAAATCACAAAGACATTGATGCACGCCAAACACTTATCGTCAACTTCGATACATTCGGTCCATCATCATTGCACTTCTTTATCTATACCTTTACTAAAACCGTGAATTGGGTGAGATACCATGAGGTTAAGCAGGACATACTGCTTAAGGTAATCAACATCATTAAAGAACACGATGCAGATATCGCGTTCCCTACTCAGACGCTTAAGCTTGATCCTATACAAATGGTAAAAGCGGAAGAGCAAGAAGATCACGGCTTCTAGTTCTCACCAATACCCAAATAATCAAGCCCGCTGTGTTTAAGCGGGCTTTTTATTTTTCTTCGCATGAAGTGGTTATTGTTGCGTTAACACTATACGTGCATTCAGCGGTTGGATTGGGCGATTGTTTTTCCCCATTACTTCCGAAAAAGATTTTATCTGCTCAGGAGAAATAGTTTGTGCTTCTTTCATCACGAACCAACGTACACCTTCAGAGCATGGCGGTGTCGTTAGTGAGCCGTTAAAGCGGTAGTAGTCTTTATCACTTGGGATAAGGGCATCAGCATCAAATGGAACCTTGATGGTAACATCTTGATCTTTAGTTGGAATGTTAGCTAGCATCTTAGCTAGATCTGGGTTCGCGTCACCCAGTTTAAAGAACACCGCGACAACAGCTAGATGACCTACTTTGTCGGCATGCACAAAGTGTGCTTCTAGAGGGTATTCTTTACCATCCACATGGTTTTCAGATGGCGTATGGAAGTGGAACTGTTTCAACGTAAACTCTTTACCATCAATGGTGAGTGTGTTTTTACCTTCTAAACCAGTCTGTAAAGTGTGACCGTTGTTCAGCAGTGTGATTGCCTTACCTTCGTAGTCGAAATTCAATTTTTCTAGCTTCGCTTCGGTCGCCGATTCAATGTTGATTGGGCTCTGGTTTTGACCTTTTGCGCACTCAGATGCAAACTCACCCCAATGAGCTGGCCCATGGTTTCCCTCGTAGCCCCAGCTTGCTGCATAAGCTGTTCCTGTAAATACCAGTGCCAAACCTAGTGTTGTTAGTGACTTCTTCATCATTTTCCTTATTTCTGAAAGTTAAATTCCGTGAGAATAAAGCCATACTAATCTCACAAAATTAAGCAGTGACAGAGTGAAAACTATGATTACAAAAGATTTTTGGAATAGAAGCCTCTAATGATGTAATTGACATGATGCTCAAAATTGAACGTCAACGATTATTGAATCGGTGTAAGTACCTGCAGGAGGGGTCGTTTGGCTGGTTAGTATCTGCGCGCGATAATTATAATTCTGTGGAGTGATACCATCCGGAATGGAGCCGCCAGTATCGACGTCACCGTGTTCACGACGTTCAGAACTGGTGCCTCCCCAGCGCTCCATCGTTGATGACTTATAGATTTCATACTCCAAATAGTGACCACTAGAAATCATTCGCCGCTGACCGCCGGACGCATTTAGGCCGTCATTCAAGCCAATGGAGAAGGAACTATTCTTGGTACAAGTTAACGATATAACCTGACTGACTGGTTCAAAACCGGCCACTAATGGGGACGAACCAAAATCAATATCTGGCGCTGTGATCATACAATCAGGGGTCACTTGCAACTCAACCGTAATCACGCTTTGAGCGCTGCCATTGGCGCGGCCAATGCATACCCCTAGAACCCCGATACCCTTACAGTAATCCCAAATCCAGGATACGGTGATTTGGTCTTTATAAGTCCCAGCGGAAAGATTACTACCCACTCCCGTCCGAGCATAGAGCGGAAACTCGGCTTGAGTGCCAAACAACCCGAGTAAATCGAGTAACCCGATTTCAAAAAAATTGTAAGTTTGGCCGAATACATACTCTTGTGAAAGCCCTGGATCGCCAAAAATCTGATAGCTGAGCTCCGAACTCGGATCATCCTCATTTAATAGCAAACCATTATTTATACTGTTAAACGTTGCTGATACGTAGTCGCCACTTAACAAAGACACAAGTGTAGAAAAGTCACACGTAATCCCCGCATGAGGCTGAGCTGAGCTTTGCTGCTGAGAGCTTGAAACAGTAAACGAAGAAACATTGCCAAACAAGATTAAAGGTGCTGCCGCCGTGAGCTGACAAGCCATTGTCGAGCACGAGAAAAAGAGAAGTAGGCTAGCAAACCAGCTGCGCAAAATCATAGTGCGGTCTCTTCTTCGGCTTTGATACAAACCTGCTCAGGCAATGTTTGTATTTTTTGACTGTCACGCTGATACAACCCCTCAATAAACACTTTACATGGCGACTGTCCTTGAGGATAAAACTGAATATAGCGGCCTGGGTCAACGCCTTCAAAGTACGTAAAACCATCCCAACCAATTTGGCTTGTTAAGCCCGTTTCTGAGCGGCCATATGTACCAATCGGAAGGAACAAATGATTTTCGTCTACCACCGTCATGCTCAGTGCAATTTGTAGCTCTATTGGGAACTCTAACAGGTAGCCGTAGCCCGAATGTATCGAAGCAAACTGCTCTGTTGCAGAAAACGCAGCATTGGCAGGTAAATTAAGTGGATCGATTTCATATTTGGCGGTGTAATACGCCGTAGCCCAAGGAACAAGTAAGTAACCTTCATCATCTGTCACTCCGACAATTTGATTTTCATATTTAACCGGAATACCTTCAAAACCACTGGTGCTCACCACAGCGAAGCTGTCATACACTTCATTCGCTGGGAATATTTCTCCATCCAACGTAGAGACCGAACCTGCCATTTCCGCAAAATAATCATAGTCGCCACTGGTGCCATTTAACCCCGCTCTGAACTGCGCCCATGACGCACGGTAGGTCAAATCAGCCTGTTTACGGTTTTCTGGGTGTTCGTTAATATCATGCGCTAAATTGACGCCCCATCCACCTCGTATTGGCGCAAGGCGGCTGTAACCCACTCGCCCTCGCACATCGCCATCATCCTCTCTTTTCAGCGTTAGCCCCGAACTTCCCCCCAAAGAACTGAAAGGTAGAGAGAATTGCGCCAACGTAACACTCTGACCACCAATACTATGGTTGTAAGACAGGGACATATTGATATTAAAAGGCAGAGCGTAGCTATAAGTAAGATTTAGGGTACGTGAATCTGAGTCGGATTGTTGAATATCAAAGTACCCACCAGAAAGTGAGCCCCAATCTCCCAAACGGACTCCCATATTGATTTGTGATAGATGGCGCGACGCGAGTGAAGCGTCCTTGCCGTCATCGAGCATTTCGTAATTTGGTAAATGAGATAAGGTATAAAAGTCGGCTTGTTCTACTTGAGTTCGAGCAGCGAAGCTAAACCGCCGAGACTGATAACTATAACCTAGCGCATATGAGGTAGATTGATCCTGAAAATTACTCACACGAAACGAGGCATCCACCGTACCTAAATTGACAGCATTGGTGACAAAGCCCAGCCCCGCAACGATCAGGTCATCTTTTGCTTCGGCTTGAGCTTCTAATGTTAACCAATCAGTCATGCCATGACGCAGAGCGGTAACCACGCCACCGTCTCCATAGTCGTTAGATGCATTACCGAAATTTTCTCTGATCGCACCAATACTCGCACTGTAAGATGTAAATCCGGTCTTGAGTAGATCGGAAGAGAGAAAAAATGGGCTGGTCATGACCGTTTGCTTACCTTGAGCATCCGTTGCAATTACCGTTGCTTCCCCAGCACCAGAGAGCATTGGAATATCGTTAATAATGAAAGGACCGGGCCCAACATTCATTGAGTCAGTTTTAAAGCCATTGATAAACAAATCTAACGTAGTGGGCGCTGTGACCTCACCGTAAAATGCAGGTAACGGCGTCGTCACGACATCCGGACGCATAGAGAAATCATGCGACAACTGAATACCCGCCAGTCTTACTGGTTGGCTCCAAGATAAAGGGCGAACAATATAGTCCCCTACCTCTATACGAATTCGCTTCTCTTGATTGACGTACTCGTAACTCGTATCAAAACGAGTGTACTGGCTGCTTTGCTGGGACTGAACATCGCGATGAAAGTTAGATTTAAATATCCCGGTAGTAGAAAAAACGCCAAACTCAGAAAAGGCTCTGACTTCATGATTGATAGAAACCTCCTTTTGTCGGCTTTCGTTCTCGTACACACCAAATACGTTGTAGTTAAGCAGGCCACCACGCCCAAACTGAGCCGGGGAAAATCGCCCCATATCCTGCGCTGATAAATTCTGCATCGGTAACCAATTAGGCGGTACGTCAATTGCGAGTTGCAATGACGATTGCAAGTAACGCACGTTAACACCTGGGATAGACGTAACCTCAAGTCTCTCTTCGGTTCCAGGCAACGACTTGGCGGTAACCCCAACTGAAATGAGGTCCTCCCGGAGCAAAAAGAACTGATCGCCAACTCGCTCAACTTTCGCAACAAGCCCGGTTGCTCTTTGATTGATCACCAACTCCAGATTGAGGCTAATATTCTCAAACTTTTCTAATGAGAAATTTTCAGGACTCGGTAGCTCAGAGAAGTGGTTTGCTGAATTTGCACAAAGACCAATACTGCTCCACGTTACGCTAAGTAATACCAACCAAAAGAAAGCATTCATTGTATTAAATCTATTCATTATTGCTTCAATGGTATTTGGTAACGTTTACCTCCAATATTCGCGCTCAAACTCAAGGGTCTGACATTACTATGGGGAATAGACCAAACCTTATACTGTTCAGGAAGAATATAGCCAGCTAGTCCATCGGAAATAACGACAGGATCTTTATTTGGTAGGTTCAATTGTAAATTCACTAAGCGAACATGGTGTTTTCCTGAATTTTTAATGTGAACAAAACGCTGATTATTTTTCTTAATAAACTGTGCCTGTAAATCACCCCATAATTCACTGTCACGGTTTGGTTTTTGAGTATCAGTCAGCCCTTTCCCGTAAATAAACAAAGGTATCGAGTAACGCATTCGGACTTTTACAGCGAGTTCATTTTCCGTCAATTCTGTTTGAGGGTTTTGAGTTGGCGGTAATTCATCTATGATCACTCGGTATGCATACTCCTTACCTGCAGAGGCCTCATCTTGGTTGATGATGCGGATTAACTGCTTTTCACCTGGTTCAATTTTGACAAACGGAGGGGTTGCAATTAACTGGCTTTGACTTGAATAACTATCTTCTCCTTCGTTTTGTTCCCACTTAAAAATTCTCACCTGTAAATAAGAATCAACACTGCCTTTATTTACCATCCAAAGTGATGTTGCATTACTCTCCTCTGATATTTTGGGGTAAATTGGCCAAATTAATAATGAGTTAGCGTTGGCATTTGAGAAAAAAACAAAAAGGAAGGCTATTAATAATAGTTTTTTGAGTATGAATTCCATTTCACCCCTCCAAAGTTCACTTACCACTCTAATGTCAGCGTAAGCGTATCCATATAAATTCCAGCCATTTCATTCCCATTTATTGTCGCCTTTGCCCAGATAGGAAACTGAATATTATCTGGGTCTTGGTCAGTATCGACGGAATATTGCGTGTCAATATCAAGCACCTGCGTGTAATTTAGATCCTGGAACAAAAAGTAATCTACCGTTGTCGCTTCTTCACTGTGCTTTAGCTTACGTACACCATCCGATGCATTCATCCCGCCATTTACGGAAACATTCATCGTAATACCCGGAGTACAGCTTAATGTGAGTGATGAACTGTAAGTGATGCTGCCTTGTACTTCCGTCGCGTAAACTGAAGAATGCTCACCAAAATCTAACGTGCCTATTTGCCCGGCTTGGGTTGCGCTTTCTTCTTGTACTGCGCCGTTAATCAAACAACCTGTATCTACGGTGGCAGACACCTGAAAAGTTTGTGTCGCATCAGCCAGCACAGTTAAAGAGCACAAACTCATCGCGACAAGTGAAAAGCCCCTAACAACCAGCGTCACGTTTTACCAGCTTAGCGTCACACTGATGGTATCGGAGTATGTGCCGGCAATGCTGCTCGTACCGTAAGCTTTCGCAAAAAGCTCAATAGTTTGCGATGTTGCACTAGTAAATTCAGACAGAGCTACCGTCCCACCTTGTATAATTTGTGTGCTTCGGTCTGAGTCGGTAAACAACGTATAATCAATAAATTGCGCGCCATTTGACATCGCGTAGGTACCAACGGTCGCACTTGCATCATACAATCCGGTGCCCAATGTAAACGTCGGTGTCACACCGTTACTACAAAGCACTTCAATACCCGTCGCACTACCACCATTTACCACACCATCTTGTTCACTGAAGATTGCAGGCACGTCTCCAAAGGCAAGTGAGCCAAAGCCAACGCCAGAAGCTGCATCTACCGCATTATTTCCATTAATCACACAACCTTGTACAAGGTTAATTGAAACATCAATCGTACCGCTCACTGACGCTCCATTCGCTTGCCAACTAAATGAGGTTAAGAGCAGAGGCATCATCAGATAAAATCTTTTCATATAAAGCTCCATTTTTACATTCCACTGTATATCGGTAACCTTTTTATTAGTTATAGCTCAATTATGACAAACCAAATGCATATAAAATGTAAAACAATAAAAAGAAGCAGGATAAGGATAAAGACGAACGGAAAATAAAAACATTAAACTTAAAAATGACGATTTTTAAGCATGTAATGCTAAAAAATAACCACTAAAAACAAATGGTTATTATCTTATTCCAAATACAGAATCGACAATGAGTTAGAAGGTAGGGTGAAGTTGAGTGGAAAAAATCTAAAAAAAGTAGCAGAACGATACGAGAAGTTTAGAAAAGATTGGCGACCATTTCTTCCCGAAACAAAAATCTTCATGAAACAAAAATGCGCCCCAAAAAGGAGCGCATTTCTTACTTGAATAAGTTATTCCCAATCAAGAATAACCTTACCTGACATGCCGCTGCGCATTACGTCGAAGCCTTCTTGGAAATCGTCAATCTTGTAGTGGTGCGTGATGATTGGCGATAGATCCAGACCAGATTGGATCAGTGAAGCCATCTTGTACCAAGTTTCGAACATTTCGCGACCGTAGATACCTTTGATCACCAAGCCCTTGAAGATAACTTGGTTCCAGTCGATACCCATGTCTGATGGTGGAATACCGAGTAGTGCAATACGACCACCGTGGTTCATTGTGGTTAGCATTGAGTTGAATGCTGCTGGGTTACCAGACATTTCTAGACCTACGTCGAAGCCTTCTGTCATGCCTAGCTCAGACATTACGTCTTCTAGCTTCTCTTCAGCCACGTTTACTGCGCGTGTTACACCCATCTTACGAGCAAGTTCTAGACGGTATTCGTTCACATCCGTGATCACTACGTGACGAGCACCAACGTGCTTTGCTACTGCCGCTGCCATGATACCGATTGGGCCAGCACCTGTGATAAGCACGTCTTCGCCTACTAGGTCGAAAGAAAGTGCTGTGTGTACTGCGTTACCAAACGGGTCAAAGATAGACGCTAGATCGTCAGAGATACCTTCAGGGATCTTGAACGCGTTGAACGCTGGGATCACTAGGTATTCTGCGAATGCACCTTCACGGTTAACGCCCACACCAATCGTGTTGCGACATAGGTGAGTACGGCCGCCACGACAGTTACGACAGTGACCACACGTGATGTGACCTTCGCCAGATACGCGGTCACCGATTTCAAAGCCACGAACTTCCTGACCAATCGCAACCACTTCCCCCACGTATTCGTGCCCAACAACCATAGGCACTGGAATGGTTTTTTGTGACCATTCGTCCCAGTTGTAGATGTGTACGTCTGTACCACAGATAGCGGTTTTTTTAATTTTGATCAGAATGTCGTTATGGCCAACTTCTGGTTTATCAACCTCAGTCATCCAGATGCCTTCTTCAGGCTTTAGCTTTGATAATGCTTTAATTTTCATAATGTAACCTTAATTAAAGGCCCTATTGTCTAAGGCCTAGAATCTTAAATAAGACCCATGTCCTTACCAACTTGGATGAACGCGTCGATTGCACGGTCTAGTTGCTCGCGAGAGTGCGCCGCAGACATTTGAGTACGGATACGTGCTTGACCTTTTGGTACTACAGGGAATGAGAAGCCGATTACGTAGATGCCTTTCTCCAGCGCACGCTCTGCAAATTCTGCTGCTACTTTTGCGTCGCCAAGCATGATTGGGATGATTGCGTGGTCAGCACCACCCATTGTGAAACCCGCGTCTTCCATACGAGTACGGAAGTGTGCTGCGTTTTCCCATAGACGATCACGTAGGTCACCACTCTCTTCTAGTAGATCTAGAACGCGGAGAGAAGCGCTTACGATTGCTGGTGCAACAGAGTTAGAGAATAGGTATGGACGAGAACGCTGACGTAGCCAGTCAATCACTTCCGCTTTACCAGATGTGTAACCGCCTGAAGCGCCGCCCATTGCTTTGCCTAGCGTACCAGTGATGATGTCGATACGGTCAACCACGTTGTGGTGCTCGTGCGTACCTGCACCTGTTTTGCCCATGAAGCCAACAGCGTGAGAGTCATCAACCATAGTCAACGCGCCGTACTTCTCTGCTAGGTCACAGATAGCCGGAAGGTTTGCTACTACGCCGTCCATTGAGAACACACCGTCCGTTACGATAAGAATGTGGCGAGCACCTGCTTCTTTCGCAGCGATCAGTTGTTGCTCTAGCTCTTCCATGTTGTTGTTTGAGTAGCGGAAACGCATTGCTTTACATAGACGAACACCGTCGATGATTGACGCGTGGTTTAAAGCGTCAGAGATGATTGCGTCTTCTTTGCCTAGAATAGTTTCAAATAGGCCCGCGTTTGCGTCGAAACATGATGTGTAAAGAATCGTATCTTCTTTACCTAGGAACTTAGAAAGCTTCTGCTCAAGCTCTTTGTGGATGTCTTGCGTACCACAGATAAAACGTACTGAAGCCATACCAAAGCCGTGCTCGTCCATGCCTGCTTTACCCGCTTCGATAAGTGCCGGGTGGTTAGCAAGACCAAGGTAGTTGTTCGCACAGAAGTTTAGTACTTCTTCACCAGTAGAGATTTTAACAGCCGCTTGCTGTTGAGACGTGATGACACGCTCTGATTTGTAAAGGCCTTCCGCCTTTACTTCTTCGATTTGCTGCTGAATCTGTTGGTAGAATGCAGAAGACATTTGAAATTCCTTCCTAGTTATTTTGGCGAGTATTTACTCGTTTAGAATTAGGCTTAGCCTTTATGTGACGGGCGTCACGGGCTATCACTCATCAATTAATTGTAGTGTAATTCAAGGAAGGAGGAAGGATTATACCTTAAGGTGGAAAAGCATTAATGAATCCTAGGCACAAATTCGATTAATGCTTTTCTATGAGTTTGTTATAAAAGGAATTATAGCCAGGTAGGCTTAGCCAAAAGTGCTTCAAAGTCCTTAGCAGGTAATGGTCGGCTATAGTGGAAACCTTGTCCGAACTCACAGTTTAGGTTTTTCAGGTAATCCACATGACGCTGTTCTTCGATGCCTTCTGCGACGATCTTAAGATCCAGCGCTTTCGCCATTGCTATGATTACGTTCACAAGCTCGCGGTCTGAGTCGTTCTCGAACATATTTTGCATAAAGCTACGATCAATCTTTAAGCGGTCGAACGGAAACTTCTGCAAGTAACTCAGCGCAGAATAACCAGTACCAAAATCATCAATAGTAAGTTTGGTGCCTAACGCTCGTAAGTTATTAAGCATGTCTAATAGCTCAGAATCGTGATTGAAGAGGAGACTTTCTGTCACTTCAATATCGAACTTATCTGACGGAAGACCAGACTCCTCAACGCTGTGTTTAATAAACGTAAGTAAGCGCTCGCAGTACCTAAATTGAACACTAGAAAAGTTTACAGAAACAAACAACGGAGTCAGACTCTGCCATTGTGCCGCTTGTCGACACGCTTGTTGAATAGCAAACTCACCAATTTGATGAATTAAACCATTTTTCTCTGCAATAGAGATAAACTCTTCAGGGTTTACGAATCCGTACTTGTCATCATTCCAACGCATTAGCGCTTCTGCCCCTACGATTTTACCACTACTCAGCTCAATAATTGGCTGATAATACAGCTCTAACAACTGATTGGAGATCGCACTTCTCAGACGATTTTCCAGATCCAAATAGCGTTGCAAATCTTGGTTCATATTATGGTTATAAAAACAAAAGCCATCACGCCCATCTTGTTTCGCCCGATACATTGCCATATCTGCACATGCAAGAAGCTGCTCAGCGTTGTCTCCGTCATCCGGGAACACAGACATTCCGACGCTACTACTCAAGAAGAATTCATGGTTGTTCCAAACAAACGGATCGTTAAACGCCGAAAGTACACTTGAAGCAACTCGCTTTGCAGTATCATTATCAGGCAAATCAGGGATGACGAGTAAAAACTCATCCCCACCAATTCTCGCCAATAAGTCTGTTTTTCTCGCGACTTGATACAGTCGCTGAGCACTGAGTTTAAGGATTTCATCCCCAACAAAGTGTCCCATTGAATCGTTAATCTGCTTGAAGTGGTCTAAGTCGATGAACATCACCAAAACTTTAGACCCACTACGCGATGCCCTAATTAACTCCAAAGCCAATCGCTCGGAACCATAACTACGATTAGGCAAATTAGTTAATGTGTCATATTTAGCTTGGAAGGCGAGTTCTTTTTCAGACGCTTTTCGACGTTCAATTTCGTTCGTTAATTTTTTATTCTGTTGAGAAAGAATATCTTTACGCTTTTTTTCTTCCTCAAGCTTAATTTTCAATTCAATCCTATTATTGTTCGTGATGAATGCATAACATAAAGCAATGACGATCATAACGGCCAGAATACTCAAACCAATAATAAAGAGCCGTGATGTAAATATATCTCGTTCACTCAAAGGCTCGAACCACGCCATCAATTTAAAGTGATGTTTATCCACAGGCACTTCAAAGTAAATTTTTCCGTCTACAGCCTCAGAAACGAAATAGTTCTCATCCTTATTGTGAGAAGGTGTTTTATTTATGGTATCCCATACAACCATTTCCACGTCTTTTATTTTTAGCACCATTCGGCTATAACTATCTTCGTGTTCTTGGTTAGTAAGTTGGTCAATAACAATATTCTTATTAAGATCGGCAATTAAAAAAGCAACAGGCTTTCCGGAGAACTTAACTTGCTTAATGACTTGAATGCGAACGTCATCATTGTATCGCGTCGCACAAACCTCTTCGGGATGCCCGTGTTGAGTCATTAAGGTTTGTATGTCCATTTTGTGCTCGGCAAGGTTTTCAGATCCAGTGGTGACAATGGTGACTCCATCACTGCCTACCAGCGTGAGCTTCTTATAGATTTGGCTGCTATTAATTAGCTTACTGTCTATCTTCTCATCGAAGCGACGCTTTAAATTAATTAGACTGGCTCCTAATCCATACTCCATTGACATGCCAGAAGCTAAATTACCAAAGAATGTTTGTATTGTTTTATCTGTAGCTAGATTATCAACATCTTCACTCGCTATGGTAAATAAATTATCGAGTGTGCTTGCATAACTTTTTACTTTTAAATCTAGTTCTCTGTATTGAGATTCTTTTAACTTATTTTGACCTACGCTAGTCACAGTAATAAGCATAGCTAAGTAAATTGAAACTAATATTGCGCTTATTGTAATAAATCTTTTACTGGAAAATTTTTTAACGGCCTTATTCATCGGAGTTTCTTTTTATCTTCTATAAAGTAATCGTTATAAAAGTAGTAAATAGATGGATAGTATTTTTTTACTAGTTTTTCGTATGAACCGTCTTGTTTTATCGAGTCTAAATAACGATCAAATGCTTTGCGTAATTCAGGGGAATTTTTACGGAATGCAACAGCCATTTTTTGATTCTCAGATATAGGGCCAATGACTTTTATTTCACCCGGCCATTTTTCGAGGGCAATTAGCGTATCCGCAACATCTAATAATGTGCTTTCCGCATCATTTTTCATTATCGCTGGAACCATCTCATTAAGGAGACGCGCCCCATCAGGTAATATAACTTTTGCACCTGTGTCATATAAGTCATAAAGGTTAGGATCCAAGCAAGAATGTTCTAAAGCTAACACTTCGCGACCATCGATCAGCTGCTTGACGTTTTTAACATCTTCATCGACCGACCCACTTGGTTTAATCGGGCTCAGACTAGAGTCGGATCTGGAAACCAACCATACACCTGAAGGAAAATAATCTTGTGAAAAATCGACAACCTCAGAACGCCAATCAAGAATAGTAACGCCATTTGCGATCAAATCGCCTTCAATTGGAACACTTTCTCCGACAACAGCCTGCTTGTTGTGATATTGCACATTTTGCCCTGTCAACTTACCAACCACGTCGCTCCACTGTGCTGGAACATACTGGTACTGAACACCTAACGACTTGGCAAAACCTTTTATTATCTCTACATCCAAGCCAGTCAAAGTTTCCACTTCACCTTGTTCAATATAGGAGACAAAGTTAGCGTACGGGACACCAATGTGACGCAGTACACCGCGTTCACGGATTTGTTGTAAATCGTCTGACCAAGCGGCAGACGACGCAACAGAGGTAACCATGAGCGCCACCGTCGCTAAAGTTCTTTTGAATGTTATGACTGACATAATAATATCCTTACCTTTCACAAAGCGCCCAATAATGGGCGCTTGAGTGATAAACAACGATGTTAGAACGACGAGTAATACAAATTCGTCATCGCCACTACGAGCCCTTCCACATCTTGTTCGTCATGGAACAAATGCGTAGAGATACGCAGCGCGTAAGTATCAAAGTCATCATCCTTATGCAGCTTAAAGCTAGTCGTACGGATGATGTAACCATACTCTTCACGTAAACGATCTCGGAATTCCGTCAGTATCTCTTCATTAGTTACATCGGAGAACGGGTTAACCGTCGTTAAGCCACTGGTTAAGCCTTCCACGTTTGGTGAATACATTTTGGCTTGTGGCAAGTACTCTTGAAGCAAGGTTTTACATAAACTACCAAGGCTTACAACTCGCTCTTCGATACGGTCTCGACCAATCTCATCCCACATTTTGCAACTATCAACTAGTGCTTGTTTCGCAGGATAGTTATCGTTACCAATGTATTGCATTTGCAGCTGTTTACCTAGGTAATCAGCATGAGAAAGTGAGGAGTTGATCAACCATAACGGGTTCTCTCGGTCACTCCAATACTCATTCAAACGGTTACCGTTATCACGAACATACAGAATACCTGTCGCGCCCGGACCACACTGCCACTTATGACCAGATCCTGCATAGAAATCACAATCCATATCGTGGAAATCAAGGTCAAACATACCGACCGTATGCGCGCCATCAACAAGAGTAGGTACACCATACTCTTTTGCTAAAGCACAAATGGCTTTTGCTGGTAGCGCGGTTCCTGTTTTGTATGTGATATGAGAGAAAACAATTAGGCGAACGTTTTGATTCGCATCAAGCGCGTCTCGGAACGCTTGAATGTAATCTTGCTCAGAAACGTTTTCGGTACCAGTAAATACTGGTAGTTGAATTTCTACCACATCCACACCAAAACGATGTTTCGCTACGTTCATAGGTGATGTTGCAGCAATATGTTCATGGTGTGTCGTTAGAATCACATCACCTGGTTCAAAGTGTAAGCCATTAATGATCGAGCATAAGCCATCAGTAGTGTTGCGGCTGAGAATGATCTCTTCTGGGTTAGCACCAAAACCTGGTGCGACGTCTTTAACCATCTCTGAAACATAAGGCCAAGAGCCAAATTTGCCTTTCATGTCCCAAGGATATTTAGCCACCAGCTTGTTGTTATACTCGTAATCTTCAAGAACATGTTTTGGCATTGAACCTGTTGTACCAATGTTCATGTAAGTGGTTCGTTTGTCCAAAACGAACTGTCTTCGCACTTTACGCCAGAAGCGCTTATCATGTTTTCTACCTAGCCCGCGGCTGCTCCAATCAATTTTCTGTTCTCGTGCTTGAGCTACGCCTGAGAAAGCGGAAGCACTCACACCAGCAACAACAGCTCCTGTTGCGCCTTTCAGAAAATTACGGCGGCTGCTATTAGTCTGAATAGATTCCTTGTCTTTCATCTTTTTCAATCCTTGTCGGAAATTAGCCATATTATTAATTTTAAGTGCGTAACTATCTGTTACTAAAACATTATTACCCATTACAATCAGAGTTTAATTTTTTCCTCTGCCATTAAGTGACTTTAGTTCCAATTTTTTATCTTATTTGATGATATAAGCAACAGTTTGACCACAAATCTATAAACAACAATGTTCACATTAATATATTCGTTAATTTGATTATTCTTTATTGCGGACAATTCCACCAAATTCTTTATAAAACAATTATGAGCTTTGTTATAAAGTCATTAAAAATTTAACTTTGCGTTAATTTAAAAATATTCAGGCTATTTTAAGATTGGCGTCTATTCTTTTTATATCTTAACGATCTCAACATGTTAAGACTAAATAAAAGAAAGCTGATTTCGGATCGAGATATCAGTTTAAGACTATAAAGTGATACACATCACTCTATGACATAAACTCACCGCTCAACAGACATAAGTAAAACAGGTTTTCACTAATATGTGCTTGAGCGTACACCCTAAAAGAAGGAGGTCCCATGTTAAAAGGATTGCTATGCATTTCAGTTGCATCCGCTCTTGTCGCCGCCCCTAACGCGCTAGCAAAAACGGTAGAAATGACTGCTCTCAACACCAATGAGAGCGCTGGTACCATTGAGATTTCACAAAGTGATTATGGCGTTGTTTTTACGCCTCAATTATCAGGTTTGTCAGCAGGTGTGCACGGTTTCCATGTTCACACTAATCCATCTTGCGATAGCATAGAAAAGGATGACAAAACCGTATTAGGCGGCGCAGCAGGTGGCCATTATGATCCTAACAACACAGGGAAGCATGGCTATCCTTGGACCGATGACAATCATTTAGGCGACTTGCCTCCACTCTATGTGGACATGGACGGCAATGCCAATCAGCCCGTTGTCGCTCCTCGCCTAAAATTATCGGATTTAAAAGGTCGAGCGTTAATGATCCATGCAGGTGGTGACAATCACTCCGATCACCCAAATAAGCTAGGTGGTGGTGGCGCTCGCGTCGTATGTGGTGTTATTGAATAAACATTAACTTTATGTCTCACACTTCTCTTTAGATTGCGAGAAGTGTGAACTTCTGTTGATACTGAGAGGAGGTTGCATTGGTCTCAAGATAGCTGTGGTGAAGCATTAAGATCGATTGAACAATCTTCGTCCCGATCCCCAAAGAACCGCCCTCCGCTTCTTCCTCGATGTGATTGACGAAGGTAAAATGGATACGCGACTTATCCTCACTCAAATGCGCTTGGCAATGCACTTCTGAACCGATTGGGCTGTGGCGCAATGCATTTTCAAGCAGGTTCAATACCAATCGCTCCAATAGCCCCTTGTCACCCACGGTTTGGATTTCGCTATCGATATCCACTATCAATACCACTTCTTTACGAGAAAACTGGCTCTGCATCGTTTCAGCACATTCTGCCATCAAAGCGCCCAGATCTACGGGGCGGTACTCGTAATTTGGCATTGGAGCTTCTTTGCGTGCGGCGTCTAATAAAGAATGCAGTTGAGTTGAGAGCTTCTCACAATTTCGGAAAGCAACGTCAATCAAAGGATCGGATTCCGGATGTTGCAAACGCCACGTTTCCAAATAGCCCAGCACGCTCGATAACGGCGTTTTTAAATCATGACTAAGCTGCAACAAGCTTTGACGACGATGAGACGATTGATACTCCAACTGTAAAAACTGTTGCTGAATGTGCTTCGCCATCATCTGATAAGAGTGCGCAATCGGCACGAGCTCCGGCACTTGGTGAGTAAAATCAGGTTGCAGGCGGAAATCATGTTCGGCTTGCTGTTGAAGTTGCTTGGTCACACGCTCAATCGGGTTCAATAGGCTACGTTTCACCAGCACATAAGCCCCAAGAGCAAAGCCTAAAATGGAGACTAAGACCAATCCTGCCAGCGCGATATAAGGAGTATCGACTTGAGCATTGGCAATGGCGTCATGTCGGGTACTGCCAATCACCACGTAGAGATAACCGACCGTAGAGCCTAATTCCTCTATCGCGGCGACAGAAAAGACTTTGTGTTCACCACGATTACGTGGGTCTTCACCCAAAATAGGAAAAGGCTGGTCATTTAAGAATTGCTTAATGGGATTGAGATCCACCTTCCCCATGATCTCCGCCCCTTCCGGTGCTGCATGAGTGGTGATATTGCCTTGGCTATCGAGGAAGTAGATTTCAAAATCAGGGCCGATCAGCATGAGCGTGTGAAAAATCGACTTGAGCGCTTTAGGGTTGTAATCCGTTCCGATCATCAGCGGATTATCATCACGCATGTGGCTGGCTAGCTCTTTATGCAGGCTTTGCTTGGTGCGTAACTCAATGGTTTCTTTTTGCCAATTGTAAGTCAGTGCAATCACCACCGCCGCGAGACAGAACCACAAGCTAGTAAATACCACTAAGCGAGATTTGAAGCTCATCCTATCGCCTCCTTAAACAGCGGTGTTTTTGCAACACCCGTGATGATTGAAAAATGATGGTGAAAACAACTGCCGACTTACTGTCTTGGCTTGATGTTTTGACTTACTTTCTTGCATTAGTGTCTTGGTTGAAACTTATATCCAACACCCCACACGGTTTGGATGAAGTGATGATCAGAATCAGACAACGACAACTTGCTGCGTAAACGATTTATGGTGCTACACACCGTGTGGTGATAACCAGAATGACTGGTGTTCCAAACGTGATCGAGCAATTCATCTTTACTGTAGACTCTGCCCGGACGAGTCGCGAGAAACTGCAGCAAAGTAAACTCTGTCGCGGTGAGCGTGACATCCTTGTCGTTTAAGGATACTTGGTGCAACTCCGGAATGATTCTCAGCGGGCCAAAATCCATCGCATCATCGAGGACTTCATCTGCCACCTTTGCTTCAGCGGTTTGGCTGACTCTGCGCAGCACGTTTCGCACTCGTGCTTGAAATTCTAATACGCTAAATGGCTTAGTGATGTAGTCATCAACGCCTGCTTCTAAACCGTCAACCTTATCCATTTCACCGTCTCTGGCTGTCAGCATAAGCACTGGGCTCCAATCTTGTTGCTGACGCAAATAATGGCAGATGTCTAGACCATCACCATCTGGCAAACCTCGGTCAAGGATCAATAAATCAAAGGGTTGTTGCTGGTATTGCGTTTTAGCATCGGCGACATTTGTGGCTCGCGACACTTGGTGTCCCTGAAACTTAAGATGCATCTGAACCAGTTCTGCCAAATCATCGTCATCTTCCACCAACAAGATGTTCGCGACTAAATTGATTGCCTGTTGTTCCATGGTCCTTTCCTTGCCTTCGAGTATCCTCACTTTGCACATGACCGGAACAAATTAGAAATTCTTTCAAAAAAGGTTCCGATGACGCCATGAGGGATAAAGCGCTCGGCTACAAGCGCTTTGGAAAGGAGACGTCATCGGAGCCTGTGTTACTCGACTCGAGTGATGGTGACTTTCGCACCTGGGTTCAAGAAACGATGGTTCGCAGAAAGTGCTGAGTTTGCTAATCCGTCATCTTGGCTAACAACACCCGCATGGAATGCAACAACGTCATTACTGTCATTACGAGCGGCATTGAAACCCTCACCGCCACCTGCTGGGCCCGGAATGGTTGCAGCAAGTTCATCGTTCAGCTCTGTGCCGGAATCCCAAACGTTCATGCTCATTTCGTAGCTTTCACCCACTGCGAGCGATTTGAGCGATAGCCCCGTTTCGCCAACAAAGGCATCATTGGTATTCACGAACATAGACGCCACAGACAAGTAACCGTAACGACTAGGGTCAACCGTAATGGTGACTTCGTCCGATGCACCCGGCAACACCAATCCATTACCCGAAATACCTTGGTAAACACTGTCATTGCTGTTCATCAATTCAATCAGCTCGGCGTTACTACCGCCTTCAGCAAGATGCTCAAGTTCAACAGATGCGGCTTGTCCAATTTCAAACAATTGGTAGTCAGCATTGTGAGTGAGTACCGCGAGCGGAGACATAGGTTGATTCGCAGTCAAGTTCGCCACGTTGACGGTGTAGCGGTACGATTTCACTACGTCATTATCATCATCGCTTGGACAACCGGCGAGCAAGCCGACTGAAGCTGCTAATAGTAAGATTCTGTATTTCATACATCCCCCTTACTTCACAACGATTGTGATGGTTGCAACTGGGTTTAACCAACGATGGCTGCTGCTGTCTAGGTCACTGATGCCGCCGGTTGGATCGCTATCACCAAGGTTACCCGGATGCACGTGAACTTTGTCGTTAGTTACTGTTGCTTCAACGCCTGTGCCGCCAGTACCAAAGGTAATGAAAGGTGGGTTTGGCATGCTAGACGCAAGTTCATCGTTCGCTTCTGTACCGGCATCGTAACTTCTTAGCGTTGCTCGGTATGTACCCGCTTCCGTTGGGATCTTCCAGCTATCCAGACCGACAAAACCATCATTGGTTGGCAGCAACATCGCGCTCAGAGAAAGATAACCGTGGTCGCCACTGTCCAAGGTGAAGGTGGTTGCCACACCCGGATTCAAAATACCACCAGCAGGGTTCTCAACCACCGCACCACCAGCGTTACCAATCACACTAGCAAGACCAGAGATATCACCGCCTTCTGCCATTGCTTCTAGTTCTGGCGTTGCTGCTTGACCCGTTCTGAACATTTGAAGATCAGAGCCATGTGCAGCAACAATAAGAGGCGTAAAGTAGATGCCTTTGGTTGCGTTTGTCACGGTGATTTCCAATTCCGCCGCATTCACTGATGCAGAGCCTAGTGCCATAGCGACTGAAGTCATGACGAGTCCGAGTTGGGTACGTTTTTTCATTGTGATTCCATCCTTTAATGAGGGTTGAACTACCCAAGCCCATGTATACGGCTTTACTTCTTTGTTCGTGACTTGAGTAGGTTAAGCATTACGTTTCGAACGTTTTGCGTTCTTGCCTCTAAGAATGACGAGCAAATCTATCAGCAACTTCATCGAATTCTCATAAAATTCTCACAAGTTCTGTTCGAATTCTGTCAGCAGCACTTTTTTATTTATACTCAAGTAACCTCGAGATGCTTGGTTCAGCGAGGATGACTTGGTTTGAAGGCGAGGCAACAATTTGAAAATCTAGTGGTTCTAAATCGAAAATTGTTAACGAAGCATGCGAACCAAGGCAACTCGCCCTTCGGGAGCGTGCCACTGAAGCAATTTCTTCGTCAAACAACTTGGAAAGAGCTCGCTATTCCGCTTCGTTGTTTTCCTTGAACTTGAATCAGTGACAACGCTCTGAACCATGTATCTTGAAGTCACTTGAGTATATTCAGATATTTACACTTCGCGCTTTCCCCTCCTACAATGCGGTATTCTCTGTTTAAATCACGATTCTCACCATGATTCATAACGTTCTGTCTGCCTACTATGGCGAAATCTACGGCATCGCTTTTTTCAACCACTACTTGAGCCATTACGCCCAAAGTGAACAACAAACGCTGTGGCAAACCTTGATTGAAGTGGAAGAACTCACCGCAGAAAAGCTCAAACCTGTACTGCTGAAAAATGGGATGGATATAGAAAGTCGATACCAAGAGATGCTGGATAAAGGCTTGGAAGATGCAACCAAATGGATTGATTTACCATGGCAAGAGTTGGTGGCGACTCTTCTGAAATGGGTAGAACCTTATGAGGTCAAGTATCGAGAGTGGCATGAAGAAGTGAAAGCTTCACAGCAGTATTCAATCGCTGAGCGAGAAGCTATCGAGTTGATTGCAGACCACGAAACGGCCATTTATCACTGTTGGCAGCAATACCATACTGGTGAATCTGGCTTGCCTGAACTCAATGCATTTTTGGCAAAATATCGTTAAAGCGAGACAGTGACACTTGAACCTCGTGAAACCGTACCAGACAATATCGTTATTCCGCTGCGCAGAACTGAACAATTATGGTTAATCCAAAACTCATTGCCCTACTTCCTGATCTTGCTTCGTTTATCTTAGTGGTAAACGAAGGCAGTTTTACCGCAGCAGCCAAACAACTCGGCGTGACGCCATCGGCTTTAAGTAAGTTGATCACACGATTAGAGCAAGCGCTTTCGGTCAAATTGTTTGAGCGCACGACTCGTAAGTTGATCATCACTCAAGCAGGACAAAAGGTTTACGACCAAAGCATCGCAATGGTGAATGCCGCGCAGCAAGCCGTTGAGCTATCTGCGGAAGATCATGCCGAGCCAACAGGCGCACTCACAGTGGCAGCCCCTGAAGCATTTCTTAATTCGGTGCTTCAACCGTTTGTATTGCCATTCCTAGAACGTTATCCAAATATTCAGCTTAAGCTGCGTGCAGCAGATGGTGAGATCGATCTGTTCCGCCAAGGCATTGATGTCGCGTTTAAGCTCACCGACAAACCCGATGAGAATCTGGTACTCAAAGAGATCAGCAAGACCAATCTCGTTTTATGTGCCTCTCCAGATTACCTCACCAAACACGGTATGCCTGAGCACCCAACCGAGCTTGAGCAACACGACTGCATTTACCTTGCCGAGAACGACAAAGACAACATCTGGTCATTCTTTAAAGAGGAAGCCTTTCATTCGATTGCCGTGAGTGGGCGCTACGCCGTCAACCATTCTCAAATGCGCTTGAACGGGGTTAAGTCTGGCTTGGGAATTGGGATCTTCCATGACTTCGTGATCAAAGACGCGTTAGAGCAAGGGGAAGTGGTGGAGGTTCTGCCGGATTGGATGATAAAGAGTAACTACCACGGCGCTATCGCGATGCAGTATGCACAAACCAAATACATGCCTGCTCGTCTGCGCGTGTTTATCGACTTCGTTAAGGAGCATTTAGTCTCCGAGGACACTAACCATGCTTGAGGATACGAGCCATGTTTGAAGAGGCTAACCATGTTTAATGCCATTCATCACGTCGCGATCATTTGTAGCGATTACCCAAGGTCAAAACGCTTTTACACTGAAGTGTTGGGGCTAAAAGTCATTGCTGAAAACTATCGTGAAGCCAGAGACTCATACAAGCTTGACCTCGCTTTACCCGACGGCCGCCAAGTTGAACTGTTTAGCTTTCCGGGCGCACCAGAGAGACCGAGCTTTCCCGAAGCACAAGGGCTACGACATCTCGCGTTTTTGGTTGATGATGTTGAACAGGTGAAAGCCTACCTAGAATCGAATGACGTTGAAGTTGAGCCAATTCGTATTGACGAATTCACAGGCAAAGCATTTACCTTCTTCCAAGATCCAGATGGCTTGCCACTGGAGATTTACCAGAAATAAAAAGAGCCAGCACGTCGCTGGCTCTTTTACTATTCCATTCTTTGTCTGTTACTAATTCAACGCTGTTTTCAGCTTCTCAACGCGGTTGAACAACAGCCAATCCAGTGCGAGAACCGTAACAATCGCCAAACCGCCCATCGGAAACGCCAGACACAATATCACCAACGTTACTAAACCAAGTTTCCAAATGCCGTCTTGCTGAAACTTAGGTGGCGCGCCCAATGCGGCACTGCGACTTGGTCTACGAATCCACCACATCACCAAACCTGTGATTGAGATTAAGATGAACGCCAAACAGAACACTACGTTGAGTACTTTGTTCAATATACTCACATCACCTTGATGCAATGACACACCTGCCGCCATGAACTTGGCAAACAAACTGTAATCTTGCCATGTGACGTCCACCAACAAGCGACCGGAATATTGGTCAAAGTGGCTGGTGCGATCTTGTCTTGGGTCGGAGATATCGCCACCCATAGAGTTAGCTGCAACGGTGTAAACGCCCGTCTCAGAGCGCGGCAAAAACAACTTATAACCAGTGAAGCCCAACATTTCAGCCTTGAGGATGATATCATCAACAGAGAGCGCATCATGGCTGCCTGCGTATGCCATCTCTTCCTTCATGTTGGCATGATCATGAGCGGGCTTATCTTTCGATTCTGGCACAGCAGCGAGCTCTAAGTTCCATGGCATGTCTTCTGAAGCACCGTGGTTAAGATCTTTATGTGTCAGTGTGGATTCCGGTTTCTCACCCCATGTGTAATAGGTTGGGAAGGTATTCCAAGCTTGCACCATTTTCGCTCCCCAGATCCCTGCCCACGACAAACCTGAAATCAAAAAGAACAACAGTACAATCGACAGCACACCACCTAAATTCGCATGCAGGTCACGCATCAAAATTCGAGGGCCATTGTTAAGGCGAATTTTCAAAAAGCCGGCGCGGCTGGCGTTGTCTCTAGGTAACCAAAGGTACAAACCAGACACCAACAGCAAAATCCCCAAACTTGCGGCGATTTCAATTAAGCGGTCACCTAGGTCGCCGATGAGCAAGGTGCCGTGAATGCTGTTCATCAGTTCATAGATGCTATCACCACGATTAATGGTGCCTTGTACGTCTCCTGTGTAAGGATTTACTGCAACAATCAGAGAGCTGCCTTCTTGGTTTTGAATCGAGAATCGGTTGGCAATATCGGCCGTTTTAGCAGGTACAAATTGGGTGACATTAAAATCGGGATACGCCTGCTTTACGGTTTCTAATTGTGCAGAGACAGGAACCATTTGCTCTTGTGGTGAAACCTGTAATGTCGCTTCGTATCGAGCCAGTTCGATTTCATCATCAAACAACATCACCAACCCCGTTAGGGAAAGCATCAGCATAAATGGAATGACGAACAAACCTGCGTAGAAGTGCCATCGCCACGTCATAAAGTAGATGGATTTTGCGCGTGAGGCTTCCTTGAGTTGAGGCTTTGCCGAGTTTCTCAACATGTGTATTTTCCTTTTTTCATTGTTGAACACCCAAATTCAGCCAAACGCATCCTGCACATACACATTCGTATGCGGCGTTATTTGACTTAGATTTGGGAGTACCACTGCTCGAAGTGGCAGTGTTGCTAACTATATACCCAAGTGACTTCAAGATGCTGGATTCAGAGCGTTGTCATTGATTCGAGTGCAAAGAAAACAACGCTGTGTAATAGACCACTCTTTCCAAGTTGTTTGAAGCAGCAATCGGAGCAATGACACGCTCCCGAAGGGCGAGTTGTCTTGGCTTGTATACTTTGTTGTCGATATCTTGATTTAGACCCACTAGACCTTTAAATCGCCGCCGCGTCTACAAACCAAGTCATTCTCGCTGAACCAAGCATCTCGAGGTTACTTGGGTATCGTGTAATTGTTTTCGTTATGAGAAAAGGGAAACCGGCGGCGCTCTAGGAACTGGTGTTTCAAATCGCACACTTAGAGCCAAATAAGCGTAGCTGTCAGAAGTCACCAAGCTCTGTCTTGAAAGTATCGGTGTCGTTGGAAGTGTATCGTGATGAAAAGTCGAGAAGTGGCTAAACGGACAAGGCTTACCTTTGTGGCTAACCGAATTGTCGCCCTCTTCTATTTGAACCAATTCAAAACCGTTAAGCGTACATAGCGTCGCCCACACGCCCATGCTGTTACCATGAGCATTGATAACAGGCATCAGCGTCACTAGCACCCAACTGAGAGCACTAGCAAATAACATTGAGCGGTAAAAAGGAATTAATCTACGCATAACGGTGACTTAACAAATTTCACACAGCGTAACCAATTCTGAGTGGTAGCTCAAAAACAGGATCAATAAGTGCTTGCTACCTCACAGGTTTTCTTGAATGCATCGATTGACAGGCGCAAAAAAGCCCGCCGAAATGGCAGGCTGATAATGTGTTCATTCATTACTTAGAAATAACGCGTAACCCACTGCCACGAGCAAATGCTCCGCTCAGCAGATAATTAGCCGAACAACTTGCTCCAAATGCTTGGATTGCGCTTGTCGTGGTACTCTTCACGAAGACTATCGATTTCACGCAGTTGAGCTTTTGCTTCTTGTAGCTTGCCCGCATCAAGATCCGCTTCAATCTTATCTAGCGTTACCGTCAGTTTGTTAAAGCCTTCTAAGTAAGTATCAAACTTCTCTGGTGGGTAATTACCACGCTTAGATTGTTCAACAATCGCTTGCAAGCTATCAATCGCAGATTTCATGGTTTCGACATCAGATGCTTCTGCCGCCTGTTTGAATTCCATCTTCATCTGTTTCATGTTTTGTTTTAAATCAACCGCTTCTGCCATTGCGTATGTTGAGCCAAACGCAATCGCACACCCTAGGACTAAAGGACGTAACATTTTTCACTTCTCCATTTATAGTGCCGAATTCTGTGTCGGCTTTATTTACCCAAATAACCTACGCCATAAAAGGCGAAAAACTAGCTTATTTGAGTATTTCCGGGTCGCAGTGTAAAGCAATCTGGCGTCAGGTGCATACCTTAAATGTAATCAAGTTTATGCGTTGAGAATGCTGTCATATTCTGCAATTGGTTTACGGCCTCTCAAAGCTAAGAAAGACAAAAACTGCTGAGCGGTGTGAGTAATCACTTTCTTGCTATCAATACCCACTTTGTCCATTAACTCTCCAACCAACTCCAGATTACCAACATCGTGACAGAAGTGCGCGTCACTGCCCGTGGTGAAGAAAACACCGAGATCTTTCCCGATTTGTGCAATCTCGTGGCAACGGTCTACGCTGCCTACTCGGCTATTGCCCTTCAGAGTGGTGTTGTTAATTTCAATCGCGACATTGTGCTCTTTCGCGCACGCTAAAACGGTCTGAAAATCAAAGTCGAAATTTGGATTACCAAGATGACCGAGCGCATCAATACGGCCACTCTGAATGACATTAACAAGTGCTTCCGTGTGAGTTTGCTTGTTTGCAGGACGAAAAACGGGTTCATGAAAACTCGCGATCACCCAATCTAAGTTGCGGTCCACACTCAGTGGAATATCAATGTCGCCTTCGGTATTCATAATGTTAGATTCAACGCCACGAATAATCGCAACGCCTTCAAGAAAGCGAGGCAGAATTTTCTGGTTAGAGAAAAACCAGTAATGAGGCGCACCCGGCATTGATTCTGCGTGATCGGTCGTGCAGAACATATCCAGCCCGTTCTCTTTTGCCAACTTTGCATTTTCAAGCAAGGTACTGTACGCGTGACCACTGGCGTACGTATGTGTATGGGTATCAACTTTAAATTCCATCATCCACTCTCTTAGGTGAGCTATCTTGCGTGCTATTGTATACCTTCAGGCAACGCATCGTCAGCCCAAGATAAGCAAGAACCCTAAGCTTGCTCTTCACTAATGGCTTTTATCAAGGGTAAGGCTTTTTCCCATCCGTGATTAAACATAGAAACAAAGTCGTTGTGAGTATGAATGGTAACATTGAGTAGTAAACGATCGTTGTTGGTATCGATCTGGTAGATCTCTCGCGATCCGATCCACCTAGATGCTAGGTCAGCATCGAGTTGTTGACGATTATCCGGATTAAAAATGGCAACATGATGAAATTCAAGTTTTTGAAGCGGTAGCACCGTATCTATGATCGCCGTTGTCCCGCCCATATCTGGATCAAAAAAAGTGATGCCACCTCCTTCTTCCCAAGCTCCTTCAAATTGAGACTGCGGTGAAAAGGCTTGTGCCCAACGTTTATACAACTCAACATCGGTTAGCACTTCCCACACTCGTTGCGGTGTCGCCGAAATTTCGACGTAATAATTTAGCGTAAGCATGATTTCTCTCCCTGAACCTTTCTTGACGCTAGCCCATACTCAGGAAAAATCAAACCACACGACCAATTTATCTACCTGCCCCCTTCATTTTCCGACAGACTAGGAAGTTCTCGCTTGTAAACCGCCACTGCGATGCGCCGTAAAGCGAACCCAACATGTGTTCAGTATGATCGCGAGCACTATTAAACTCATCCCAATAATTTGACTTCGACTCATTCGGTCTTCAAAAAACAGGCTCTGCCAAACCGCAGTGAACAATAAGTTAGTAAAAATGAGTGGCGCAAGTTGAGAGCCACTGCTTGCCAGTTTATATGCTTTGGAGCGAAAAACTTGGGTGTTAATGATCATCAGAGACATCATACCGATACACAGCGTATTTGAAGAAATCTCAGGCGCCATAACACTCATATTAAGTAACACGTCGAAGTCGTTAAACAAAGTTAGCGGCAACAGAAATACGGCAGCAAAACCAAACGCCCAAAAGTTGATTTCTAGCGGCGACATATTTGTTTTACTCACTTTATATAACGTAAGCTGAGAACCAGAATTGAAGAGTCCACCAGCCAAGCCGAGCAATAAATCCGCTCGCCATGTAATCCCACTTCCACCGCCCGCCAACATAACCACACCAGTGAACGCCATTGCTAAAGCCGCCAATGTTGAAACACGAATGCGCCCCCTCATGAACAGCTTTTCGACCAAGGGAATAAATAATGGGCCAGTAGCAAACAACACAACCCCTTCAACGAGCGTTAACGTTTGTAATGACGCGATAAAGCAAAGTTGTGACAAACCGATACAAAGAGCACGCAATAAAATAGGCTTTAGCGTGCCCGCTTTAGGAAAGGTAAGGTTTTTCACACGAAGTAAGATAAGCAAGATAAGCGCAGGCACCAAAAAACGTAAGAAGCTAAATAGTGTGACGGAAAGTTCGCCTGACAACTGCTTTGCTAACAGTCCAGTAACAGATAAGCTTAACGTAGACATTAACATGAAAAGGATAGATTTATTTACAGCATTCATTCAATACTCCTTAATATATGGAGTATTTTAAAAGACATCACTTATAGTAAATAGCGAGTAATATTAACCATTGATGTAAGAAAAACTTACAGTTTAACTTATCTATCACCAGCTACGGTTTTTAAATTATGCGGAAACTAGTCCCCTTAAAGTCCATCTACGCATTTGTTGCAGTAGCTGAGTCTGGCAGCATGACAGAAGCAGCACATATATTAAGTGTGAGCCACTCAGCCGTAAGTCAGGCGATTAAATCGCTGGAGAGTCAAGTCAACAAGCCTTTGTTTGATCGCATAGGCAGACAAGTTCAACTCAATGCGGACGGTAAAAAGTATTACCGAAAGGTGGCACCCGCTTTAGAGCAAATTGTCGATGCAACGGAAGCACTCATCCAAGATCAGAACTTGCAGCGTGTTACGCTCAATATGGTGAATTCATTGGCTCTTCACTGGTGGATTCCTCGAATGTCAGATTTACAAGGGTTTGCTCCTCAATTAGACGTTCGTTTATCAAACCTGTCTGGCAGATTCAATTTAGAACAAGAAGGTATCGACGCGGCCTTGGTGCATGGAAATCCCGAAGAATGGCAGGATTACTACTGCGAAAAGCTCAGTGAAGATGAACTGGTTTTGGTGTGCAGTCCTGAATTGATAGCGAAGACAAAGGACTCAAACATCACTCAACTCTTAAAGCAATATCCCATCATTGAAGTTACTAACGAGCGAAGAAAAAATGACTGGAACGTGTGGCAGGACGCGACGGGTATCCAGCGACCTAAAAATAAAAAACCAATCACTTTTAACATGTCGATACAAGCCGTCCAGGCCACAACTCGTCGTTTGGGGTTATTGGTCACTCATCGCTTGTTTGTGAAGGATGACATCAAATATGGTCAGCTAATCGAGCTGGGTGAACCCGTCATTAACCCTCATCAACAGCTTTACTTTGTATGCCCGCCACACAAGCTAAAGCTTGAATCGTTTCATCTGTTGCGATCTTGGCTACAACAATCATTCAACTATTAGAAACTTTTGTTAAGCACATTCACTGAAAAACTAGTATAAAGTTAGAAGAGCACTTTTCATCCAAGGATGGTTTATGAAGCAGTATCAAATATGGCTAAGCGCACTCTGTTTTGCAGTATCTTTGAGTACGACCGCTGAAGTAGAAAATGATAACCGCCTTTCAGAACAAGGGATCTCCACGGCAATTATTGGGGGTCAGCAGGCTACCCAAAACCAACTTCCTTTTTTTGCACGTCTTATTCTACATAAAACTGGCGCTAATCAGTTTGCCAATATTTGTGGGGGAACCATTGTAAACGACCGCTTCATTTTAACTGCGGCCCACTGCGTAGAACCAAGCGTTTTTACTGATGGCTGGACAATCAACGATCTACGAGTGCTAGTCAAAAACCCTACGATGAATGACGTGTTTGTTGAAGAATTCAAAGATGTTCGCTCTATCACGATTCATCCTGATTATGTGCCTAGCGATTTATGGATTAATGACATCGCTGTCCTTGAATTGACTAGACCTATCACCGATAACGTCCAATCCATCACTTTACCGCAAGACTTTGGAGACTACAGCAGCAAGTCAGTTTATCAGATATTCGGTTTAGGTCAGACCTCAACCAATGATGAAAGCTCCCCTAACTATTTACGCTGGGCAGAAGTAAAACCCCTTACCGACACCCAATGCGCTTCGTTGGTAACAGGGTTTAACGCTCAGGAAAGTTTATGTGCGAATGGATTTCCTGAACGAAGCTACACTGGCATCTGTCGTGGTGACTCAGGCGGTCCTCTCACCTATCAAGACAATAATGGCATGTATCAGCAAATTGGCATTGTGAGCTACGGTTCTTCAGTTTGCGAATCCGCTGCGATTCCAAGTGTGTTTACCGAGATTTTGAACTATGCAACATGGATTGAGACCCAAACCAGCTCAGGTGTAAAAACCAGTTATAACGCCCTCTTAGCAAGTTCGGAAGATTATCATAGCGAAGGGGACTCTGGCTTTGAGCCTGTCGATACCAACACATCTGGCTTTGGTAACAACGGCAGCAGTGGCGGCGGTGCTCTCGGATCAGGGTTGATCATGCTTGGAGGCTGGTTTGGTTGGCTAAGACACCGCAGAAATTATTCGCGCTCCTAGTAGCGTCAACAAGACATCATAATATCTTGCGCTTAACGCGAGAGTTAATGATGTCTTCAATCATCTTTTGCTCTTTTTTCGCTTTTTCATAGTTCTGCTTAGTACGCCAACGTTCAAGCACTTTTTCTAACCCTTGAACGCGTGCGTGCTTGTGTTCTAGCGTTTTCTGTACAGATGCACATTCCGCTTGCATAACGGCTTGCTCTTGCTCGTGGTGACGAAGCATTCTTTGTAGCATTTGGTCAACACGATTAAAGTTCATCAAAGCCGCGCTCGTCAGCGTCGGGCCGGTTCGGGTTGATTGTCCAGCGTGGCCTTTCAACGCCGACAACTGTTCCAATTGCATTGAAAGATGGGAGTGACGCTGACGCATGGCATCAAGTTGTTGACCCACACGGTCACGCTGTTTTTCTTCCATTTGCTGTAACTTGCCTACGGCTTTTAACTTGGATTTCATTTCAGCCTTGTCACTCCCATTTGATTAAGCACTTTGAAAAAGCTGCGCGAGCTCGGTCAAACTGGTTGGGTAATCTACAGACTCGTTGGCAGCTTGTTGTAGATATGCACGCAAATTTGGATACATAGCAACAGATTGATCTAACTCAGGATCTTGTCCTGGTTGATAACCCCCTAATGGCAGTAACTCTTTAACCTGAAGGTAGTTGGAGTACATTTGACGGAAGTTATTCGCAATCGTGCTGTGTGCGTCCTGCGTACAAGTATTCATACAACGGCTAATAGACGCGTTGATATCTATCGCGGGATAATGCCCTTGCTCAGCCAGTTGACGCGATAAAACGACATGCCCATCTAAGATGGCGCGCGCGGAATCCACGACAGGATCTTGTTGGTCGTCCCCTTCTGCCAATACGGTATAAATTGCCGTTAAGCTACCATGTTGATTTTCACTGTTACCCGCTCGCTCTAGGAGTTGAGGTAATACGCTGAAGACTGAGGGCGGATAACCACGAGAAGCTGGAGGCTCACCGAGCGAAAGAGCGATTTCGCGCTGTGCCATGGCGTATCGGGTTAGAGAGTCCATCAGAAGTAGAACGTCTTTGCCTTGGTCTCGGAAATACTCTGAAACGCGATGACAAAGTAGTGTCGCTCTTAACCTCATTAGCGGGGATTCATCAGCAGGAGCCGCGATAATGATCGCTTTCTTGCGCGCTTCTGGGGTTAAGTTTCTCTCGATGAACTCACGTACTTCTCTGCCTCGCTCACCAATAAGCCCGACCACAATTACATCGGCCTCCGTGTTTTTGGTGATCATCCCCATTAACACACTTTTACCGACGCCACTGCCAGCCATCAAACCAATACGTTGGCCTTTGCCTACCGTCAATAGTCCATTAATCGCTCGCACGCCTACGTTGAGTGGTGTATCAACTGGGCGTCGCTTCAGTGGGTTAATCGGTTTTGGTTCAAGTGAAACTCGATCTCCCCCCTTAAGCGGAGCCCCATCATCTAACGGCTCACCTAAACCATTCAGTACGCGTCCTAACCACTGAGAGCTTAGCTGCACGGTACTGTCACCATCAAGAGGGATGACTTTTGCACCTGCAAACAGACCGCCTAAACGGCGGATAGGCATGAGGTAAGCAATAGTGTGTTCAAAGCCCACAACTTGCGCTTCGATCATATCGCCTTCCGCGGTTTCTACGAGACAACGCTGCTCAAGCTTAAACCGACACCCTACGGCTTGTAACATTAAGCCGTTTACTTTTATCAATCGCCCTGTTACGCGAGCAACAGGGATTGAATCGAGCGAAGCCAAGGCTTCGCTCAAACGCTCACTTAATAGTTCATGGCTTAGGGTATTACTCATGCTCAGACTCTACCTGTGGAATACTGACTTCATCCAAAAGGTGTTGCTTTACATTGTCCATACAGGCTTCCAAACGAGAGTCGCAGCTCGCATCCGCTTCTGCGTCATCAGTCACTAACTGACAGCCACCAATAGGAAGCTCCGTATTAGGGACCAGTTTCCAAGATTGCGGCAAATCAGCATTGATGTGAGTAATGCGCTCTAAATCTTGCGGATTTAAATGCACAGTTACTGTTTCCGCTTTACCAGGCATGGCAGACAATGTCTCGTCCACCAAAGCTAGGATCTGCTGAGGCATTAAAGTGAGCTCAGCACGAATCACTTGCTGAGCAACCTTTTGTACCAGTTCACAAATCATATGGCGTTGTTGCTGTTCTTTTTCATCTTGCCAACGAGAAAGGGCGTGAAAAAGTTCATTGACAGGCTTCGCCGCCTCCAAAAAGCCTTGCTTTCCAGACTGCTCACCGGAAACAAAGCCTTTTTGGAAACCTTCTTTTTGACCTTCCAACAGACCTTGTTGCTTGCCCTGTTCGATACCTTGGCGTAAACCTTCCTCATGTCCTTGTTGCAAACCTTGTTGAAAACCTTCTTCAAGTTGCTGTTGGATATCTATTTGAGGTTCTTGCCAGCCTTGGTTATCTAGCCCGAATTCGTCTTCGATAGTCTTAGGTTGCGCTAAAGGCGGAAAACGGTGTAAACGATACCCGCTCGGAGGCAATCGCATAGTACTTGATTTTGTCTCTAGCATGACCTTACTCCACCGTTGGCTCTTCATAGAGAAGCAGCTGAACTTCACCAGATTCATCCAGCTCACGTACCATTTGCATGATGTCTTGACGTGCTTTTTGAACTCGACTTAACGCAACAGCGCCGCGTGCGTCCATGTCATCTTCTAGCGCTTTCACCATACGTTGCGGCATTGAACGCTTAATAGCTTGTTGTAAGGTAATATCGGAACCTTTTAGCGCAACTGCCCACAACTCTAGCGGGATTTGCTGCACCAACATGTCCATAGTTTCTTCGCGTTGTCGGCCAAGAACCATAAAGTCGAACATGTTTTCTTCGATTGCATTAACAACATCTTCATCATGCAACTTCAGCATTTCCATCAATGAACCACGGTCACCTTCAAAGCGGTTAATGATATCTGCTGCTTGCTTAACACCTGATAACGGCGTGCTTTGACTTGCGGATACTTTTTCGATGCAACGCTCAACGAGTTCATGCAAATCAACGGCAACTTGATGATCGATATCTTGCAATTGAGCAATACGGAACAATATTTCGTCATGGTAATCTTGTGGCAAGTGCTTCAATACCGCTGAAGAGCTGTCCGCTGGCAAATACGCTAGAAAAATTGCTTGCATTTGTGGGTGCTCATTCACAATGAAACGAGCGAGAGTTTCTGCTTCCACCCACTGTAAGCGCTGCATATTGTTGCGAATTTCATCGCCATATAAGGTATTTAATAACCCTTTTGCCAAATCGTTACCCAACGCTTTGCGCAATGTATTAGATAGGTATTCCTTAGAGGCTCCTCGAATACCGCTGTGCTCACGGAAATCTTCAAAGAAAGTTTGAATAACACCACGAGCAGAATCGCTCTTAATGCCATTTAACTTCGCCATTGCACGAGTCACACGCTGGGTTTCATCACGGCTAAAGTGTTGCAAAACCTTCGCTGCGGCATCCTCGCCCATGCCTAATAGCACGAGCGCGGTTTGTTCAACATAACTAAGCGTCTGCTTTGATAGAACTGTGTTCATTGATGTTTACCCATTGTTTCAGTATTTCGGCTACGCGCTCTGGCTCTTCATTAGCAATAAGCTGTAGGTGTTTCAATTGAATTTCTAATGGCGAACCTGCTGGTGGTAGCATGTCGCTGTTTACATCTAAACCTGAAGAGGCTGAGATGCCTTTTTCAGATAGGCGGCGATCAAGTACTTCTTCATGCTCGCGTTCTTCACGCGTTTGCAAGTTTTCGTAGTCAGGCTCTTCCTGAGGCTCAGCAAAATTTAGCTCAGGCACAGGTTTATCAACGCCAGTCAGGTGCATGATTAATGGACGCAGTACGAAGAAGATCATCGCCAAGCCTAACAAGCCACCAATAACGTAGCGTATTGGCTGCTGTACTGTAGGGTCTTGCCACCACGGCAGTGCAGGAGGAGCATCAATTTCGATTGGGGTGAAGTTGAAACTCATTAAACTTAAGCTGTCACCTCGTGTGGCAGAGATACCAACAGCATCCATGATCATGTTTGAGATTTGCTCTTTATCGGCTTCACTCCACGCAACACCATCTGGCGAAGCTTTGGAGTTCAACAGAACCGAGACACTAAGCTTTTCTATTTGGCCTTGTTGGTATTGAGTACGACGAACACTACTACCTACAGCATATTGACGATTCACTTCAGATCGCGCATTCGTGTTTTGGCTGTCGTTCGTTTCCACTTCACCAGATCCTGTCACTGGCGGTTGGTTACTTAGAGAACCTGGAACACCCAACGCAATTTGATCAACCGAGTTGTTATGAATGGTGTGCTCATTACGCACAACCGGCGCGTTATCCAAAATTTCTTGTGTTTCTTCAACTTGGCTAAAGTCCAGATCGGCAGCGACTTGTACGCGGAAGTTACTCGGCCCCACAATCGGCGTAAGCATGTCTGCTGCGCGTTGGATGATCTGTTTTTCAACACTCTTCTGGTATTCAAGATATTTCGCGTTTACTTTACCGGCTTCCGCAGAAGCGACATCCGCACTAAGAAGACGGCCGTACTGGTCAATGACAGAAACAAATTCTGGCTTCATTGCCGTGACACTGCCAACCACTAGGTTAATGATCGCTTCAACTTGTTCAGGCTTTAAGTCTTCACCAGGTTTGAGCTCAAGCATGACAGATGCTGATGGATTCTCACTGTTTTGGCGGACGAATAGAGTTTGACGAGGTATTGCTAAATGAACACGCGCGTTCGCTACTGAGTTCAAAGACATGATAGTACGTACTAACTCACCTTCTAAACCATGACGATAACGCGCCGTTTCCATAAATTGGCTCGTACCAAGAGAGCTATCTTCCTTGAGCGAATCCAAACCTGTCGGCAGCTTAGCTTTAACACCTTTTGATGCAAGCAACATGCGTACCTTCGCAACCTCACCTTCTGGTACAAGAACTTGTCCATTTTGCTCTTGCATGCGGTAGCTTACGCCTTCGCTTTCTAATACCGACACAATTTCGCCGATATCAAAACGCTCTTGCTGGCTATAGAGCGGACGAAAGCTCTGCGAGGAACTCCATAGTGCAACCACAATAATCGCTGCAACAATCGCAGCTAACACCGCAGATAGCACTAAGTTTCTCTGACTGCTAGACCAGATTTGCTTCAGCTTCGTTGTCACATCGTCCATGCCGTTGGCAGTAGAAAATGTCTGTGCTGTGCCGGTAGCCATAGCTGTGTTTCCGGCGACTTGGGGGGTTAGTTCTGACATGAATTACACCGGCATCTTCATAATATCTTCAAATGAGGTCACGACTTTGTTGCGCACTTGCATCAAAGCATTAAAGGACAAGCTGGCTTTTTGGCTCGCGACCATTGCACCAACTAGGTCATCACTTTTTCCTGTTTCTACGGCCGTCATTTTTTGACTAGCCACTGATTGATGTTGATTCACTGTATCCAACACATTTGTCATCGCTTGTGAGAACGATAAAGGTGCGTTTAGTGATTGTTGATCTAAAGGATTTGCACTCACGATAAACTCTGGCGGCTGCACTTGTGCCTGCATCGCCTGCATTTTTGACAACATAAGTTGCTCTGCCGAGACCGCATGAGTAGGTTGACTTGCCATCTATTTTTTCTCCTATTAGGCAGCCGAGCCTAGTGCCGACTGTAAATCAATACCATGTTCTCGCATTGCTGCGAGCTTGTAGCGTAGCGCTCGAGTAGAGACTCCAAGCGCGTTTGCGGTTTTCGTTCGGTTTCCACCAAACTGACGTAACTTTTCCAAAATAAACTGATATTCAGCTTGCTTCTTCGCTTCTACATGACCAAAACTTGAAGTTGGCTCTGCTGTAGGAACTGACGCGACAAGCTCAATAGGCAGCATCAGGTCATGGGCTGTAATGTAATCACCATGACGCATGACCAAAGCGCGTTGAATGACATTTTCCAACTCACGAATATTGCCCGGCCAGTGATACTGACTCAGCGCACTAATCGCATCTTGGGATAGGTGACAGCGGCTACTATCTTGATACTTTTCAATAAAGAATTGGCTAATCGGTAGAATGTCCTCTTTTCTTTCACGCAAAGGCGGCCAGTGCAGAGGCAGCACATCTAATCGATAATAAAGATCTTCACGGAACGTGCCTTTTTGAACTTCCTCACGTAAGTCTTTGTTGGTTGCCGCAATAACACGAATATCGAGCTGAACGGCTTTATGGCTACCAACACGTTCTACTTCACGCTCTTGAAGGACGCGTAACAATTTCGCTTGAACCGCAGGTGACATTTCACCAATCTCGTCAAGCAGAATCGTCCCGCCATTTGCTTCTTCAAACTTACCGCTTTGAGAATTTGTCGCTCCGGTGAACGCGCCTTTTACATGACCGAATAGCACAGCCTCTAACATTGACTCTGGAATGGCGGCACAGTTAACCGCCACAAATGGACCATTGATACGCGGAGAGTGCTCATGCACATATCGCGCCAGCACTTCTTTACCCGTTCCCGATTCACCTGTAATAAGCACACTCGCGTTAGTACATGCTGCACGATGCGCCAATTGTAGAACTTGTTTGCTTCTCCAAGACTCTGCAACAATGTTGGCCATTGGCTTACCTAACGCTTCAACACGTTTAAGCAGATTAACCAACTGATTAGATTCAAATGGGCGTAATAGATAATCAGTAGCGCCCGCTTTCATCGTCTCAGCAGCCAAGATGCCTTGTTCTTGGTCGACAATCGCAATAACAACACCCGAATTTCGCTGCTTTTGGTGACACGCGACAAACTCACGAACACACATATCCGGCAGCGTAGAGCTCACTAAAGTGATTTCTGCTCGCTCTTCAAGCAAAGCGCCTCGACCAGTACGAGTGTGTTTCGCGGTGTAACCTGCATTTTGCAACACATCCAATACTGGTTGAGCAAGAGCTTCATTTGGCTCAACCAACAAAATTTTCGTTTTCGTCATCATTGAACCTTAACTTTCGTTTGTTGATTTTGTGATTGTAGATCTGGGTGGTGTTTCGTAGCCGTATACTCGTTGTCCCTCACTAAACGCAGGGTGACACGTCGGTTTTTTGCTTGGCCATTAACCGAGTTATTGCTGGCAATTGGGTAACGTGAACCATGAGCTCGTGTTTCGATCATCGACTCGTCGACCCCAAGCTCAATCAAAGCATTGGTGACTTGCTCTGCTCGAGTACGTGACACAGAAAGGTTCGTTAAACTTGAACCAACGTTATCGGTGTGACCGTCGATGAGGATTTTGGTCACTCGATCATCCACAGATACATAGCTATACAGCGCTTCTAGTGTTGCTTTCTGTCCACGACTTAACGTCTTCTGACCAAACTCAAATGAGAGCGCCATATCCCTTGCCTCTGAAAAAGACAATTTAGGCAATCGCGCGCGACACGCATTAAATGATTTCAATGCGTTTTGAATTTGAAGAGTAGGAATCACAATCTCTGAAACAGAGGAAGCATTACTTCCTTTAAGTGACAGCGTCACCCAACTACCCGAAGCAATTGAATCCATGAATTCTTCAGCGCCTTTATTAAAGATGAAACGCTGAGACGGCTTAGTAAATTCAAGGGAACCAAATTCTTTTCTATAAAGCTCATCACCCCAAGGAGCATTTTGAGTTGTTAAAGCAATCGTTTTCCATTTATTGTTTTCATATTCCATATCGGAAATAAAATAGAATTTATTATTAGGTTCCGCTAGGAAATAAAACTTCCCATAGTCTTTATTTGATTGCAACAAGTTGCATTTGAATTTATTTCCCTCATATGTCCATTTAGAGAGGTCCATAGGGATTGTTAAGACTTCTTCTGAATATGACACTTTTGAAAAAATAAAACTGATAACAATAATTGTGTTACAAATTATCAAACGGACATGATTCATGTATATCTCACATTCCCATGACTTAAACCGTTTAATTAAATATGCCACCAAGCCGAGAGAACTGGCATAGCTAATCATTTTAATTACCTATTCTGAATATTAAAATTGGTTACAAAACGCTCAAGAGAGCACGCTTAGCCTCCAACGGAAGCTTTAAGCATAAAAAACAGTATTTTATAATTTATTTATTTGAAATTGTTGTTACGCCATAAAGGCAATTTAAAAAATCTATAACAACTAAAACGCTCAACATTGTTATTTTATTTATTAAGCGATTTATAAAGAAAACTAACTCTTTTTAAATTTCATTAAAAGATTATGACTATATGAACAAAGCAACATGTGAACTAAAGTCACAATCTTAGAGTTTGGAGCTAAAAGATCATTAAAATTTCTGTGTAGACTACACGCCATTAAGTTAAAACACTTTCGATTGTTAACGCACGGTAAAATATAAATGAAAAATAGAGTTAGCGAGCCTATTTCTGATAGTCAACTACTTGATGTAGAATTATTAGGCAAACCTATTCATATCATTCGTGAGAAGCTCGATAATTTAATTTCAGAATCTTGCTCAAACCTTACGACTGAATTACAAAATTGGCTCAGCACAGGAAAAGTGGAAGCTAGCTTAACCTCAGTAGACTTGCACCGCTTTACATCGGTTGAGATGGACAAAGAGCAAACGTCGACCTATCAACATCAGGAAGGCGGCATGGTATTCATCCATGGTAACCCTCACACGCTAATAAAGTTGGCTGATAGATTTTATGGTGCAAGTGCAGAGCGTTCAGCCGCTACTCTGACGGCCAGTGACTTACGTTTACAAGAGCGCATCAGTCGAATCATCATCGGTTGGCTTGCTCCTGGTGAAATGTGGGACACGGGTGAGTATGAGACCCCTAGAGGAATTGGCATTAACGTTCAATTAAACATTGCGTTTGACGATCATCAAGGCTCAATTCATCTCAAGCTAGATGGTCATCTTATTCAAACGCTGATCGAGCAGCTTGAACTGCAACCTGATACCGATTTGTTTCAACCTTTCTGTCGTTCTTTAGAGACGACCCCCGTTCGACTGAACGTTGTTCTAAGTAAAAAGAAGATGCCTTTAAGTGATGTGGTTGGCTTACAACCCAACGATATTTTACCTATTGAGCTTCTTAACACGGTTCCAGTAAGCATTGGCAACCAATCTCTATTTACAGGTCGTATTGCCGAGCAAGACGGCCAACTTGTTTTGATCTTTAACCCTGATAAGGAACCGCAGCGATGAGCGAAGCGCTAGAAACTAATGCATTCGACGCAGAAGAACTGAACTTTGATGATTTTCAATTAGAAGACTTTGAAGCCGAAGATACGCTCCAACAAGAACCAGCCACTGCGGAACGTGACCTTAGCTTTTTCAAAAGCATTCCTGTCACAGTCACGCTGGAAGTTGCGAGTAAGGAGATCCCACTTGGGGACTTAATGAAAGCGGGTGAAGGCACGGTTATCGAGTTGGAAAAGCTCAATGGCGAGCCTTTAGACGTGAAAGTAAACGGTTCTCTTATGGGCCACGCTGAAGTTGTCGTTGTCAATGATAAGTATGGACTTCGTCTGATCGATGTACATGACTCTGCATTGAGTGGCGTTGGTCAATAATCTTAGGTAGGCATCACAATGAAAAATCTGAGCGCTTGGCACCGTTGGTTACCTCTTTTGGTATTGGTGTCACTTTTGTTTGCTTTCCCAACAATGGCGGCTGACAACGGCTTAACTATCTTGTCCGTTTCTGATGGCGACACACAACAAGAATACAGCGTTAAACTGCAAATTCTGTTGTTGATGACGGCGCTCAGTTTTCTTCCAGCATTTATTTTGATGGCGACGAGCTTTACTCGAATTGTCGTTGTCCTTGCGATTTTGCGCCAAGCTCTTGGTCTTCAACAAAGCCCACCTAACAGAGTGTTGGTCGGGATCGCTCTCGCATTGACGTTACTGATTATGCGCCCTGTCTGGAGCGATATTTATGAAAATGCGTTTCAGCCATACGACAACGGCGAAATCACGCTAATACAGGCTTTTTCTGTTGCAGAGAAACCAGTGAGAGAGTTCATGTTGGCACAGACGCACCAAAGCTCTCTTGAACAAATGTTACGTATTGCCAATGAGCCTCTCGACCAAAACGTTGAGGATATTTCATTTGCCGTTGTCTTGCCTGCATTTGTCATTAGTGAACTGAAAACCGCCTTCCAAATTGGTTTTATGCTTTTCATCCCGTTTTTGGTCATCGACTTGGTTGTCGCCAGTGTCCTGATGGCAATGGGTATGATGATGCTATCACCTTTGATTGTCTCACTTCCCTTTAAGTTGGTGGTATTTGTACTCGTGGATGGTTGGGCAATGACAGTTGGCACCTTATCTGCCAGCTTCGGTTAACTAGGAGCAGTTATGACCCCAGAACTAACCGTAACGTTATTTTCCGATGCAGTATGGCTGATCATTTTGATGGTTGCCGTATTGGTTGTTCCAGGCTTAATTGTCGGTTTGTGTATCGCCGTATTTCAGGCTGCCACACAAATCAACGAGCAAACACTCAGCTTTTTGCCACGTTTGCTCGTTACCTTATTAATGGTGATTTTTGCAGGTCACTGGATGCTACGTAAGATCATGGAACTGTTTGATTTCTTGTTCCACAACATACCAGGGATGATTGGCTAATGGCCATCACATTTGCAGAGCTCTCGGCGATACTCGGTCAACTCTGGTGGCCGTTTTTTCGTGTGGGAGCCGTATTTATTTCAATGCCTTTCTTTGGTGATGCGATTATTCCTGTTTGGGTTCGTACTTTACTGGCCCTCTCGATCGTTGTCATTACTGGACCGTTAATGCCACCCATGCCACAAGTCGAGTTATTCTCTATGACTTCCCTGTTCCTTGCTTTTGAGCAAGCTATTTGGGGAGTAATGTTTGGGTTAATTTTGCACATGCTCTTTAACGTTTTCACCATGCTTGGCCAGGTGATTTCTCTGCAAATGGGCTTAGGTATGGCGATGATGAATGATCCTATTAACGGGCTTTCTGTCGCCATTTTGGGACGCATATTTCTGATTTTCTCAACCTTGTTGTTCCTCGCGCTAGAAGGACACTTACTCGTCATAGATATCGTGATTCAAAGCTTTGTTGTTTGGCCAGTCGGATCTGGTATCACATCGCTTTCTCTGCAAGGTGTTGTCAACATTTTCGGTTGGATGTTTGCCTCTTCACTCGCTTTGGCTTTGCCCGCTATTGTTTCCATGCTTCTAGCCAACATCAGTTTTGGTGTAATGAACCGAGCCGCACCATCACTTAATGTCTATGCGTTAGGTTTTCCTATGACGATGCTGCTGGGTCTATTCAGCGTATTAATCTCAGTTTCTGGTGTTCCTGGTCGCTACACGGCGCTCGTTCACGACACCATTAGACACTTGAGTAACTTTATGTTGGGGGGAGCATGAGCGATCAATCTTCTCAAGACAAAACTGAAAAAGCCTCACCGCAGAAGGTAAAGAAAGCCCGCCAGGAAGGACAAATTCCTCGCGCGAAAGAGTTTACTACTGCGGTGATATTTCTAGCGGTGGCGCTCTACTTTTACTCTCAGCTTAATAGTATTTGGGAAAGCATGTCGGGTATCTTTCGCTACAACATGATGCTGACGCGAGCCGACCTAGAAAATCCTAAACAACTTGTCGAGCAATTGGGACAAAGTTTAGCGGTCATCATAGACATGCTATTACCATTGTTTACCGTCATTATTATCGTGACCTGTGGTAGTAGCCTTGTGCTAGGCGGCTGGATGTTCCGTCCCGCGAACGTAATGCCAAAGCTCAGCAAAATTAATCCTTTGAGCGGGATAAAGCGCATTTTTTCGACCCGCTCAGTGGTTGAGCTCTTAAAGTCGACGTTCAAAGTAGCGGTCATCTTCGGCATCTTATATGGCTACTTAGACAACCACTTACAGCCATTACTTGGCATGCAAAATCTCCCGCTCAGCCAAGGTTTTTCTCTAGTAATGTCAATTCTGTTTGAAGGCTTACTCTTAATGGGCTTTGCATTGTTGTTATTTGGGGTTATCGACATTCCTTATCAGCGTTGGGAACACCTAAAAGAACTCCGCATGACGAAACAAGAATTGAAAGAGGAATTTAAAAATAATGAAGGTCGTCCGGAAGTAAAGCAACGTATTCGTCAAATACAGCAACAGTTTGCGCGCCGTAAGATCGATAAAATGGTGCCGACGGCTGACGTGATCATCACAAACCCAACGCACTACGCAGTCGCACTGAAATACGAGCCTTCGCTTTCTGACGCGCCCTTTGTCGTCGCAAAAGGCGTAGACGAAACTGCTATGCACATTCAACGGATCGCCCGAGAAAACAAAGTGGAAATCATTAACTCCCCGCCACTTACCCGTTCGATTTATCACACGACGGCGATTGAACAAGCAATCCCAAGCCAACTGTACATCGCAGTGGCACATATTCTTACTTACGTTTTGCAATTGAAAGCCTTTCGTAAAGGTGAGGGAAAAGAGCCAATTCCTTTACCTCATTTTTCGATTCCAAAACATTTGCAGCACTGATTAACCCGCGTTTATCCAAGGACACGAAAGTATGCTTAACCGGTTAAAACAACTTCAAACATCAACCAAAGGCTACGTTGGCATTCCAATCGTCTTGCTAATGATATTAGCAATGGTGATTCTTCCTTTGCCTCCTCTGCTACTGGATGCGCTGTTTACCTTTAATATCGTCTTAGCAATCCTAGTATTGCTGGTCAGCACAACCGCAAAGCGACCATTAGATTTCTCTGTTTTTCCAACTATTTTGCTGGTCGCAACATTATTACGTCTCACATTGAACGTGGCTTCTACGCGAATTGTACTCCTAGAAGGACATAATGGTGGTGACGCAGCGGGTAAGGTCATTCAAGCATTCGGTGAAGTCGTCATTGGCGGTAACTACGTCGTTGGTATGGTGGTTTTCGTCATCTTGATGATCATCAACTTCGTCGTAATCACCAAAGGTGGTGAACGTATTTCTGAGGTTTCAGCCCGCTTTACGTTGGATGCTTTACCAGGCAAACAAATGGCAATTGATGCCGACTTAAACGCTGGCCTTATCGATCAGGAAACGGCTCGCTTACGCCGTAAAGAAGTCGCCAACGAAGCCGATTTTCATGGTTCGATGGATGGTGCATCAAAGTTTGTGCGTGGCGATGCCATCGCAGGTTTGTTGATTCTGTTTATCAATATCATTGGTGGTATCAGTATTGGTGTCTTCGAGCATGGACTCGCTGCGTCTGACGCCTTTAAAACTTATGCCCTACTCACAATCGGTGATGGTCTAGTTGCTCAAATTCCTTCACTACTATTGGCAACGGCTGCCGCGATTATCGTTACGCGAATTAATGATAGCGATAATGGCATGTCGGAAACCATGCAAAAGCAATTACTGGCAACTCCTGCAACGCTATTTACTGTCGCAGGTATTATGGCGGTAATCGGTATGGTACCGGGTATGCCACACCTAGCCTTTTTTGCGTTTGCTGGCGCATTAGCGTTCGCAGGGTGGCGTCAAACCAAGAAGCCAGTGCAAGACTCCCAGATCGAAGAGGTCGAAGCACTTTCACAAGCAATGCAAGACGATGATACACCGCTGACATGGGATGATATTCCTCACGTCCAAACATTATCACTTGCGCTTGGTTACCGACTCGTCCATCTAGTCAACAAAGAACAAGGGGCACCCTTATCACAACGAATTCGCGGTGTGCGTCGAAACCTTTCTGAACAAGTTGGCTTTTTATTACCTGAAGTTCGTATTCGTGACAACCTGAGCCTTAAGCCAAACCAATACACAATTTCTCTAAATGGCGAAGTCATTGAGCAAGGCTTTATTGAACCAGAGCGTTTAATGGCGATAGCGGTTGGCGAAACTTACGGTGAGGTAGATGGCATTTTGGGTAGCGATCCTGCTTATCAGTTGCCAGCTGTGTGGATTGAGCATCAAGATAAAGCAAAAGCACTTAATATGGGTTACCAAGTTGTCGATGATGGCACTGTTATTGCCACTCATATTAGTAAAATCATGAAGACAAACCTTGCAGAATTGTTTACGCACGACGATGTGGAAGCAATAACCCAGCGTTTGACACAACAAGCCCCGAAACTAGCAGAAGCATTAGCAGCAGCACTTAATCCAGCGCAGCAGCTGAAAGTATATCGTCAGCTTTTATTAGACCAAGTGCCACTAAAAGATATTCGCACGATTGCCAACACAATGTTGGAATCCGCGGAAAATACAAAGGACCCGATCCTACTTGCATCTGATGTGCGCTGTGCACTAAAGCGTACGCTTGTTAACTTAATTGCAGGACAAAAGAACGAGTTAAATGTCTACGCACTGTCTGATGAGCTAGAACAAATGCTACTAACTTCACTGCAACAAGCACAATCTTCTGGTACGGTAACACTAGATAGCTTCCCAATTGAGCCAAACATTCTTGGTCAGTTCCAACAAAACTTGCCATTGATCAGACAACAGCTTAAGCAACAGGGGCTGCCTCCGATCCTTCTCGTTATGCCACAGCTGCGCCCTCTTCTAGCGCGTTACGCTCGTACATTTACACAAGGGCTGGCAGTATTGTCTTACAACGAAATCCCAGAAAACAAACAAATCAATGTGGTAGGAAACCTTGGTTAATCTTATTTCAACACATGCGATGTACGAACATTTGGTTGGTCTCGCAGTACAACATATCGTCACGGATGACGATCAATTAGTCTTTGATGCTTTAAAACACAATGATGTCCAACACGCATGCCAAGCAATTAGGGAAGCTCAATCAGGAGAAGTAGAATTCCAACACCTGACGTTGAGATTTGGTATGCGTGGAGAACAAAGTGTCTATCAATTCAAACTCTCTGAACAAATGCAGTACTGCCTGGATTTGTTCAGTCTTTACCTTGCACTAAGACAAACACAATTTCAGTTAGAAGCCTTTCATCACGACTTGATTAGTAATGTTGTCGTGCCGATTCGCGTGGATGCATTACTGTGGGAGCCTGGGGTTTATTTCCTCGAACAGACGATTCAATTCCACTCTTCTGCTTTTCAACATGTGATTCCTTCTCTTCAAGCTGATGAAACGTTATGTGATCGTGATAAAGTCGCCACACTCACCAAAAAGTTAAAAGAGAATGCATATTCACTTTGGTTTGAAGTCGCGACATCGCAAGTGAACTTCGAGCGCGTCGCAGACTTTAGTCCCGATATGATCAAATTGTCAGTCACACTAGAGGATAAAGAAGAAAGACACGCTTTCCTACCTATTGCTAAGTTCTTAAGAAAGCATAAATATACTTGGGTTGCCGGACGTGTAGCGAGTCAAACGGAACTTAACCGCTATCGTTTATTGGGTGCCAGTTATTATTTTGGTTATTTCAGCGATATCCCAACCTCTCTCTCCTTTCAGTCTTTTGATGAGGAATAGTTGAAACTCAACCATTTATATTTAAAACAGCACGATTTATTCGTGCTGTTTTTTTATTTATAACGGATAACCACAAGATCATTGGGCAATAGTTTCTTTAACTTAACTAAAAATTTTAGGCTTATATGATGATTTTCCCGGTTTTCATGGAATACAAATCACTAAAAATCATCAATTTTTATCTTTTTTAGAAATTTTTTAATTTTCAAATTAATCATTAAAGCCGACCGACCGCCTCTAGTTAGTGACAAGGGAATATCCCGAGGCCTGAAAGATATAGTGACTAACTAAGGAGACTAAGATGGCTTTATCAATGCACACTAACTACGCTTCGCTTGTAACTCAAAACACAATGAACACAACAAGCGGACTTCTAAACACAGCAATGGAACGTCTAAGCACAGGCTACCGTGTGAACTCAGCTGCTGATGACGCTGCTGGTCTTCAAATTGCTAACCGTCTAGAAGCGCAAACACGCGGCATGTCAGTAGCAATGCGTAACGCACAAGACGGCATCTCTATGATGCAAACTGCTGAAGGTGCAATGGATGAAATGACAAACATCGTTTACCGTATGAACGACCTTGCTACACAATCGTTGAACGGTTCAAACAGTGCAACAGACCGTGCGTCTCTTAACAAAGAGTTCACACAGCTTACTGCAGAACTAAACAACATCGTAGACAACACTAAGTTCGGTGGTCAAAACCTTCTTAAAGGCGGCGGCTTCGGTGCAGGTGACGTAACATTCCAAATCGGTGCATCTTCTGCTGAAACATTGACTGTAAGCGCAAGCGCAGGTATCGGTGAAATCACTACTATCCTTGCTGATGCAGCAATTACAGATGGTATCGATGACGCGACTAAAGCAAAAGCAGCACTAGACAAAATCAGCGGCGCTGACGGTCTAGTAGAAAAAATTGGTAGCTCTCGTGCAGACTTCGGTGCGAACATCAACCGTCTTGAGCACACAATGGCTAACCTTGGTAACATGGTAGAAAACGTTACAGCATCTAAAGGTCGTATCATGGATACAGACTTTGCAGTAGAGTCTTCAAACATGACGAAGAACCAAATGTTGATGCAAGCAGGTACAACTGTTCTGTCTCAAACTAACCAGCTTCCAAGCATGGCAATGTCACTACTACGCTAATTACTTAGTTAATAGTGCGCTTAATTTAAATCGTCTTAATTATAAAGCCTTCCTATGGAAGGCTTTATTTTTATCTACGAATATAAATAGAGCTCGTATTATCTTTGTGAGATTCAGGCACTCTGAATCCGAATTTCAACATAATATTAAATAAAACCTTATTAAACAGTTCTAATTCTATCGTCTCTAATTTGCTTCCTATTTTACTATCTCTAAGTTCAGGAAAATTGAACTTAGCTTCCTTTAAGATACTAGCTATCTCATCAGAATTGATGCTCTGTTTACTTAATAGTTTTTTGTTAATGAACTCTTCATATGCACGAGCACATTTCATCAATCGCAACGCAAATTCATTCATAACTGACATTCTTTGAAACGTAAAAATTTAATTTTTAGTGAGAACACTTGCACATCGCACTATCAAAAATAATATCATAACGCAATTAATGCACTCTGTAAGAATTATCTGAATCAAGCTGAAGTAAAGGCTGAATATAACGTCTAATTAAAACATCTCTCCTAATTAGAACCGTCAATACAATTAAATATTTTCTTTGTTTAGGTCGCCTTTTCTTATAAGTAAATTACTTTTTCCATGGAGGAAGGCGGAACAAACAAGGTGGAAACACCACTTCCTCCCAAGAAAACAAAATAGCTTTAAACCTTTGTTTTAATTGAATTTAATATACGGCACGCATCTTGCCACTGATAATTAAACTAAGGCGTAGCATTCAAAGTATTCAAGCCAATAAGAGATGAGAGGAGCACACCTCATGAGTTCTTTAGACCCAGTAAAAATGGCAACCCAATTCGCACAATTGGACACAAACCCATTCAAAAACCGTTACCAAGCGCAAGCTAATGTGTACCAGTCACAACTGTCAGCTTTTAATAAAGTTGAAAGCGCACTACGTGATTTTCGTACTGCAATGAAAGAGATGAATAACAGCACAAACAGCATCATCAAAAACAGTGCGACACTCTCTCAAGAAGGTAACTTTACTGCAAACGCGGATGCTAAAGCGCTAACGGGTAACTATCAGATTTTTGTAGAAAAAGTGGCAACGGCGCATCAAGTATCTACAGGAATGCCTGCAGACCTTGAGGCGACGACAGAAGTACCAACAACTGGATCTTTAGAATTCACCATCAACGGTGAAACAATGACTCTAGACTTGTCCTCCGTTGATGTTAATGGTGACGGCACTGCAACGATCAGTGATTTAGCCAGTGCGATTAACAATCACACGGATAACCCTGGCGTTAACGCCACTCTAGTTCGCTCGAATGGTCAAACACACTTTATGCTATCGAGCACTGAGACTGGTGTCGAAAATAAGATCAACGTATCTGCAACGGGTACTGGCCAAGCGTGGTTTGAAGACGCCTTCACCAACCTCAAGCAAATTAACGCTCCGCAAGATGCGGTTATGTGGCTAGGTGCAAAAGACTCAGGCCTGAAACTAACCAACGCAAGTAATACTTTTGAAGGTGTCATCGACGGTGTTGACATTACCGTATCTAAACCGCAAGCCGCGGGAGATTCGCCAATCGGTTTAAAAATCGGAGCTGATAGCGAAGGCACTAAAGAACAACTAGATAAGTTTGTGGAAACCTACAATGCCCTTGTTTCGACTATCGATCAGTACACCCAAATTGGCGGTGAAGATCAGAAACGCGGCGTGCTCGCTAGCGACTCGACATTGCGTTCTATTGAGAGTCAGTTAACGGGGTTAATCCGAGGTGAACACAATGGTATGCGCCTAAGCGAAATCGGCGTGAGCCTAGACCGCAACGGTAAAATGAAAGTTGATCAAGAAAAGTTCAAAGAAGCTCAACAAACAAATAGCGCAGGCTTAGAGGCGTTGTTTAATGGGGATGACGCTTTGCTAGATTCTCTTGACGCGATGGTAGAGCCCTTCTTGAAGTTCTCATCAGGTACCTTCAGCACGCGTAAAGACGCAATACAGTCAAGCTTAGACCGAATCAAAGATAAACAAACCAATTTAGAGCGTAAGTACGAAATGTCGTACAACCGCTACCTCAAACAATTCACTCAAATGAATTCAATTATGACCCAAATGAACCAAACCATGTCCATGTTTAATGCTCAAAAATAAGACATTTGGTTCCAAATTTAGGAGAAATATTCATGCTTATGGATTCTGGTTACGATTCGTACCAACAAGTCGATCTCGACGCTCAAGCGGCAGCAGCAAATCCACACCAATTAGTCATCATGTTAATCGATGGCCTACTCGATGAAGTTGAACGTATTCGCGGCCACCTAGCCGCAAATCGTTTGGCCGAGAAAGGGAATGGAATCAACAAATGCATGAACATCTTGATTGGACTAACAAGTGCTCTAGATGATGAAAACGGCGGTGAAATTGCGGAAAACCTACGCCAGCTTTATGACTTCTGCCAAGTCGAACTTTATTACGCTAGCGTGCAAAACGATGCAAATCGCTTGGTTAACGTTGAGCGTGTAATGGGTAACATTCGTGAAGGTTGGATGAATTTTGGACAACAAGCATAAAGTATCGCCAGAGCGATTCCGTCATTTATCTCAGCTCATCCAGTTCGCCGCAAAAACGGCCGATTGGCATGCGCTCAAGCGGTACGACTTGCAGTTGCGAGAGCTTTTGATCAGTCACAAGCCTTTTTTGAAAGATCCTAAGCTTGCACCTGAAATCCAGCGAGCGAAAACAGTGCACGCTAATGCCTTCGCAGTATTAGAGAAGTCGACCAACGAGTTGAAAAAAGAGATGAACATGGTCAATGACCATCAAGAACGCGCTATGGCCTATCAATTAGCAATGACCATGGAGCTAACTCAATGATCATACCTTCTTCAACTCAGCACTCGGGTAATTCGCCAGCTAACAATGAGGGTCACATCAAGCAAGCGAACTCGGTACACGGCTTTTCTCATGGTTTTAAATCAGGGAACAAGCAGAATGGTGAGCAAGACTTTAACTCTGCGTCAGCGGTACCGAGTTTTCACCTTACGGCCTCTACTTTGAACAGCGCAAACAAAGTACAAAGTCATGGTTTTGATACTGATGACCGCTCAGCTTCAGATCCGGATGCCAACTTGACCAGTACACCAGGGTTAACAGAATCGACTGATCTTGCAGCGCAAGCTCAAGCTTTAACCCAGGGTATGATTACCATGGCAGAGAAGCAGGCTGAGAAACTAGGAAAAGCGTCATCTTTAATGACTGCGAGCGAAGTTAAGTCTGTTACTCAAGATTCGTCTAACGCTATGTTAAACACATCATCAAAACAAGATGTGAAGCAAAGTCTGCCGACTTCATCGAGTTCGCGTTTGCCTATCTCCGGTGCTGAGTTTCAAACTCTTTTGAATCAACCTGTTCAAGGGCAACCAACCGCATCTCTACTTCAAGCACAAGCTCCTACAACACAACCTGCACATTCACCGGTTGCGACGAGTCATGTTCAAGCTCAAGGCTCTGAGTGGGCAGCGGTGCGTGTTGATACCACTGCAGGAAAGTGGGGGGAGCAAATGATGCAAGTATTACATGATCGCGTGACGCTCCAAGCTCAACAAAATGTACAAGAAGCAAAAATCCGCCTAGACCCACCAGACTTAGGGAAATTGGATTTACTTGTACGTGTTGAAGGTGACCGATTGAGTGTCCACATCAACGCCAATGCCGCAGCAACACGAGAAGCTTTAATGCAAGTTTCGGAACGATTGCGTACTGAGTTACAAGAGCAAAACTTCGTTCATGTCGATGTCAATGTTGGCTCTGATCAAAACCAAGGTCGAAATGACCCACATGCAAACGAAGAAGACGCCAATATTTTCGCCGCACGAGAATCTGGTGCATTCCAAACCACGACAACAACTAACTATTCAGAACACTGGCTAAGCACTCAAGCTTAGTAAATCTTCGAGGAAAAAGGTTATGACCAAACAACAAATGATCGCCCTGTTTATCGCCATGATCATCACCAGTGCCCTCGTTTCGGCCGTCACAATTATTGGCGGAATCTGGTACTTAAACAAACACGCTCAAGAGTCACCTGACTCTGGTTCACTGATCGAAGACTCTCCACTGTCTTTTTTGGTCACAGAACAACCGACAAGCAAAGGTCCTAGCTTCCATCCTTTGGACAAAGTCGTTTTGACCGTTAAAGGCAAGAAACAGACTCACTTTGTGATGCTAGAACTGGCAATTGAGACACGCCGCCCAGAGCGTATCAAAGAGATCGATGAATACATGCCTATGGTACAAAACTCTCTATTAAAACTGTTTAGCGACAAAACGTTTGATCAGTTACAGCAAGCGGGTGCCATCGATATTCTGCAAGACGAAGTGAAGCAAACGCTTCTACTCGCTTTTGCTAAAACAGACATCGTCCGAGAAATCGACGATGTTTTGTTGACTAAATATGTTGTGCAATAACGGAGCACAACCATGTTAGACATGAATGTACAAGACACTTACACCACAGAAGAGGAAGTGACAACACCGTCACGACCAATTGATGAAAACGCATTGCTACAACGTCATCAGGTCATGGTAAAACGCGTAGTTAACCAGCTGCGCGTTCATGCCACTTCTCACTGTAGTATTGAAGATATGCAGCAGATAGGCCTTATCGCTCTAGTCGAGGCTGGACGCCGATATGGCGATGTTGACGATCCTCACTTTCCTGCTTTCGCCGTTTGTCGAGTTCGGGGAGCTATTTTAGACGAATTACGCCGACTAGATTGGCGTTCACGTAAGACTCGTCAACAAGCCCACGAGCTCAACGACGTGACTCGAGATCTCACTCGAACGTTAGGTCGAATGCCAACGGATGCCGAAATCATCCAGGCTTTAGGGACGAATGAGCAAGATTATTACAACCGTCAAAATGCCGCTCTCGCAGGCGAGATGCAAAGCCTTGATCAACTGATGGAGAGCAGCGGTGATAGCTACATTGGCGGACAATACGATGGCATGGAACATGAACATATTCGTCGTAGTTTAGACAGTGCTTTGGGTAAGTTACCTAAGCGTGATCAACTGCTCCTGACTCTGTTCTATCAACATGAACTCAACTTACACGAAATAGCTCTGGTATTGGATCTGACACCACCTCGTATATGTCAGCTTCACAAACAAGCGCTGAAACAACTCAACCAATTAATGTCCTCTTAGGAGTCACAAGATGCAAAAGTTTTTTGGAGTGCTCACTATCCTGGTGTGCGTCTTCGGTGGATATATGTGGGCCGGTGGTAGCTTAGGTGCTATCTGGCAGCCAGCCGAATTCCTTATCATTATTGGCGCCGCTGCTGGTTCTCTGATCATCGGTAATCCGCCTCATGTACTGAAAGAAATGCGTCGCCAAGTGCCAGCGACCATTAAAGGTCCAACAGAAGAGCATGAGTACTACATGGAATTAATGGCACTACTCAACAACTTGCTAGAGACAGCGAGAAACCGCGGATACAAGTTTCTGGATTCTCATATTGAGGCTCCGGAGCAAAGCTCTATGTTCCTCGCTTACCCGACGATCGCAGAAGATCATCGCCTAATTTCTTTCATTACTGACAATTTACGTTTAATGGCAATGGGACAGATGTCGCCTCATGAATTAGAGGGACTGCTAGAGCAAGAAATCGAAGCAATACAGAACGAAATGCTTTTACCTTCACGCTCACTACAGCGTACAGCAGAAGCACTACCTGGCTTCGGTATTCTTGCAGCAGTTGGTGGCATCATTATCACCATGCAAGCTATTGATGGCTCAATCGCTATGATTGGTTATCACGTTGCGGCAGCTCTCGTTGGTACATTCATTGGTATTTTCGGTTGTTACTGTGGCTTAGATCCACTAAGTAACGCCATGGCTCAGCGAGTAAAACGTAATATGACTGCTTTTGAGTGCGTTCGTGCAACCTTGGTTGCCTACGTAGCGAAAAAGCCGACATTGCTCGCCATTGACGCTGGTCGTAAACATATTCAGCTAGACATCAAACCAACATTCAACCAAATGGAGAAGTGGTTAGCTGAACAGGAGGGATAATGCAAAAACAAGAGCATGTAGTGTTCAAACGTGCCAAAGTATACAGCCATGATGAGTCGTCTCATGGCGGCGCGTGGAAAGTCGCGTTTGCTGACTTCATGATCGCCCTAATGGCGCTGTTTCTTGTACTTTGGGTTATGCAGGTGGTAGACAAAGAAGAGCGTAAAGCGATTGTTGCCCACTTGCATAGTTCAAGCGTATTCGACAAGAGTTACGGCAACCCATTTGATACGTCACAAAGTATTTCTCCTATCGACTTGGCACAGGACTCTTCTGTGCCAAGTAAACACAACTCCAACCATGTGGTAAGCTCCTACTTCAAAGGTGATGGGGATGGACCAGAAATTGATTCTTTGATTCCTGGTAACTTCGATACTCAAGAGCAACTTGCCGCACTAGCGAAAGTAATTGAGCAAATGACTGCCCAAATTAATGCGCAGGGAAATGTAAACGTCACGGTGACACCACAAGGTTTGCGTATCGTCCTTCAAGATGATTACAAACAGCACATGTTCAGCCGTGGTGGTGCAGAACTTACTCCTTTTTTTGAAGATTTACTGCTCGCACTAGCACCTGTATTTCATCGTGTTAACAACCCTCTGATCATCAGCGGACACACAGATGCAATTCCATTTAAAAAGCGTTTTGGTCGTCAATCTAACTGGGCGTTATCAGCCTCTCGAGCAGACGTAGCAAGAAATACGTTAGTTGAAGGCGGTATGCCGGATGATAGAGTAATGCAGGTAACGGGTATGTCAGATAGAGCGCTGCTTAATCCTGATGAGCCAGATTCTAGCGAAAACCGTCGTATTGAGCTGTTTGTTTTAACGACTCCTGCCGCTAAAGTGCTTGAGACCCTTTTTGGCAACCACCAAGAAAGCGAACTGCAAAAAGCGAAAGATAAGGCTGAATTCAACCAACCAGTCATTCGTCAAGAAGTCATCAATTACTCCGGCGATACCGCCACCAGCGAAGTAAAAATTCAAGAATTATAATCTTAAAAGGTCACCACTCTTTTGGTGACCTCTCTAACCAAAGCCTCTGTTACTGTGACTTTTTAGTTGAGTTCTATATGCACATAACATCATCCGAAAAAAGAAAAAGCGACTTACTAAAGAAAGCCTTTTTATGGCTCATTGTCTTCGATTACCTTTTATTGGCGTTTTTCTTAACTCAGCTATCAAGTATGACACTAAACAGCGGAACCATGATCAGCTTGTTACTTGTAGTTTATAACGTCTTACTTGTTTCGCTATGTTTTCAACGAACCAACAAGCAGGACTCTTACATTATCTACCCTGTTTTATCCGCAACGTTATTAGCATTTGTCTGCTTTCTTTACTTCTTTTTTTTAATTTAGCTCCCCGACTCGACCATTGATTTTATTTTTACTGCTTTTTCGAAGTGGTCGAGCTGATGAGTCTGAATCCACCACGTAGCCGCTTCCATCAACAGCTCTGGGTCGTCATTTTTATTAGCGAAAAACGCATAAAATGAGAGACCAACCAATTCACCTTTACTCGCGATCTTTTTGTCACAGACCTCTATAATTTTGTCTCTCAGCGAAGCTCTCATTTCTAATCCCTTAACCTAGTACATACTCACTAACCATACGGTTGAAAGAAATCAAATCAAACGAGCCTTTAATTTCAAAACGCACTCTTCCCACCTCACTCATGAAGAACTCGATTTCACAATCCAAATCAAAAGTACCAGAGGTCTCGATAGAAAATGCATTGATCTTACTGTAAGGCAAAGAAGTGTAATCCACTTTTGAGCCGGTAATCCCTTGCACATTTGCCGCTATCACTCGCTTGTTCGTAAACACCACTTGGTCACGAACTGTTTTAAAAGCAGCGAAAATAGTCTCACCATCAATCAAGAACTTAAGGAAGTCTTCTCTGGCATTAGAAACGTCAATCGGCTTAAGCTTAAATACAGAGGAATTGTCGAAATCAATCATAATTAATCCTTTGAGTGGGCGTTAGAACGAATTATCAACGTATCAGATAGCACCACTTTTGCCTACTCGCAACGCACGTTTCTGCTTGATTCGCCCAACAACAAAGCGTCACTCACTTCCACCCTTGCATCCATTGCTCAGAGTCTTTTAGGTCTTGCCAGTTCATCTCTCGGTCGCGTTTACTCATGACTGCCTCGATGACACATCTCACAACGTTACCATCTTCATCTAGTTCCATTTCTGTCACGACAAAATGCTTCTCTTTGTTTTTAGGTGAAATTGCCGTCCATTTACTGTGCAATAGTTTCTTAGGGTGGATTCTGTTCATCGCATTGTACCAATTTAACTACCATGTTGATGTATACGACTGAATACCAAGAGAGAATCAGATTTAGTTTTTGCAAACCGACAAAAGATAAAACCGCAAAAGAGATCACTCCCTTTCGCGGCTCTAACTACAATCCGACTAGGTCTTCTGACCATTCAGTCGAGGGTTTAGGTACTGATTTTGTAGCAACTGTAACCCTTTACCGACCAGAACAATCACTACCGCGCCAATCAGGACAGGCGTGAAGAGAAAACTCCATCCCTGCCCAGACGCCATGATCAAAATTGGATTTGCCCCCGCAGGTGGATGAGTGGTCTTCGTAATCAGCATCGCAGACACACCTAGCCCCGTCGCAATCGCGAGCGTGACCGGCGTGACGTCAACATACTGGCTAAACGCAATACCGATAGATGCCGTAATGAAGTGACCAATGATCACGTTTTTTGGTTGAGCGAGAGGGCTGCTAGGCACCCCAAACACCAGTACTGCGGTAGCACCAAATGGTGCCATCAGGAGTACAACCTCCGTCAGTGATACCTCAGCGTAGGACAATACGCCAATAGCCAACGTAGCGCCAAGCCCGGCAACCAACGATAAAATTAAATTATTCATAAACACCTCAAAGTAGACCGAATTGTCTACAAAATAAAATAGATAAATCTGTCTACCTTTGTCAATATGTGTTTATGGAACTTTTTGAGGACGTAGTTATGAACAAAAAGAAACAGTTATTGATCGACACAGCTTTGTCACTGTTTTATAAACAAGGCATCAACTCTATTGGCATCAATGAAGTCCTCAATGTTTCCGGCGTGGCTAAACGCACGCTATATAACCATTTTGAGAGCAAAGAAGCGCTTATCATCGCCGCATTAGAACAACGCCACCAAGTATTTATGGAATGGTTGGAGGAAAAGCTTTCTTCAGCACAAACGTGCGCGGAGGTGATCGATCAGTTATTTACAGCACTCAACGGCTGGTTTCATGGCTCTGAAGAAAAGTTGGGCGAGTTTCGCGGTTGCTTTTTCATCAATACGTCCGCGGAATTCAGTGACGACAGTGGCGAGATCGCAACGTATTGCCGCTACCATAAGCAGCAAGTCAGAGAGCTAATTCATCACTATCTCAAATCAGACAACGCTGCATTACTCGATGCCATTTGCATCATGAAAGAGGGCGCGATCACTACCGCTTACATGACGAAAGAGTACGACAACATCACGAAGAAATGCGTGACCATTTTGCACAAGCTTTAATGCGTTCAGGTATAGTCATTTGCGGATTAAGTATGCAAACCAAAGGCACCAATCGGTGCCTTTTGTTTCAGTTAGTCAGTGTACTTATAGCTCGTGCTCGGTACGTGCGATGATGTCGTCTTGAGCATCTGGTGATAGCGCGGTGAAGAAGGCTGAGTAGCCTGCAACTCGCACAACAAGATCACGATATTGTTCAGGGTTCTTCTTCGCAGCTAGCAAGGTCTCGCGAGAGACGATGTTGTACTGCACGTGCCAGCCTTTGTGGTGGTTGAAGAAGGTGCGAATCAACATAGAAAGCTTGAGCTTGTCCCCTTCAGACTCAACCGCTGCCGGGCTCAACTTCTGGTTAAGCAGCACGCCACCAAGGATCTTATTCGCTTGAATCTTACCAACCGAGTTGTATACCGCTGTTGGACCTAAACGGTCTGAGCCAGATGACGGGCTTGCACCTTCTGCCAGTGGTGTTTTCGCTTTACGACCGTCTGGCGTCGCCATGGTTGAAGCACCAAATGGGACGTTTGCCGAGATACTTGATGTACCTGCGTAGTAACCGCCGCCAATTGGACCACGCCCATGACGCGTATTAACGAACTGTTCTAGCTCATCAATGTACACTTGGTAAGCGTCTGCCAGTAGTTGGTCTACTGCGTCATCATCGTTACCGTATTTTGGTGCAAAGTTGATAAGACGTTGGCGAAGCTGTTCGTTCTCCATGCCGTCGAAATCTTCAGCCAATGCTTTTGCTAGCTGTTGTTGTGAGATAAGGGGCTGGGTGATTTGCGCGTCATCGAAAACAAGGTGCTTGATGGCAGCTAGGCTGTTACCCAAGTTTGCGATACCGACTTGCAAACCAGATACCCAATCGTATTTCGCGCCGCCTTCTTTCACGGTTTTACCGCGAGCCAAACAGTCATCCACTAGCGTTGAACAGAAGATGTCTTGTGCCTGCTGTTCAAGCACGCTGTCCACTACCGTATCAATCTCAATCGATTTACGGGTGTAGTAGCGGATTTGCTCTGCCCAAGAAGCTGTCACTTGCTCAAAGTTCTCAAAGTTACCTTTTGCTAATGACTTATCGTGTGGCAAGAAAGCTTTACCCGTTGTTGCATCCACACCTTCGTTCAATGAAGCTAGCAAGATACGAGCGAAGTTAATGAAGCTCATGCCCGTACAACGGTAACCCCATTTGCCCGGAACTGCGGTCTCGATACAGCCGATAGATGCGTAGTTGTAAGCGTCTTCTTTCTCTACACCAAGCTTGATGAATTCAGGAATAACAATCTCATCGTTGTTGAACGCTGGCATACCGAAGCCGCATTTAATCACTTCAATACAGCCCATTAAGAACTCTTGGTTTAAACCTTCATGGTAACGCACACTCAAGTTAGGTTGCGTCGAACGTAACTGACCACAAGATTCCAGAATCGCCCAAGAAAGTGGATTCACTGCATCTTCAGGCTCACCCTTTTCATTCAACTTCTGACCGCCGATACACACGTTTTGATACAGCGGAGAACCTGCCGATGCTTTTGAGTGTGCACCAGAGCGAATCTTGTTTACTTCAAGCAACTTCAACCAGCAGCTTTGTAAAAGCTCTAGTGCAAAGTCTTTTTCAATCGCGCCGTTTTCGATATCGCGAACATAAAATTCGTTTAGGAATTGGTCCATACGACCGAAAGAAACCGAGTGACCATTCGATTCGATTTGTAGCATCAACTGAACAAAGTAGCTCAATTGCAGTGCTTGCCAGAAGTTTTCTGGTGCGTGGCTTGCTACATGACAACAGTTTGCAGCAATGCTTTCTAATTCAGCTTTGCGCAGGGGGCGCGTCTCTTCTAACGCCATTTTTGCTGCTAATTCAGCGTAGCTCACCATGTGATCTTGAGTGGCAAGCAGTACGATTTCGACTGATTTGTAGAACTGCTCTTTCTTCAAGCCTTCAAAGGTCGAAACATCATTGTTAGCACGGTGCTGACGAACATCCTCTAGCAAACCGTTCATGCCTAGCTTCAAGATTTTCTCGTTATCCACCGCAAGGTGCGCGTCACCCGAAGTCATGTTGCCTTCGGCTTTAATGATGGTGCTGGCTAAGATTTCTTGCTGTTCATCAGTAAACAAACCATAACAACGGTCTTGAACGGTTTTACCGCGCCAATACGGTGTGATGCTGTGGATGCTTTGCTTATCTTCTTCAGTAACAGCAAAGCCTGCACCAGGACGGTCAGCTAGCTCATCAATTTCCGCTTCAATCCAACGCACTGTGTATTCTGGGAAAATAGGCGCAGCGCGTACTTTGCTCGCTTGGTTACCGACGATTAGCTCATCGTGTTTAATCCAAATAGTACGAGTGCGTAAGTGCTCTTGCAGTGCTAGCGCACGTTGAACAATAACAGGTTTGTCTTCGTTTGCTTGATAAGCACGAGTGTATGCCTCTGCGCGCTCGGTACAGACAGGTGGCGTTACGATATTTACCAGTGCCGATTTGTGCGCTTTGATACGCTCAGGAAGGTAATTCAGGTCCATAGTTAACCTCTTACAATCACGTTAAGTTGGGTGTTTTCGCTTGCGTATTGCATGGCGCTTTCTAGCAGTTCTGTTTTGTTTAATGGCTTGTCAGAACACTCGTAAGGCATATCGAGCAAACGGTATTTATTGATGCCGAGCGTGTGGTACGGCAGCAAGTGAAGTTCTTGGCAGCTCTCTAGTGAAGCCGCAAAATCGATGATGTCTTTCAACTCTTCGATGGTGTCATTGAACCCCGGCACAACGGGAACGCGAATCACAATGCGTTTCGCGATAGGTGCCAGTTTTCGGAAATTGTCTTTGATGCGTTTTAGTGAACCTTTCGCCCAACTAAGAAACTTTTCTTCATCGGTGTGTTTTAAATCTGCCAACCAACAATCGATATGCGGCGCGGCTTTTTCGACGTTCTTCCACGGCACATGCATGCACGATTCAATAGCGGTAGAGACTTGGTTGTCGTGCAGACGCTGCGCGAGTTCTGCTACCAAATCGGCTTGCATGAGTGGCTCACCACCGGAGAAAGTCACGCCACCTTGGCTTTGGTCGTAGAAAGGTTTGTCCTTCATTAAGGTGTCGAACAACATGTCTGATTTCGCCTCTTCACCGCAGACAGTCAGTGCTTGCGTAGGACAGACGTCTCGCAGCGCGATCAATTGGTCTTCTTTGATGGCTTTGCGATTGATGATGATCTGGTTGTCGATACGTTGAATACCATCACCCATCGTTTCACTACCCTCCGTGGTTAGAGTTGTGGCTTGATAAGCAGAAACGCACAGCTGGCAACCTTCCATACAGCTTCGCTGATCAAACAACAGTGAATGCTTTTCGCTGCGGCTTTCTGGGTTTTGACACCAAGGGCAAGACAAGCTGCATCCTTTAAGAAAAAGAATGGAACGAATGCCATCGCCATCATGGGTAGAGAATCGTTGGATATTGAAATACATCTCTGCTTGCCTCTTGGTCTGTGCTACCGCTGTGTACTTAATCCGTTTCTTACTGGTCAAGTCTTATCAGCGGCTTTTCTTTGTTCGAACTGAAAGCTTCATTTGAGCGTTTACAAGTTTCACTTAACTTTCATTTAATGAAATTATTATAGTTTCAAATGAAATTTCAATTGATCAAAATCAAGATCTCGTTCGATTGTCAGATCTATAGTGATCCCATCATCAAAACGAAGATTTTGTTTAAGGTAGAAACCATGATTGAACTTTATTTAGATACTGCTGATGTGGCAGAAGTAAAACGCTTTAACCAGTGCCTACCGCTAAAAGGCGTGACGACAAACCCAAGCATTTTGGCGAAGTCAAAACAGGGACTGAATGAAACCCTAGCAGGCATGCAAGAAGCACTTGGCGGGACACCTCGCTTTCACGCTCAAGTCGTGAGTTCAACCGTCGAAGGCATGGTGGCAGAAGCACGCCAATTGAATGAATTGCCTTACGATATGGTGGTAAAAGTGCCAGCAACAGAAACCGGCTTAGCGGCAATTAAGCTAATGAAAAAAGAGGGAATTCAGGTTCTTGCTACCGCTATCTATTCAGCTCAACAGGGTTTCCTTGCGGCACTGTGCGGTGCAGACTACCTAGCACCTTACGTAAACCGCATTGATGCGATGAACGGCAACGGTGTTGAAGTGGTCGCGGATCTTCAATTGTTGCTCGATCAAAACCAACTACCAGCGAAGATTTTGGCAGCCAGTTTCAAGAACACTCAACAAGCGATGGAAGTGATGAAACTGGGTATAGAAGCCATCACATTACCGACCGATGTGGCAGCACAAATGTTCACTCACCCAGCAGTAAAACCGGCGGTTGAGCAGTTCGATAAAGACTGGAAAGAGACGTTCGGCGAGAAACTTTCATTTGAAAGCTAATTAAAAGTAACAGCTAGACCTTTCAATGAATAATAAAGGGAATCTTAACTCACCCTGTGCGCCGGTGAGTTTAAGGTTCCCTTTTGTATTTCATATAAAGAGGTGAGGTTTACAGCAGTTCTCTATTGGTCAGTGACCAAAGGTACACGCGCTTGAGTAAACTGATTTTGAACCTCTTACGAATACCTCGTTTGGAATGGCGGAATCGGTTTGGTAGCGCAATGGCTTTCATCTCGGTTTTCATTTCTTTTCCATCCACCAACACAGTAGACCTCCGATGCAGTAAGCCAGCAGATCTTTCCAATCAAATGTGGCGCCCAAAATTACAGCCAGAGGCGATGAAGATTCGATACCAAGCCAAGCTGCGACCTGAAGCAATTGCCCCAACTCGACGGCAAACGCAATCAACACCACCAGTGAAACCATCCAGTTAACGGGCATGGAGAACAAGCTTGCAAGAAAGTAGTAGAGCCAAACCACAACCAGAACATCACCAAATGTCGGACGAATAAAGCTGTCTCGAACATAGAGCGCAATAACGACCAATGCGATAAAACACACCAAGCTTTTCAGTCCATTTTTTGCAGATAATCGCAGGTGGATAGCACACGTTTCTTCCACCATATCGCTTGGCTGCTCAGTGAGAATTGCTCGTTTAAACATCTTCATGATTCGCCTTTGCACTTTCTTCCGCTTTCTTATTTCGTGCGTACCAGTCGATGTTTCGTGTAATGACCATAGTGAAGCTCAAAATCGCGAAACACAGTAATGTCCCCATGACCAATGCGTAGCTTTCTGCTTGTAGCAAGCCAAACAGTAATCCGTAAAGAGTGAGCAAACACGCTCCAAATATCGCGCCGTGTTTGGTGTTGCTCAACATACCGCTCACGTACACACTTAAAAGCCAGGTCGATGCAACTGCCGACACCACATATGCCCAGTTAAAGCCGAGGTGTTCACTCATCGAAATCAGCAACAGATAGAAAAGTGCTAAAGCCAGACCAATAAAGCCGTATTGCACTGGGTGAACCGGACGCGCTTGGAACAGCTCCAGTAAGAAGAAACTCGCAAACACTAATGTGATAACCAACAGTGAATAGTTCACAGCTCGGTGAGACTTCAAATAGTGGTCCACGGGGTCAATCAAATCTACGCCCATTTGTCGCTGTTCAAGCTCGTGACAAGCGTGATTCGATGACAAACAGCTTTGGAACAGCTGCGCGATATTGGTTGAGAAGTTGTTGCTCGCCCACTGTGCATTAAATCCATCTTCAGATACCTCTGACGACACCGGTAAGTAATCACCGATAAAGCTTGGATGCGCCCATTTTGAAGAGAGCTCAACCGTTGTTTGACTGCCGATTGGTGTGACTTGAAGCTGCCCCATCCCTTGCAACAAGAAGTTAAGATCGAATGCCAAAGGTTGTTCTGCGTTTAGGTCTGCAAGTGTCAGAGTACTGTGGAAGCCTTGTGGTAACTGGTCTAACCCCGTTCCCGGTGCGACTTCGATGTTAGCACTCGCCATGGTCATGTCATCCAAACGAATTAATCCGCGGCTGTCTTCAATGCCAACCACTAGGCTCATGTTGTCAATATCAAGCCCATGCAACGCCGCGAGATCGTCTGCATCAAAAGCGCCTTTCAGTGCCACTTGTGCTTTGTATAAACGCGCACGGTAAATGCCTCGGTACTTTTCAAAACTGTCCAGATTCGCGCTCATATCAAAAGTGCTAGGTAAAAGAAATTTACGACGCTCTTTAATCTGTACTTTGTCATCTCGGTAACTGGTTTCGGTGTAGTTAACCATGATGAATGGACCAATGATGCGCTGCTCGCCGCTGCTACTGCGTGCGATGTCGTTTCTGACTTCATCTTGGCGATATGAGCGTTCTGAGATCAGCCCTGTGACCATTGAAAGCGGGATTTGCAGTAAGACAAACAAAAACAGCACGAAGGCGAACTTCGTGCCGAGTTGGTTATTGAGGATCTTTTTCATGTTTCATTCTCCATTTGCTGATGGAAGTAATCTAAATCAGCAATTTGGAGAACGAATGGAGCTAATGTGGAGTTTCTATGGAGTTGGTAAAATCAGGGTCACTTTCACGCCAGAATCGACGTTTTCGACTTGTAACTGACCTTTGTGCAGCTTGATCACTTGCTCAACAAAATTCAGCCCGAGCCCAGTGCTCTTAACGCCATTTTCCCGAGCGAGGGAGTAGAAGCGTTCCGTCAAACGCGACATCGCGTAGTCGGGAATGTGAGGACCTGAATTGAAAATCGACAGGCACATTTTCTCTTTCGCGACCTCAGCTTTCCATTCAATGCATCCCTCCGAATCAACAAAATCCAGCGCATTGTCCATCAAGTTAAAAACGGCTTGTTTCAGTAAGAAGGCATCACCAAGCACGGCGAGATGGTCATCAATTTGGATGTTGGCAATCACCGACTTTGCACTCAAGCGCGCATCCGCCGATTCAACCACTTCATTGACCATTTGTTTTAGCGAGATAGCTTCGACTTGCTCTAGCTCGGGGCGCTTTTCAAGACGAGCCAGTTCGAGCAACTTATCAATCAATGACTGCATGCGGTCGCTTTCTCGCTCAATGTTGCCAGCAAAGCGCGTGACCTTTTCTGCAGGCAACGGCATTTGCAATATTTCACTCGCGCCTTTAATCGCTGATAACGGGCTTTTCAGCTCATGAGTCAGCGTCTGTACGTACTCTTCCACATATTGTTTACCATCGAGTTGATTGCGCATCTTCTCTAATGCGTCGCTTAGCGTGCCGTACTCATAAAAGATACGAAATGTCGGCTTAGAGACCTTTTCACCTTCACCCATTTTGGTCGCGTAGTCTTCTAGCTTGTTCAGTGCTGAGTGAATTCGCCAAGCAAACAATGCCCCTGCCAATAGCACTAAACCACTCATCCACACCATCCAAAACAGCACATTGCGTTTAGAAAGATCGATGAAGGGTTGTACTGAGCGATTGGATTTTGCCACCGTCACGCTGCCAATGATTTCACCTTTGTGGTAAATGGGCGCAGCCACGTGCATAACGGTTGAGAGCGGATCTTTCGGGTCTTCGATGGTACTGCGCGCGCCGTATTGACCACGCAACGTGAGATATACATCGTTCCATTGCGAGTAGTCTTTGCCTACGTCTTGCTGCCAAGAATCCGCAATCACAATGCCTTGTTTATCGGTAATGTAAATTCGATGGTTAATCGCTTTTTTGCCAATTTCCCAAATGCGCGCTTGAGGCTCTCGCTGCCCATAAGCCGCTAGTAGTTTGGAGAAGCGACTTTCAGACAACTTTCCGTTCGCAACATCTTCTTCTGCCAATACTGCAAGCAAGTTCGCCATATCCACCAGCGTCTCTTCGGTGGTTTGACGCACGGTTGGCTTAAGTTCTTGGACGACCGTTTTGCTCACCATGTAAGCCGTCATTCCGACTAAGATGAAGTAGAGAAAAAACAGTCTGAGTCCAAGAGGGATCTTCGGCCAGCGATTCATCATTCACCTTTAATGCAGTAAAAGTAACCAAAGCCACGCTTGGTACAGATGCGTTCAGACATCTCAAACGGCTTCAACTTATGGCGAATGGCTTTGATGTGGGTATCAATATTGCGCTCGTACGCAGCTTCCGGCGCCATGTCAGCAGCGACCATAAGTTGCTCTCGGCTCAATACATTGGAAGAGACAGAAATCAGTTTATCGAGAATCTTAAATTCGACCGCAGTTAACCCAAGCATTTGCCCGCCAACACCGTAGTCGAAGTTCTGCGCAACTAAATCATGGTTCAAATGAGGTTGTTCTGGAACAGCTACAGGCTCTGGTTTGTCCTCCATCATTGGCGCTTTAGCTTTGATTCGAAGTTTAATGCGAGCCAACATTTCGCGCGGGCTAAATGGCTTAGTCACGTAATCATCCGCGCCAATTTCCAAACCGACTACGCGATCAATTTCATCGCTTCTTGCGGTGAGAAAGATTATGGGAATATCAGAAAACTCACGGATGGTTTTGCATAATTCAAAACCATTGCCATCCGGTAAGCCTACGTCTAAGACAAGTAACGCTGCGGAGTTGTGCTGCAAAAAAGCTAAGCCCTCTCCTGCTGTTGTAAACCACTCTGCGTGGTAGCCATCCATCTCTAATACATGAATCAGGTTCTCTGCGATAGCAGATTCATCCTCGATAATAAGGACGGTGGGTTGTTCGCTCAATGTCTTAGCCTCATTGACGGTGTTTATCTTTATGTTGGTATTATCACTTAATTTGGGGCCAAGGCTAGTGGATTGATGCAGCAAAGGCGCAGTTCGTGGATAATACTAATCAAACACACTTCTATTCAGCATAATAAATTTATCACTTAGATTAATGAGTCACCACAATTGTGAATACAATGATTTCAACCATTGATATGAACAGTGTTCATTTTAAACTCAAGTTATCAATTCGATTTTATTTAAAGGACAGTCACTGATGAAAAGAGCGCTAATCCCCCTGGCTTTACTGACTTTGCTCTCAGGTTGCGCCAGCATGTCTCCGGATGAGTGCAAAACGGCAAACTGGTACAACGTAGGTTATCAAGATGGCCGAGACGGCAACGATCCAAACATTATCAATAGCTATACCGAAGACTGTGGTGAAGCGGGTGTGACACCCGACCGAGCGAAATGGAAAGAAGGCTTTGATAAAGGCACTATCCAATATTGCTCACCAGACAATGGGTACACTGTCGGTATCGAAGGCAAAGAATATTACGGTGTATGCAGCAGCAAAGAGTTTATTGAGAACTACCAGTTAGGTCATCAAGAATATCAACGCCAGCAACGCATCCAACAAATCGATACTGAAATCTCGGTCATCGATAATCAGCTTGATGGCAATCCAGACAAAGATAATGCCAAGAGACTGAAAGAGAAGAGAAAGCGATTGGCTGACGAGCGTTCAAGCCTCTTGTCGCCAACCATCAACTTGAATCTGAATTTCTAAATCGATTGGATTTAGCTTCTAAAAATTCATGGCCCTAGCTCAGTTCTAGGGTCATGAATTGACTGTTCGGATCGAGTTCGTAATCCCCGAACGGCTCGCAGTACACAAAGCCATGCTTTTCATACAACAGGCGCGCTGGTTTAAAAAACTCCATCGAGCCCGTTTCTAAACTCAAGCGCTGCAAACCTTTTTGCTTCGCTTGCTCAATCACATGAATCAATAATTGAGATGCCACACCTTGGTTTCTTGCCGTAGGCGTGGTGCGCATGGATTTCAGCTCCGCGTGTTGGTCATCCAACTCTTTAATCGCCGCACACCCAAGCAGTTGCTCACCTTTCCATCCGGTCCAAAATGTCACTTCTGGCGCTTTGAGCTTATCTAAATCTAACGCATGCACGCTTTCTGGTGGTGACGTGGCGTACATGTCCTGTAAATGTCCTTCCAACAGCGCTATCACTTGCGGCCGTTCTAAATTGTCGATTTCAATCCTCATCTTTCCATCCTTGGTTTTTCCTAGCTAAAGCGGCTGTCTCATAATGTGTTGCGGTCCAACGGGGCCGCCGTGGTAAAGCTCATTGGTATCTTCAAACCCTGATTTTAAATAGCACTGATAAGCAGGTATGTTGCGGCAATTCACAGTGAGATAAAGCGCATCAAACTCGGGATAATGGCGTTTGGCGAAATTGGCAAACTGTTGAATGGCTCGCTTGGCGATGCCTTTGCCTTGATGACGATGATCCACCAGCAAAGCACGCACGCCTAAACTGTTTTTCGGGCAAAAATCGTATTTCTCGCTGTAAGCTGCATCAAATAGAAAAAAGCCAACCACGTCATCGTCCGCCAGAATCAGATGCGGAAGCTCTGTAGGTTCAAGACGCGTAAGCATTTCACCCACATCCGCGACCGTAAACTGCGATTGCTCTTCTAGCACGCTAAGTTCGCAAGTTTGTTCATGTCGCTCAGGCGAATACTTTTCAATGGTAATCATAATCTTCCTTGTTGTTTTTATGCTCAATTCATACAGGGTATGTCGTAAATAGAAATACCTGGTGTCGTATTTCCCACTCGCAGGCAAACGTTTAGCACTCTATTATCCTCGCCATTCGATAGAGAGGTTTCCATGTCCCGTTTTTTACTTTGCAGTTTTGCACTCGTCTTACTCTACCCTACTGCCATTGATTTGTATCTTGTTGGTTTGCCTCAAATTGCGTCAGATCTCAACGCCAGTGAATCTCAGTTGCATATTGCGTTTTCGATCTATTTAGCTGGCATGGCTACCACGATGTTATTCGCGGGAAAAATTGCAGACTCTGTGGGACGAAAGCCCGTTGCCGTCGTCGGCGCGATGATCTTCGTGCTCGCATCTTTTCTCGGCGGGATGGCCGAGCAACCAAACACTTTCTTGATTGCTCGCTTTTGCCAAGGCATCGGTGCTGGATCTTGCTATGTCGTTGCGTTCGCGATTTTACGCGACACGTTAGACGATGAACGCCGCGCGAGAGTATTGTCGATGCTCAATGGCATCACCTGTATCATTCCAGTGATCGCACCCGTGATTGGTCACTTGATTATGCTGAAATTTCCTTGGCCGAGTTTGTTTACCACAATGGCAGGAATGGGCATTCTCGTCAGTGTATTGGCCATTTTTGTTCTCAAGGAATCACTACCCAGCCAACAAGGTGAAGAGCAGACAGCGCCAGAGAGCCATCAAGAGACTTTCTTCGAACGATTTTTTATCAGTAGGCTGATCATTACTGCACTTGGAGTGACCACCATTCTGACCTTTGTTAACGCTTCACCAATTGTCGTGATGAGCATGCTTGGTTTTGATCGCGGTGGCTATTCTTCCATCATGGCTGGGACTGCGACGATCAGTATGTTGATTTCGTTCTCGGCGCCATTGGCATTGGGGATTTTTAAGCAGCGAACCTTATTGATGACCTCTCAAGTATTGCTCGCGTGTGCAGGCATCGTGCTCAGTGCTGCCCATTTCCATGATGGACAACCTTTTTACTATGTGTTCGGACTTGGGCTGATTTGCGCTGGCTTCGCTTGTGGCTTTGGCGTGGCCATGAGCCAAGCGCTCAGCCCATTCTCTCAACAAGCTGGCGTGGCGAGCTCACTACTGGGCATTGCTCAAGTTTGTAGTTCCGCGTTCTATATTTGGTTTATAGGTTTCATCGGCGTTAGTGCACTGAATATGTTGGTGTTTATCTTAGTGTTAGGTAGCGTAATCAGCCTTGCTCTAATACTATTGATTCCAAAGCCTGTTCACGATACCCATTATGAAGAAATCCCTAGCGCGACTTGATTTAAACTTACTGTTCACTCTGCAATTATTGCTGCAAGAGCAAAGCGTCTCGAAAGCCTCGAAAAAGCTGAACGTTACGCCCTCTACCGTAAGTAAGTCGCTCAACAAACTTCGTCATTGGTTCGATGATCCTTTGTTTGTCAAAACACCTAAAGGTCTTGCGCCAACGCCTTTGGCACAAAGCATGGAGCAAGATCTCGCAGAATGGCTGCAAATTGGCAGCCAAATTGCAGAAAAACGCAGCGATATTACGCCTAAAGGAGTGCGTTTTGATATCACGATTGAGTCGCCATTAGTGCTCACAGTGCTGGACAGACTCATCGTCGCTATCCACCAGCGATACCCTGAAGCGAAAGTAAAAACCAGTAACTGGGATTACGATTCACTCGACGCCATCATTCGAGGAGAGGCGGATATCGGTTTTACCGGCCGAGAGAGTCACCCGAGATCGAAAGAGTCGTTGGATCTTCTGCCGTATTTCTTGGATTTTGAGATTCTATTTTATGACCTGCCGATGGTGTATTTACATAAAGATCATCCGGCATTACAGCAAGAGTGGAATCTCGAGACCTTTCTGAGCTACCAACACATCAATATTGTTTGGGAAAAAAGTGAAACTTGGGCGTTGGATGAAGTATTAACGGAACTAGGGCTACAGCGCTCTATCGGGCTGACGATGTCCAACTTTGAGCAATCCCTTTTTATGGCAGCGCAGCCGACGCATGACATGATCACCACCGCGCCGCACTATTGCAAAAGTTACACAGAAAAGATGCATCTCGATTTGGTGTGCTTGCCAATTCCATTAGACCAAGCTCAACAAGACAAGTTACTGATTCCATTTACCATGATTTGGCATAAACGCAATGCGTACAATCCCAAATTGCTATGGTTGAAAAACACCATTAAGTCATTGTACAAACAACCTTCCCAACCACAGTAAGACTCAGGCTAAGGTCAGGTTTTCTCTGGTTATTTTTAATGACTTTCTTGCTCTGATAGCTATAACTAATCACTTTATCAACTAATAAAAATGTTCTTTTGGATCTACACTAGCTGTTCATTTACACGCTAAGGATCAAGGATGTCGACCTTTTTACTCACTGCCATTGCAATGCTGGCGTTCGCTGCCAATTCATTATTGTGCCGACTTGCATTGGCCGAAGGGTTAATTGATGCAGGAAGCTTCACTCTCGTTCGATTGATATCTGGCGCTGTTATCTTAATCGCATTGCTTGTCGTGAGAGGTCAGTGGAAAACCGATCGGCCAATGTCTCGCTTTCGCTTTTTTGCTGGCGTGGCGTTATTTGGTTACGCTGCCCTTTTCTCTTTCGCGTACTTACAACTGGCGACAGGAACAGGTGCTTTGCTTTTGTTTGGTGCCGTGCAACTTACGTTACTGGCAATCTATTGGTGGCAAGGTGAGCGCTTTCAGTTTCTCGAAATCATCGGTATCGGCCTTTCAATTGTTGGATTTGTTTGGTTGATGTTGCCATCTGCCACGCGCCCCGATATTAGCTCTGCACTTCTCATGTTGATTTCTGGCGTTTGTTGGGCTGCGTTTACTGCGCTCGGTAAACAAGCGCCTTCTCCAAGTAGTGGAATCACGTGGGGATTCATCGCAGCATCAATAATTGGCGTGCTCCTTTCGCCATTAATCTTGTCCTCAATCCACCTTTCTTTGAGCGGAGTGTTGCTCGCTATCGCATCTGGTGCCATTGCCTCTGGCCTTGGTTATACACTTTGGTACCAAGTCGTACGTAAGCTCTCTTTACTTCAAGCCGCCGTCAGCCAACTTTCCGTGCCAGCCATTGCTTTACTACTCGGCAGCATCGTACTCCACGAGCCTCTTTCACTGCATACTCTTTTAACCAGCGGCATCATTCTTGGTGGGATCGCTTTGGTTTTTTTATCTCGATCCAAAAAAACAAACGAACAATCGGCAAGCCGATAAAAAGTAATAACTTTCCCTCTCAAATACCCATTCATCATCTATGCTTTTTAAAGCAGTAAAGCTCATTGCAGATGGTACAAGTGGTCTGCTTTGGTACCAGGCGAAGAATATAAGGTGAGAATTGGCTCACACAATGCAGCGATTTTGTTTCAAAAGTGAGAATCATCACAGATCGCGAATTTGCTCGTTTTAGGCGTTTCACCAATAACGCCAAGGGCTAGCACGAGATCAAGCCAAATACGCACTTTTTGTTTTGACAAAGGGTTTACAAAGCACACTTTTTCACCCGCTATATTCCGCCCCCCGAATTTATTCAGAACAAGATTCTGATTATTCATATAAGAAATTCATCAACTTATAACGATAAGCCTGAGCAAACTTTGACACTATGAACGACAAAATAAAATTCGCTATTAAAGTATCGCTTAGCCTAACTCTGGCTTATCTGATCCCGTTTGCCATGGGTTGGCCGCAAGCATCGACGGCCGCAACCACAGTGATGCTGATTGCATCCACAGGCAGTCGTCGTGAATCCCTCGCCAAAGGTACCTTACGCGTGTTAGGTACATTGGTTGGTGCCGTGGTTGGCTTGTTACTGGTGGGGTTGTTTGCTCAAGATCGCTTGCTGTACATGCTGAGCGTGTCGGTTGTGGTCTCATTCATTTTTTACTTCCGTAATGCCTATCAAAAAGATCCTACGCTACTCATGCTGACCGGTGTGATGACGTTGATGATGTCCAATGGCGGTGACGCAGAAGGTGCGTTCCTTTATGGCGTTGACCGCGCCTATATGACGGTGTTTGGGGTGGTGGTTTACACACTCGTGGGAACTTTCTTATTCCCGACCAAAACAGAACAAAACCTAAGACAGCCCATCGAACAACTCAACCAAGCACAACGCGCGTTGTTCACCGCTATCTTGCAAAATTTCGAGCAAAAATCGGCAGGGCAAATCTCTCCTCAAGAAGGCGGAGAAGAAAATCCAGAAGCGGAAGAGCCACAACCTAGCGTGGACACTCTCATCGAACAGATGTTTGCCGCTCAAAATGCGCTCGAACAGCGTTTTGCCACGGTCAGTGTGGAATGCAGTGACGTGTCGGCCTACATGAAAGAGTGGCGCTTGGCAGTTCATTTGAACAAGCAGGTAACGCAACAATTGACCGTCGCGGCGCACAGCCACTTTAGCCACCAGCAAGACCGTGAAAGCATCAGCAACTTTGATCAAGCCGTGGCGGAAATTGACGCGCTATTTGATACCTGCCAACAAGTCTGGGACGAAAAAGAACCCGCTTATCGTGCCCAGGAACTCAAAGTCAAATACAACCAAGCGTTGCTTGAAGACGCAGCTCACCTAGAGAAAGGCTCTGCGCTTACGCTTGGTCACCTATTGGAACTGATGCATCAAAACTTGTCGCGTTTAGCGGAGAGCATTAGCTGTATTGACTCTGTGACGAACAATGTCTCCTTTGACGTGCCACTGCCGAAACCGAAAGGCAAGTTTCTATGGTGGGACGCAGAAAACTTTAAAACCGCGGTCAAAACCTTTGTCACTTATTGGGTTGCTGGACTGATTTGGATTTATTTCAATCCACCAGGCGGCTATTCATTCGTGGTCTTCTCGACCATGTTTATGTCTTTGCTGTCGTTCGTGCCTGTGCACCCAATTTTGTTGCTTGTGCTGTTCACTTTCGGCTTCTTGTTCGCGGTGCCTTCTTACGTCTTCATTCTTCCGCAATTGGATCTCGGGTTAGAACTTGGCCTGTTCATCTTTATCTACACCTTTATCGGCTTTTATCTGTTTAACGGGCCAGTGACGATTTTCTATATGATTGGCTTGTTTGTTCTTGGTTTAGACAACAACATGTTTTATCACTTCGGGATCCTCATGACGATCATGCTGTTGTTCTACATGGTGGTGTTCATGATTATTTTCGCGCACTACTTCCCGTTTAGCTCACGACCAGAACACCTCTTTTTGACCATAAAAGAACGCTACTTCCGACATACCCGAGAGCTGTTCACTACCTATCAACAGCAGTCCAGCTCGGTTATTACGCCGCTCAAACGGGCCTTGCACTTGGTGACGCTCAATGTCTCATCGAAAAAGCTCAAAGTCTGGGGTTCGAAAATCAACCACAAACACTTTGATAAAACCACGCCAGAAGCGATTGGCGCGTTTAGCAAAGCGTGTGATGTACTCAGTAATCACATCAACATCTTAATGGCCGCCGAGAAAAAGTTGATGGCCAATCCGCTGATTACTCAGCTTCGTCAACAACACCGCGATTCCATCATTCCTTTGATGGCAGGCGCTTTAGCCAGCCATCAAGCAACACAAGAACTCGACTCCGTATTCGACCAATACAGTCAGGATTACCAAACATTCGAAGATAAACTGGAAGATTTTTTTAGTGAGTTGGATTTATCTGACTACGCTTATTCAGAGATAGCCGGTTTTTATATCTTGCTGAATTTAAAACGGAACGTGTTCGAAGCAATCAAGCATTGCAAGCAAACCTACGAGGATATCGATTGGGTGAACTTACAACAGAAGCGTTTTTAAAGGTGGGGATATGATGCTTCCAAAACTAACCAAACCAAGCCTCGCCATACTTTCTTTGCTCGGACTCAGTGCGTGTACCACGGTAGGACCAGATTATGTTCATCCAAAGCAGGCGCCACTGCCAAGTGACTGGTCGGTGCAAAAAGCAGCCAAAGATACGCAGCAATCAGAGCAACAGCTACAACAATGGTGGCAGCAATTTAATGACTCAACTCTTAATCAGCTAGTTGAGTTGGCGAGCAAACAAAACCTCGATTTAGAAGCCGCAGGGCTACGAATTGTCCAAGCACGTTCATTGCTTGGTATTTCGACTGGCTTGCAATACCCACAAGTTCAAAGCGTGTCAGGAAACCTAGCGCGTGCCTACGTAAATGATCAGGGCGTGAATAACGCCACTTTGTCGTTTGATGCTGCTTGGGAAATGGATGTTTGGGGCAAGTATGCTCGCGGTATTGAGTCGGCAGAAGCGGGTTACTACGCATCCATCGCATCGTATCACGACATCATGGTCACCATAACCGCCGAAGTGGCGCGCAATTACATCAACTATCGCACATTCCAAGAACGTATTTTGCTGTCTCGCCGCAATATCGAGATTCAAGAGCGTGTCGTACGTATTACTCAGGTGCAGTTCGACTCTGGCAACGTTACAGAATTGGACGTTCAACAAGCTAAAAACCAACTCTACACCACCAAAGCAGCGTTACCGAGCCTCGAAGTGGCAATGAAGCAATCACGTACTGTGTTGGCTTTGCTACTGGGTCTGTTACCAGAAGAAGTAGATCGACTGCTACAGTCGGATGGGATGCACAAGCAAATCGCTGAGTACGAAGCCCAGTTCAAAGCGACGGGCAGAAAATCGGCGCTATCGGGCACCGACGAGCGTTCCATTGTGCCACGTCCACCGCTTTTGGATACGCAAGTGGATGCTAACTTAGTGATGCGACGTCCGGATTTGCAAGTCTCTGAGATGCAAGCTCGCGCGCAAAGTGCGCAGATTGGCGTGGCAGAAACCGCTCTGTACCCAAGCTTTTCGTTGTTCGGTTCCATCGGTATCGACAGTACGGTTCCCGATGGCAGCAGTTTCAGTTTTAGCGATTCGCTCACCATGGTGGTTGGCCCAACGTTCAGTTGGAACATTTTCCAATACGGACGCGTGAAAAATAACATTCGTTTCGAAGATGCTCGCTTCCAAGAAACGCTGACGAACTACAACAAAAAGGTACTGCAAGCCGTTAATGAAGTCACCAATGCAATCGAAGCATATGACCTGTATTTGCAGCAAAAAGATTTACGCTTGCAATCGGTCAACTCTTCCATTCGTGCGTTCAACATATCCATGACACAGTACGAAAACGGACAAATTTCATTCGAACGTCTGCTTAACTCGGTAGAAAAAATGACCCGTGCAGAAGACAGCTACGCAACGATCAAAGGTAATGTTGCGAACCAAGTTGTCGCGCTCTACAAAGCCCTCGGTGGAGGCTGGCAAACCCAAACAGGCAAACCTTTCATCAGTGAATCGATTGCCACGCAGATGACAGAGCGCACTGACTGGGGAAGTTATTTAAATGAAGAAAACCGCGTATTGCCGCCTTTGCGACTCGAAACTCCGGCTGAGACCAGTGATGAAAACAAAACGGAGGATCGGTAATGCCTCATGAACTCTCTTGGGGAGACGTTTACTTTTCTCCTACGCTACTCGTGCTCTTTCTCGCCGTCACGGCCACGTGGATAACGGTGATGATATTGAACAAGACACGTTTGTCTCGCTTCATCGCTTTTCCGTCTCTGACGTTTATTGCCATCATGGTCGGTTATGTGGTGGCCATCGACAGCTTTTATATTCAATTTTAGGTGCCAAACAAGATGAAAAAACTATTCGTAATCGCACTCAATCTTGTCATTCTTGGTGGCGCAGCTTGGCTCGGCTATCAAAAGTTTGAGGAATACTTTAATAACCCATGGACACGAGATGGGCAAGTGCGTGCTAACGTCATCAAAGTGGCTCCTCGCGTATCAGGCCCAATTGTAAATGTCGCGGTGCAAGACAACCAAGAAGTAAAAACGGGGGATTTACTGTTTGAAATCGACCCTGCGACTTACCAGGTTGCGTTATCTCAAGCCGAAGTAGCACTGGAGCGCTCCATTGTTAGCTCTCGCGGTAAAAAAATCGAATATGACCGCTTAAAAGACATTCGTGCCAAAGACCGTGGCGCAGTTTCTCATAAGGATCTGATTCGTCGTGAAATCGCTTACGAAGAATCGCTACTGCAAATCAAATCTGCAGAAGAACAACTAAAATCAGCACGCCTTAACCTCAGCTTTACCAAAGTTTATGCGACCGTCGATGGTTTTGTATCTAACCTCGATATTAGAAACGGTACGCAAGCGGTCGCAAACCAACCACTGCTCGCACTGATCGACAAAAACAGCTTTTGGGTATTTGGTTTCTTCCGTGAAAACCAACTTGCGCAAATCGAACCTGGCAGCCAAGCGCGTGTCACTTTGATGTCTCACCCAGACACGCCAATTGACGCGACGGTTGACTCGATTGGTTGGGGTATTGCGCCCAAAGACGGCACGGTCGGCTACAACCTTCTTCCAAACGTAAACCCTGTTTTTCAGTGGATTCGCTTAGCACAACGTATTCCGGTGCGAATCTCCCTACAAGAACTTCCTGAAGATGTTGATCTTCGATTCGGGCTTTCTGCGTCCATCATGGTGATGAAAGAGTCATCCGCAGACAGTGAACAATAACTAAGTGAGAAGAGCCATGGTCATTGGTAAAAACCTCAAAAACATTAATGAAGAAAACAACTTCTTCTATCTAACCTTAGCGCTAGTGATTTTGTTGCTAGGGAGTGCGATGGCACAAGTAGTAGGTGAAGGGACGATTGAACACATACTTCAGGCTTTCACGGTTCTGACGTTTATCGTCTGTTTTGCGAGCCTTCGCTTTGACAAAACCTGGTCTCGTTTCCTCTACAGCCTGTTTGGTGTTTGGGTTCTTGTGATTGTGATCAAGACCGTTTTCGACATCAGAGAGATGAATGTGGTGATGCTTGCCCTCACCTTTGCGTTCTTTTTCGGCACTTTTAAATCCATCGCAAGACAGATTCTTTTCACCGGCCATGTCAACAGCAACAAAGTCATTGGCTCGGTAGCGCTTTTCTTGCTGCTTGGTCTGATGTGGGCGATTGCCTACCTCATTCTGCTTGAGTTTTCGCCTGAAGCCTTTACCGGTATGGAAGCGATTTCTTGGGGGCAGAACTTCTCCAATGCAGCGTATTTCAGTTTCGTTACCTTAACCACGCTCGGTTATGGCGACATTAGTCCTCTAACACCACTGGCTCAAGTCGTGGTGTATTTAGAGGCCATCACAGGTGTTTTTTATATGGCGATTGTTGTTTCAAGTCTCGTCAGTTCTAACATTGATCATCAGGTAAACAAAAATGGATAAACAATCGGTAAAAATCGACAGTAAGCTTTTCATCAGTAATATGGTGGAATCGGCAATACGCATTGGCTTGATCTTTGTCTTGCTGATGTTTACGTACGACATCATCAAACCCTTCATCCTTCCGGTTATTTGGGGCGCTATTATAGCCGTCGCTTTAATGCCGCTTACCCAAAAATTGCAGCGTGTATATGGTGGTCGTAGAGGCTTGGCAGCCACAACCATTGCTTTACTTGGTATTGCCCTCCTTGTCACGCCACTTGTTATGGTATCAGGCTCCATTGTGGATGGTGCAACGCATGCGCTTGAAGTACTACAAAATGGACAAGTGAAAATACCAGGGCCAAAACCTTCCGTAGCGGATTGGCCTATCGTGGGTGATAAGCTCTACGAAGTGTGGACCCTATTCGCTACTAATCTTGAACAAGCTATTCAAACCTTTATGCCACAAATAAAGGCAGGACTCACATCTTTACTGGGTACACTGGGGGGCGTATTGGGAAGTTTACTGCTTTCAATCTTGTCACTTGCGATTGCAGCAGGTTTCATGACGTACTCTGAATCTGCAGCATCAGGCTTAAGAACCATCGCGATTCGAACCGCTGGTGAAAACGCAAAAAGCTGGACCACGCTTATCGCTGCGACAATTAAAAGCGTACTGCTTGGCGTAGTCGGTGTAGCGGCAATTCAAGCACTGTTGATCGGTGCTGGTTTCTTCGTATTTGGCGTTCCGGCAGCAGGTTTACTCACACTGCTTCTAATGATTTTATGTATCGCTCAGCTCCCGGCGTTGCTCGCAGTGCTACCTGTGATTGGCTTCATGTACATGACCCAAGACACCTCAACAGCAACCATGTTTACTGTTTGGGTCGTAGTTGCGGCTCTTTCTGAAAACCTGTTCAAACCAATGTTAATGGGACGTGGCGTCGACGTGCCAATGCCTGTGATTCTGCTCGGTGCCATCGGTGGTATGCTTTTCTACGGCATCGTTGGTCTGTTCTTAGGTGCCGTTATCCTAGCAATTTGGTATGAGTTATTTGTTTGGTGGTTGAGCATTGAGAAAGCACAACAGCAAGAAGAAATGGCAGAACAACAAGGCGCTTCTAATGACCAATCAGAGCCTGGACACGGTGCTGGCATTTAATAAATCAATAAGTTAAAAATAAATTTAATCTATAAGTTATGATATCAAACCGCTGCATTTCAGCGGTTTGATTCTATTTGGATCACAGTTTCGTCGTAATAAATGCGATAAAAATGACGTTCTTGTTAAATTTTCATACTTATTACACTTGGGAGTTGCAATCGGGCAATGAACGATGCACTCTCGATGACCACTAATTTGCTTAGGATAAAAACAATGAAATTGATCAAGCCTTTAACTTGTGCGCTTGCTCTCGCAATGAGTGGCATGGCATTCGCAGATGTAACCGTGAGTGTTCCTGACAACGTTTCAGTATTAGCGGCTAACGGTGAAAAAGCAGATCTTTCGGGTGGTTTTTTCGCCTCTGAGAGAACACTGACGTTACCTGATGGCCTTAACCAAGTCGTATTTCGTTTCGCCCCTTACTTCAACCAAGGTAATGACCGTTTAAGTGTTGAAAGCGATGTTATCGTTACACGATTTGACGCGACCAATGCCGAACTCACTCTACAAATGCCAGAATACCGCAACCTACGTGATGCGGAAGAGAAGATCAAAGACTTAGATTGGAAACTGGTTGATGATTCTGGCAACGCAATCGCGGTTGACCAGGACAAGTTGCTCAAACCGGGTATGCAAATCGGTCGTGATTACGTACGTGAAATCGAAGATTATAACCAAGCTGGCGGTGCAGCAGCCGTGGCTTTTGCTGGCGCAGCAACCATGCAGCCAGTCACGCTTCCTGCAAAGGTTCCTGCGGATATGAAGCAAGTGAGAGCAACTGCGGTTAAAGCGGATTCGACAGCTGAAGAGATGCTGCACTTCTGGTACCAAAAAGCAGACGCAGAAACCAAAGCTCGCTTTAAGAAATATGTTAATCAACAGTAAATCTGGTTAACTTTATCGATATTATAAAAGCCACTTCACGTGGCTTTTTTGATCAAAAATTAGGAAGCTTGGACAACTTTAGTATTGGCGATCAAGTCATGCAACAATCGTCGCTCCGGATGAAAGAACAACAATGCCAAATTTACCAACGGGATCCCCGGAATGAGCATCTCCAGCAAGTAGCTAATAACAAGCCTTAACCCTGCTGTAACTTTCGTTGCCTTACTATCATTTTTCATTACAACTTTAATACCAATCATGCGCATACCAATGGTTTGCCCATGACTCAATGCATTCCAGTTGATCATTAAAACCGTTGGTAAAGAAAGCAAGTAAAACGCCTGAGTTTCACGAACAAGCGTGAGGTTATCTGCTAAAGAGAGCTGAAAGTCGTTAAGAAAAGAGTTAATACTCAATGCGATGATTAACACGACCACCATCGCAAAGAGCAGGTCGATAAAACCAGCAATGATTCTCTGTTGCTTGCTCGCGATAAAAGCATACATGGACTTCAGTCACCTCAATGTAATTGGTTAAGCGAGAATGACTGAGTGTACAGACGCGCAATGGTGAGCGCAGTTTAGGTATTGCCAACATAATATTCAACTAAGAACATACTAAATCGCGATCGTATCTCAAAAGTAATCATTACATCTTGAGCATAACCGTATCAATTTAACAAAACGCTACCAGTAACGTTCGTAAATGATATTTCCCCCAGTTTGATGGCGATACTTTTCCAAGCCTAGCTCTTGTAAAACGGGCACGGTATCTTTGATCATTTGTGGATTCCCACACATCATGACAAAGCTACGCTGAGCTGAGAATGGCGCATCAGCGGCGTTGGACAGTAAACCCGATTCGATGAGTTCAGGAATTCGGCCTTGTAATTTACCGTCAACCACTTCCCTGCTGACTATCGGTATATACTTTAATCGGCCTTCATATCGTTGCTGAAGCTGTTCAATAAGGTATTTATAAACCAGATCTTTTTCGAAACGAACGGCATGAACCAGCACAATGCGCTCATTGTGAGGCGGTAGGTTTATATCATCCAGCAGCGACAAAAACGGTCCAATCCCCGTACCTGTAGATAGCAGCCACAGGTCATGAGCCTGTTTAGGAATAGAGTCATGGATTAAATCGCCATGTGCGGTGGCACCGACATAAATGCTATCACCAGATTTAAGCTTTTGGAGCCGTGGAGAAAGTTGTCCTTGAGGGTCGGCTACTATTAGAAATTCCAACCAATCGAATTGCTCGCTTGGCGCATTAACCACAGAGTAAGCACGGCTGATCGGCTTACCTTCATCATCAAGCAAAGCAAGCTTGGTGAATTGGCCAGCTTTAAATGAAAGAGGCGCGCCAGATATTCTCAAACTGAACAGCTCACCTGTCCAATCAATGCGTTTCTCAACTCTTGCGAGGTTGAAACCTTTGAGTTCAATCATGAGACACCTCCTATCTGGTTACTCTTAGTTAAACTTACGCCTTCAACTCGATTATGTAAAGTTTCTAGTTTACATAATCAAACCACTATTTCATTTCACATTTTAAAAACAATTTTATTACATATTAAATGATTACATCTAGAATAAATGCTCAAAGTGATAAGTCGCGTCGCAATTTGTGGCAAAGCAGATGAAAAAGGAGCAATAGAAATGGACACACTGTTAAAGGACTTTCCCGTTATCACAGAGATAAAAGTCGCATGGGGTGAAATGGATGCTCTGCAACACGTTAATAACGTGGTCTATTTTCGCTACTTCGAGACCGCACGTTTAGATTACTTCAACAAAATTAACCTGCTGGTCGACCTGCAGACCTCGCAAATTGGGCCAGTACTGAGCGAGACTCAATGCCGCTACAAATTGCCTGTTACTTACCCAGACACGCTATTAGTCGGTTCTCGCGTAATCGACATGCAAGAAGATCGCATCACAATGGAGTACCAAGTGCTGAGTAAGAAGTGGGGGAAAATTGCGACCATCGCGACCGCCACTGGTGTGATGTTTGATTTTAAGAACAACGTTAAAGCTGCGATTCCAGATCACGTTCGCCAGTCGATTTTAGACTTGGAAGGAACCGTGGGTAGTACGCATCATTTGGAGTAGCAAGAAACGAGAGATTAAAGGCGAGGTTCCCGACAGCGCTCCTTCATCGCTATCGGGAATGATGCTGAGGTACCATTCCAACTTACGCAATAAGAAAACTAGCGTCATTCTAATGAGCCTAAGTGAATCATTCGAAACCTCGCTAAACGTAACAGCAGCGCGACTCTTCCAGCCTACGCGATAAGAAAGCTACGTCATTCTAGCGAGCCATAGCGAGACTAAGAATCTACTTACCGCTTGCTGCAGACCATAAAGCCATGAATAAACTCAATACAATCTGAGAGTAGATTCTGAATCACGCTCGTTCCTCGCTGTTCAGAATAACAGTTCGAGTTTGGCTCTGAGTTCTACAAAACCATCTAAAAAAGCGATTCCAGACAAGCCTAAGTGACCATCCGGAATCTCGCTTGAGACGCATCAGCAGCGCGACTCTGCCAGCCTACGCGATAAGAAAAGCTACGTCATTCTAGCGAGCCATAGCGAGACTAAGAATCTACTTACCGCTTGCTGCAAACCATAAAGCCATGAATAAACTCAATACAATCTGAGAGTAGATTCTGAATCACGCTCGTTCCTCGCGGTTCAGAATGACGATTCGAGTTTGGCTCTGACCTCTACAAAACCATCTAAAAAAGCGATTCCAGATAAACCTATGTGACCATCCGGAATCTCGCTTTAGACGCATCAGCAGAGCGACTCTTTCAGCCTACGCGATAAGAAAAGCTGCGTCATTCTAGCGAGCCAAAGTGAGACTAAGAATCTACTTGCCGCTTGCTACAGACCATAGAGCCATGAATAAACTCAATACAATCTGAGGGTAAATTCTGAATCACGCTCGTTCCTCTCGGTTCAGAATAACAGTTCGAGTTTGGCTCTGACCTCTACAAAACCATCTAAAAAAGCGATTCCAGATAAGCCTAAGTGACCATCCGGAAAATCACTTTGGACGTATCAGTGGAGCGACTCTTCCAACCTACGCGATAAGAAAAGCTGCGTCATTCTAGCGAGCCAAAGCGAGACTAAGAATCTACCTGCCGCTTGCTGCAGACCATAGAGCGATGAATAAACTCAATACAGTCGTGAGGGTAGATTCTGAATCACGCTCGTTCCTCGCAGTTCAGAATGACGGTTCGAGTTTGGCTCTGAGCTCTACAAAACCATCTAAAAAAGCGATTCCAGATAAGCCTAAGTGACCATCCGAAATCTCGCTTGAGACGCATCAGCAGCGCGACTCTTCCAGCCTACGCGATAAGAAAAGCTGCGTCATTCTAGCGAGCCATAGCGAGACTAAGAATCTGCTTGCCGCTTGCTGCAGACCATAGAGCGGTTAGCAGAATGTCTCGATGTACAGCGCTTCCACCTTATCTCTGGCCCATTGCGTTTTACGCAGGAACTTCAGCGACGATTTGATTGAAGGATCTTTCTTGAAACAGTTCACACGAACGCGCTCATACATGCCATTCCAACCAAAGTGTTCAACTAGTCGGGTGACGATTTTCTCTAAACTCAACCCGTGAAGTGGGTTATTCGGCTGCTGTTGACTCATGCTATTGATCCGGTAAAGTGAAGTTGCGCGCTAATCTAACTCAAACTCGCCGTGCAACCTAATGTTTTAACCTTGAATTGGCCTACGACTCTCCCCTATAGTAGCCCAAACTTCTTAAAAGCCCTTTTCACAATGAAAGCCCTCAACGACCTCAATATTTTTGTCGAAACCGCGCGCCAAGGCAGCTTTTCAAAAGCCGCTAACAGCATGGACATGACACCTGCCGCCATTAGCGCATCGATTAAGCGTCTTGAAGGGCAAATCGGTTTCCCGTTGTTTGTGCGTTCCACCCGAAGCCTGCGTTTAACCTCAGAGGGCGAACTGTTTTTAGACAAAACCACGCAAGCGTTGGCAACATTGCAAGAGGGGTTGGATCAGATCTCAAGTGCGCGCGGGGAGTTGTCTGGTCAGCTGCACATTACTGCACCCTCCGATTTTGGTCGCAATATGTTGCTCGATTGGGTGGATGAGTTCATCGAACTCTACCCAAATGTTTCCATTAAACTAGAGCTGTCCGATAGCTTGACGGATATGTATACCAAGCCTGTCGATATTGCGATTCGCTACGGCGAACCGGCCGACTCCAATCTGGTCGTATTGGCATTGTGTGGGTCAAACGAACGGATATTATGTGCATCGCCAGAGTACGTAGCTACACATCCAGAACTCACCTCTCCTGCCGATTTAACGCAACACAATTGCTTGTGCTACATGGTCGCGGATTCGGTCTACAACAAATGGACGCTCACGCGTGGCAGCGAGAATGAACAAATCGTGGTCAGCGGTAACTTGTTGAGCAACGATAGTGACTTGCCACACCGGTTAGCGATCAAAGGCAAAGGCATTGCGAATAAATCATTGATGGACATCAGCCGAGACTTAATCGAGGGAAGATTGGTGCGAGTGTTACCAGAGTGGGATTGCGGCCCAGTGCCGCTCTACATGGTATGTGCCGATCGTCGATTATTGACGCCAACGATTCGGACTTTCCGCGACTTTATCCAACAAAAATGCTGCCAGCAACGCGCCAACGTGCTGGCAACCTTCTGTCATTAGGCGATAAATCGAAGAGGACGAATCTGGGTATATTCAACCCAATCGTTCTCTTCCAATGTTTCAAGAAACGTCGCCATATGCGGGCTTTGCAAATGCTTATCCAAGGCCTCTTGCGATGCCCAGATTTCTTGGAACATAAATAGGCCATCAACTTTTTCGTCGAGATACAACTCGTATTGGCAACAGCCTTCTTCTTTGCGAGTTGGCTCTAGTAAACCAGCAAGCAAATTCACCACCTGATCCTTACTGTCTGGATAGGCTTTCACTTCTGCGACTAAGTGGATCATCGTTTTATCACTCTTTTCCGATTTATATATTGATTACAAGGTTCTACGTCACCTGCAAGTAAGCTCGAATTAGATCTCGGTGAATACGGTTTCTGCGTCCCAGCGAGACTTTGGCGTTTTCGCGTTGAAGTCATCTTCCGCGTGGTAGCCAAGCGGCACGATTACAACGCTGGTGTAACCTTTTTCACGCAAGCCAAATTCTTCATCCAGCACTTTGGGATCAAACCCTTCAATTGGCACTGCATCGATTTCTAACGTCGAAGCACCCAGCAGCAACGTACCCACGTTAAGGTAAACTTGTTTCTCCATCCAATGGTTCGCATCTTTCAGATCAAAACGGTGCATGTTCACAAAGTAGCTACGACCACCGCGCACAGCCGCTTTCGCTTCTTCGGTTGGGAATCGGCCATCTTTTTCTTCTTGCGCCATTAGCGCTTCAATGTAGTCGTTATCAATGCCTGTTTTTGCACAAAACACCAATACGTGAGATGCGTTGAGAATCTTCGCCGCGTTAAACGCGTAATTCTCTTGCGCCGCTTTAGCGATGCGCTGTTTGCCTTCTTCTGTGCTTGCCAGAATGAAATGCCAAGGCTGGGAGTTCACACTCGATGGACTAAAACGAATCAGCTCTTTAACTGCGTCGATTTTTTCTTGAGGTAGCTTGCGCGTTGGGTCAAACACTTTCGTTGAGTAACGAGATTTTGCAGCTTGTACGATATCCATGAGGCTCTCCAGTTAATGAGTTTAAGCTGAGTAACAGCATAAACTCATGAGATAAAGGGAAAAACCGATTTCGATTAAAAACATTTTCAAAATAAATTTGAAAATAAAACGATAAGAAAGGCTTTGAGCGTTCTCACTGAACTTCTTCATCTTTTCGGCAATAATGCATGTTTGCTCGCAACCAAACTCAACTCATGCTGCCTCAAGATAACGTTATTACATCCTTTCTGTGCAAAAAGCTCGGTCACAATCACCTGAGAATTGCCGGCGAATATTGGCACATTGAGAAGTTGGTGGCCTTGCAATGCATGATGTTGAAAGAAGCGCCTGACCTCCAGGAAGGGCTGCTTTGGTGGAGTAAAAGTGTTTCATTATTCGACCGCCGTTTGTACGTCACATTTCAACATGGTGATGCCCAAATCCATCTGCAAGTCAAATGTAGAACGGCCGATATGCCAAATTGGGCGGAGTCGGTGTTTGGCTTGCTCAAAATGCAATTGGAAATGCTTGAGCTGAGCGAATCAATACAGGTACAAGTTCACGCCAACAATCCACTCGCGGCCGATATTTTTCTAGAGGAAACGCAAGATTCTAAAACGAGTTCAAACGTGTTTGACTTGGTGAAACATGTTTATTTGCTGCTTTCTCACCAGCCAATTGAGCAACCAGAATTACTGAGTGTTTTGAACGCCTTGTTCATCAAAAACAGCAATTACGCGCTCAAGTTAGAGCAAGCGGCAAGGCAACTGGGCGTCTCCAAACGCACCTTGCAACGTCGACTGCAAGAAAAGCAAATGAGCTACTCTCAATGCGTTGATTTCGCTAAAAGAAAGCAAGCACTCACTTTGCTTGCCGACACCCAACTCACAACGCAGCAAATCGCCTATCAACTCGGTTACGAAGAACCATCGAACTTTCACCGCACTTTTCGTCGTTGGTATCCGTTTTCACCTATGCAGTATCGCCAACAATGTTTGGATAACCGAACTCAGCTAAATCAGCAACCGATCCGCTTGTACTACGCCAAAGCCAATACCTTCGACGATAACCACACCGACCAACCTGTCGGCAAAATCTGGATGGAAGTGGACAATATTGCGTTTGAAAAAGTGGTCTCGGTAGAATGCCGTGACCGTGATGGCGCATGGCGGCGCTACCCCGCCTTCTTCGAGCGTTTTTTAAGTCATGGCACCGAACTATGGGCGACAACAGAGCTTCCTGTCGCACATCCACTGACCTTTAGACTGTGTTATGAAGTCGATGGTGAGCGCTACATTGATAACAACCACCAGCGTGATTACGTGGTCTCCAAGGGGCTTTTAATTGGCGCAACGGAATACATTGTCCCGACAAAACAACTTATCCAACTCGGTACACAGTACACCTTGTTTGTGGAACTCGCATGTAGATTAAAAGACGTGGCGAAGATCGATTGCTACGTGGGTGATGCGCCAGCTCCGCACGCAATGAGCCAAACTCAGAATACAGAAGATTACACATGCTGGGTACTGCAACTTCCCCTCCCCCAAACGGCTAAGCAGTGTCGATTCCGGCTCTATGATCATTCTGGTAATGAGTTAGCCAAAGACCATTACCCGATTCAATACCCAATTGTGCAACCACTCAGTTAAATATGTAGCACAGTTCAAATTCAGCACTTCGTGACATCATTTCACGTCTTTTTTGGCGTGAAATGACACTCTAAATCTCAAACCTTTGTTTTATCGTTTCCGCATTGCTGCATAACGGAGACAAAAACCGTGTTTGAAACCTTACCTAACCCTATGAATAAAATAAAAATACTTCCTCTAGCGATCGCCCTAGCTCTTTCTGGCTGTGGTAGCGATGAAACGACGCCAACCGATACAGGAAGCCACGTGGCATCTCCTGATTGGCAAGATCAGATCATTTACTTCTTGATGATCGACCGTTTTAACGACGGCGACAACACGCTTAACGATCAAGGTCAGAATGAGTACGATCCTACCTCAGACAAAAAATTCAGTGGTGGTGACCTTGTTGGTGTCAGCGACAAACTGGGCTACATCGAAGACCTAGGCGCTACCTCTATCTGGATTACACCGCCAGTGGCAAACCAATGGTGGGATGCAGAGCAAAACTACGGCGGCTACCACGGGTACTGGGCGCGCGATTTTCAAAAAGTGGATGAACACTTTGGTGACATGGAAAGCTACCAAGCGTTAGCACGCGAAGTGCATGCGCGTAACATGTTCTTAATTCAGGACATCGTGACCAACCATGTAGGCAACTTCTTCACCTACGATGATCCTTACAGTTATGATCCAAGCCTACCTTGCCAAGGCTTCCGTTTGATTAAAAATGCGCTACCCGCCGGGCAAGAACTGCCGTACCCACTCAACATGAACGAGTGTAAAACAGACGGCACAGGCAGCTACCACTGGACGCCGACCATCACCGACCACAACGATCCAGTACAAGAAAAAACCTGGCAGCTCTCTGATTTGGATGACCTTAATACGTCCGATCCTGAAGTACGCGCTTATCTAAAAGAGAGCTACCGAAAATGGATTCGCGAAGTCGGCGTCGACGGATTCCGTATCGATACGGTGAAGTTTGTTGAACATGATTTCTGGAATGACTTCCTACACGCCGACGATGGTGTGATGACGCAAGCGGTTGATACCGGTCGTGACAACTTCCTCACTTTTGGTGAAGTCTTCGAAACATCTACGCCTTACCACACCGAAGGCGAAGAGAAGATGCTGACTTACATCGGCGAAAGCGGCTCGCCGGAGCAGTTAACCTCGGTGTTGAACTTCCCATTGCAAGCAACCATGACTCGCGTGTTTGCAGCAGGACAACCGACCGATTACCTACGCTTCCGTCTTGAAAAAATGATGGCGATGTTCCCGAATCCATACATCATACCGAACTTCATTGATAACCACGATATGCCACGTTTTCTATCGCAAGGCAGTGTCAACGATATGAAGCAAGCTCTGATCACAATGATGGCGGTACCGGGCATCCCTGTGATTTACCAAGGTACAGAGCAAGCGATGTCAGCGGCGCGTGATGCGATGTTCGCCGGAGGGTACCGTGAAGATGGCAACTACGTAGACTCATTCGACCAAAACAGCGAGATGTACTTGTTCATCCAAGAGCTTGCTAAGTTACGTACCGAAAACAAAGTCATGACACGCGGCGAAATGAAAGTCATTGGCAGCGATAAAGCTGGTGCAGGTGTGTTCGCCTTTACCCGCACTTTGGATAACGACGAAGTCTTAGTGGTAATGAACACATCTAACTCCCCAATGTTGATGAACCAACTCGATGTAGAGCAAGCGGGCGGCACCGTCTTCCAACAACAAATCATGTCGAATTGGGCGGACGCTCCAGAGCAGTTAATCGCCGATGAAAACGGTCACGTAACCCTTGAGTTGCCAGCCAAGTCAGCAGTGATTTACTCAAAAACAAGCAGCAATCAATCTGTAGATACCCCAGACCTCAACATCCAACTAGCGCAGGATTGGGAAGGACAAACCATCACTGGTGATATTGTTATCGCGGGTAGTGCGAACGCCAACGAGAAGTTGAACCTCGTCGTCGATGGTAACTTGGAAACAGCGCAAACCATTACTGTAGGTGCTGATGGTCAGTTTAGTGTCACGCTGTCGACTCGTCATTTTGCGATTGGCGAGCAACAGCACCGCTTCGCGATTTATTCCACCGAGAAAAAAGCAGGCATCGAGGACGTGAATTTTGTCTCCAACCTAAGCTGGTCAAACACGCCGGACGACACCATTGATGACGCAGGCGATGCGCAAGATGGCATGGGCGGTCCTAACGGTAACTACTCGCTACCAACGGATCCAACGTTCGATAAAGATAACAGCCAACTCGCAATCAACAAAGCTGAGGTATTTACCGTTGGCAGTAACGTGCGCTTGACCTTCACTATGGACAAGATCACCGATACTTGGTTGCCACCAAACGGCTTTGACCACGTTGGTTTCACCATCTTCATTGATTTACCGGAAGAAGCGGCAACCAACCTAACGGAACTGCCTAAGATCAACGCTTCTATGCCAAGCGGAACATGGAGTCGCAATGCCGTGGTCTTCGGCTGGCAAAGTTCGATTTACAACACTCAAGGCGCAAACGCGACAACATGGGGTGAAGCGGTGACACCAGCACCAATGGTCACGGTAGACAAAGCCAACAACACCATTTCGATGGACTTTGCTAGCGATGCACTAGGCCGCCCAGATTCGCTCGATGGTATCCGCTTCTATGTCACGACTTGGGACTTAGACGGTCTTTCAGCAACTTACCGTCCGCTAGAGCAAGACAAAGGCCCTTGGAACTTCTCCGGTGGCGCATCGGATGAAAGTAAGATTTGGGACGATTTACCAATCATCACCTTGTCGGAATAAACCGTTAAATAAGACACCGCCCAGCGTTATAGCAGGGCGGTCATCAACAAAAGAATGCAGAAAGACACTTCTGCTCGTTTTTATTCTAGTTAAAGAACGATTTCACCCACAGCACCAGACTGTCCCAAAGCTGACCGAACCACGAGCCCTCTTCTACCGCTTGGCTGCTGACCAAGGGATAACTCGCCACGGTACTGTCATCGCTTTTCCAAACGACCTTACCAATCTCATCCCCTTGCGCTATCGGCGCAATCAACGGTTCATTTAACACCACACTCTTATCAAGCCCAGCCGTCATTGAACGAGGCAGAGTGAGATAGGCATCTTTAGCGAAGATCGCCTCAACTTGATTGGCATTACCCTTCCAAACGCGAACTTTAGACTCAACTTGGCCCTGCTTAGCAACTTGCTTGGTGTCATAAAAACGAAAACCATAGCTGAGTAGATTCTTCGATTGGCTGATCCGAGCCTGTTTACTTGGCGTGCCCATCACCACCGAGATAAGGCGCATTCTTCCTTCTTTGGCCGAGCTCACCAAGCTGTATCCGGCATTGCTGGTGTAGCCGGTTTTTCCCCCGTCGACATCAATGGAATTGTCCCACAACAACTTATTGCGGTTGTACTGCGTAATGTCGTTCCACTTGAAGACTTTCTCGCTGTATAGCGCATACACATCGGGAACATCGCTGATGATCGACTGCATGAGTCTTGCCATATCGGTTGGTGAGGTTTGGATGCCATCACTATCAAGACCATGGGAGTTCACAAAATAGGTGTCTTGCAGTCCTAATTTCTCCGCCCAACCATTCATCAAGGCAACAAAGCCGCGTTCACTGCCTGCAACATGCTCAGCCAGTGCAACGCACGCGTCATTTCCTGATTGGATGATCACGCCGCGCATTAAGTTCGCAACACTAATTTCATCTTTCGGTTTGATGAACATTTTAGAAGAACCGGGAAACTTGGCCGACCACGCGTTTTCGCTCACGGTGACAACATCATCCCATTTCAAACGCCCCGCTTTGATTTCTTGTCCAACTACATAAGCGGTCATCAACTTGGTTAAACTCGCCGGAGCAAGGCCTGCTCGCCCGTTATACTCGGCAATAATGGCACCGGATTGAAAGTCCATTAATACGTAGCCTTTTGCCTGTAACTGAGGTGGGTTGGGCGTAACAACGGCAAAAGTAGGTACGCTTATTAAACAAGTCACAATTGTCCATCGAGCCAGTGACACTTTCATCCGACTTCCTCCATGCTCTTACTTTGTCGCAACTCTATTGAGCATAGCTCACTCAACCAGTTGCACCAGTCGCTAATCGTTTCATTTTCTTGAACTTACATTGATTTGACCAAGGTATAGAACTGAAGAGGCAATTGGGAAATAGCGTTGGTTCTTCGCGCCATTCGCAGTAAAGTAGCGCTACCCCTCAATAAGGAAATAAAGATAACAATGAACGCTCAATCATTTATCGACGCAGGATTGCATTACACTCCCCACAGTTTTACCGTTCCTCTGGATTACCAAGACGCAAGCAAAGGCACCATTAGAGTCTTCGCCCGTTCGGTTTGCCTAGTTGGCGATGAAGAATCGACCAAACCTTGGTTGGTTTACTTTCAGGGCGGGCCTGGCTTTCCCTCTCCACGTCAAAACGGCAATAATGGCTGGGTAAAACGCGCCCTGCAAGAGTACCGAGTTTTGCTTCTCGACCAGCGCGGTACGGGCAACAGCAGCGTAATTAATCACCAGACGCTTGCTCACCTCACGCCAGAGCAACAAGCAGACTACTTGAACCACTTCCGAGCGGATAACATCGTGCGCGACGCGGAATACATTCGTGAGCAATTTGGCGTCGAAAAATGGGCGATCTTAGGTCAAAGCTTTGGTGGTTTTTGTTCCCTCACCTATTTGTCTTTGTTCCCAGACAGCTTGCTGCAAAGCTACATCACGGGTGGCGTGCCATCAGTCTCGCGTCATGCCGACGATGTGTATGAAGCCACCTTCAAACGCACCATGGAGAAAAACCAAGCATTCTTCCAACAATTTCCCAATGCACAGCAACTTTGCCAAAACATTGCGAATCACTTGCTAGAAAATGAAGAGTACCTACCAAATGGTCAACGCTTCACGGTGGAACAATTTCAACAAATCGGCATCAACTTTGGTGTGAGTGATACTTTCTTACCAACTTACTATTGGCTAGAAAGCGCGTTGATTGAAGTGAACGGCAAACCACAACTTCGTTATGAGTTCTTAAACGATATGTTGGCGCAGCAAAACTTCCAAACCAACCCGATCTACGCCATTTTGCATGAATCGATTTACTGTCAAAGCTTCGCGTCGAATTGGAGTGCGCACCGCGTTCGCCAAACCCGATCAGAGTTTAATTATGAATCTGGCAAGCCATTTTACTTTACGGGGGAAATGGTCTTCCCATGGATGTTCGACCAATACGTTAACCTCAAGCCACTAAAAGACACCGCAGAAATATTGGCAGCGAAAGAAGATTGGGCTGCGCTGTACGATCAAACACAATTGGCTCAAAACAAAGTGCCTGTCAGTTGCGCCGTTTACGCCGATGATATGTTTGTTGAAATGGATATCAGTCGAGAGACGCTCGCGTTAATACCAAATTCAAAAGCGTGGATCACCAATGAGTACGAGCACAACGGTTTACGTGCCGACGGTGAACGCATTCTCGATAGGCTCATAGCCATGGGTAAACAGACCGCAGCTGCGTTGAAATAAGCAGGACAGACGTTAGAAATACGCCTTTTTAGTATTTGATGAAAAGGCGTTTATAGCGGTTTATGAACAATGGCGATCAGTCATTCACTCTTTGTCCCTAAACCTTTATCCCTCACCACCTCATGTATAAAACTGCGACATGTCCTTTCCTTGTCAATTACTCCGGTGATTACTTGGTGCTTCTTGCGCCTAACTTTTTTGAAGGGCCCAAAACAGCATAAATTTAAACCAAAAGTATCGGCTCCAACCTACCTAACCCACTATAATTAATGCTTATAATTTGAACACATAGCGGCTTCACCTGCGGACATGCTCCCCCTATCAAAGACCGCCAGGCCCCGCCTACTCATAATATCCGTATAATTTGTCCGTATTTCCGACTGGTTTAGTCAGGTATACTTCGTGCCGCTAAAATTTTAAGGTCGTTGACCACCTGTATTTTTAAAGGAAACCTCATGAGTCAGTATGTAGTTTGTGCGCTGTACAAGTTTGTTGAGCTGAATAACTATCAAGAGCTACGCGAGCCATTATTTGCGTTGATGGAAAAACACCATATTCGCGGAACATTACTACTGGCAAGTGAAGGTATCAACGGTACTGTTGCATCTGATCGTGCAGGTATTGATACGCTACTGGAGTGGCTAAACAACGAACCTCGTTTGACTGGCACCGTATACAAAGAGTCGTATTCTGAGACCCAGCCATTCAATCGCACCAAAGTGAAACTGAAAAAAGAGATCGTAACATTAGGTGTTGAAGGTATAGACCCTCGCCACGTAGTGGGTACTTACGTGAAACCTCAAGAGTGGAACGATCTTATTGCTGATCCTGAAGTGTTTGTTGTCGATACACGTAATGATTACGAAATCGAGATCGGGACATTCAAAGGCGCTGTAAACCCAAATACTGAAACCTTTCGTGAATTCCCAGACTATGTAAAAGAAAACATGGACCCGGCAAAACACAAGAAAGTTGCGATGTTCTGTACCGGTGGTATCCGCTGCGAAAAATCAACGGCTTACATGAAAGAACAGGGCTTTGATGAGGTCTACCACCTAGAAGGCGGCATTCTTAAATATCTTGAAGAAGTTCCTCAAGAAGAGAGCATGTGGGAAGGCGATTGTTACGTATTTGACGGTCGTGTTGCAGTGAACCACCAGCTAGAAAAAGCAGATTACGATTTATGTAACGCTTGTCGTCTACCGATCACTGAAGAAGACAAACAGTCAGAATTGTTCGAGCAAGGCGTGAGCTGTCCAAAATGTCACGGCACACACTCAGAAGAACAAATTGCTCGATTCCGCGAGCGTGAAAAACAAGTTGTTCTTGCAGAGCAGCGAGGCGAGCAGCATGTTGGTGGTGAAAGTGCCAAGCAAAGAGAAGCCCGACGTGCCGCTAAGTACGCGCAAAAAGAAGCGCAGCGTAAACAAGACTAAGCCCAACTCTCCTTATATTTAGCGAGCTGCCGTAAGGTGGCTCGCTTTTACTACGCACCAATACTCTTTCAATACAATTTTGTATCCCTCACCAATACCTCTAGTTGATTGTCTCTTTTGCCTTCGGGTAGCCCCACCATTTCATCATAAGCACTTTGATGCACTAGAACCTGCTTATTTGCTTTGATATTCCTGCACTTCTTTTGCATCTCGATCAGGGAATGAGCCCTCAAAAAGATACCGTTGTCATCAGTGATAAATTGCGCTTCTCCATCAATCACGACAGATGCCTGGTACAATGCGAGATCAAGCGAATGAATGACCAATTTGTCTACATAGAAGTATTTTTGTAACTTACTCAATGGTATTGCCATGTGTCACCTCCCTGAAAGTTACCTCTACGTTTTGTAGAATAAAACCGATCATTGGATGAGATTTCTTCGGTTTACTTGCGTACAACATCGGAAACAAAGAGGATTCCGATGCAAACAATCAATGTCGTGTGGTTAAAGCGAGATTTAAGGCTGACTGACCATCAACCACTAACTCAAGCATTATCAACAAAGCACCCAACTGTGCTTTTGTATATTGTTGAACCATTGCTATTGAACAACCCACACTATTCTGAGCGCCACTGGCGATTTGTTTGGCAATCACTGCAAGACATGGATGAAACGCTCAAAGCGTATGGGCATCGAATCACGGTGCTGTTTGACGATGCCTTAGCATGTTTCCAATCAATTCAAGCGCAATATCAAATCAACGCTGTTTTTTCTCACCAAGAAATAGGACTCAACTGCACCTTTGAGCGCGACAAACAAGTTGCCGCTTGGCTGTATGAGCAGAACATCGACTGGTTTGAGTTCGAACACGGTGCTGTTATCAGAGGTGCAAAAAACCGGCAAGGTTGGGACAAACATTGGGACTCTGTCATGAGAGCCTCAATAAGCCCTATTGAGCTCCAAACCGACTTATTGCATTCATTGGATGCAGAAGCTCTCGGCTGTTCGTTTTCGCCACCATCATCCTGGCTATCAAAATGCAAAGGAATGCAAACGGGAGGAAGCCGGCTCGCTTGGAAAACACTAGAGGACTTTTTCCATCGTCGAGGTCGTGATTACTATCGAAGCATTTCTAGTCCCACAGCCTCACGCACAGCCTGTACTCGACTTTCTCCATATCTCGCTTGGGGTAACATATCTTTGCGTGAAGTGTATCAATACCTTTTGAAACACTGGCAAGTCGCTGGGTTTCGTCGCAGCTTAATTGCATTGTCTTCACGGCTTCATTGGCACTGTCACTTCATCCAAAAATTCGAATCGGAATACGACATGGAGTTTTACTGCGTTAATCGGGCTTACGAACCATTGATTAAACAAAGTAGTACTTTCGATGAAGAAAAGTTAGCAGCATGGAAATCCGGGCATACTGGCGTACCTTTGATTGATGCCTGCATGCGCTGTTTGCACCACACTGGTTACATTAACTTTCGCATGCGTGCCATGCTGGTTAGCTTTCTTACTCACCACATGAACATGGATTGGCGAGTAGGTGTAACGCATTTAGCGCAACTGTTTCTCGACTTTGAGCCCGGAATTCATTACCCACAATTCCAAATGCAAGCAGGAGTAACCGGGACTAACACAATACGTATTTATAATCCGATCAAGCAAGCCCAAGAACATGATCCTAACGGTACGTTCATCTACAAGTGGGTGCCTGAGTTACAAATGGTTCCTCCCCCTCTTTTATTCGAGCCCTGGACAATGACCCAGATGGAAGCTGTCATGTATCAGTTGCAGCCAGATAGCCGTTACCTTGCACCTATTATCGCACCAGACAACGCAGCTAAGGCAGCAAGAGAGCGCTTATGGACGTGGCGGAAACGAGCCGATGTGAAACAAGAAGGCAGACGAATTCTTGCGCGACATGTTAGACCCTCAAAAGAAAGTAGGACGCGATGATCATCTCTCAATCACAATGCGTACAAATGCAAACACACTCCAGGGAACCCGTTGTACCCTCAACTAGTAAGGAACACATTATGTTCAAACGTATCTTAGTTATCGCGGCGACACTGATGGCGACGTTATCTTTTATGCTGCCCGTCAAGGCTCATGAGCATGGCATGATGAAAGCCGATATTGTCGACGTTGCCGCTGAAAATGGCTCTTTCAATACGCTTGTTGCTGCGGTGAAAGCAGCGGGCCTGGTTGACACTCTCAAAGGGGAAGGCCCATTTACTGTTTTTGCACCAACGGATGACGCTTTTGCAAAACTGCCAGACGGCACAGTCGACATGCTCTTAATGCAGGAAAACAAAGACAAGTTAGTATCTGTTTTGACTTATCACGTCGTCCCAGGGAAAGTGATGGCTGCCGATGTTGTTAAGCTAGACAAAGCGACTACGGTTCAGGGGCAAGATGTGATGATTAAAACCATGGGCGATAAAGTCATGGTTAACGATGCAAATGTCATTGCAACCGATGTGAAAGCTAAAAACGGTGTCATTCACGTGATTGATACTGTCATCATGCCGAAATAACACCATTCAAAGGGCGAGACACTCCGCCCTTTAGACAGAACTTCTTCCACCCTTAGCACGATTCCTCTCCACTTATCCCCAACAAACCTCCACCCATTCACCATGACTATAAAAAAGATAAAAACAAAATTAAAATCAATGCCTTGCAAGACGACACTGCACAATATTGACGAGGTTAAGATATCGTTATCTTTCAATTTGAGAACAGGATTCCATGTCAGTGACGTTTACTTTTCCACATGTAAATTCTTAAGCTAAATTTTGGCTGCTCAATCACATTTCGGCAAACCATTCGAAAGGGTGGGACGCAAAGCTTCCGGTCTGTCTGCATTTAAAAATCTAAAAGAATGCTCATGATAGCGGGGTTACCATGACGCAGTGTTACAGAAGTCCAATTTCTGTAGCGTTGCTTTATGCTCAGCATGCGCCGGGGTGTGACACTAGTTTGTCAGCCATAACAGAGGACATGTGATGAAATCATTTCCAACCAAATCCGTACTCGCGTTAGCACTTGCAAGCATTAGCTCAGGTGCTGCGGCTCACGGTTATGTATCAGAAACCAATGGTGGTGTCGCTGCAAGTCGCTCGGCACTATGTAAGTATCCAACGCCAGATACTAACGAAAAAAATAATAACTGCGGTGCGATTCAATATGAACCGCAAAGCGTTGAAGGCCCTGATGGCTTTCCCGAAACAGGGCCTCGCGATGGTAAAATAGCGAGTGCCGAAACCGCTTTAGCAGCTGCCCTTGATGAGCAAACTGCCGACCGTTGGGTAAAACGCACTATTCAAGCAGGTACACAAACTTTTGAATGGACATTTACCGCTAACCACGTGACGCGCGACTGGAAATATTACATCACCAAGCCTGATTGGAACCCAAACGCTTCACTATCACGAGACTCTTTTGATCTAACTCCTTTCTGTGTCGTCGACGGCAATATGGTTCAACCCCCGAAACAGGTAAGCCATCAATGTAATGTGCCTACTCGCGAGGGATACCATGTCATCCTGGCAGTATGGGATGTTGGCGACACTGCAGCCTCATTTTATAACGTGATCGATGTGAAATTTGATGGTGACAGTCCCGTTATTCCAGATTGGAAGCAAGGCGGTCAAATTATTCCTACAATGGATTTAAATATTGGGGATTCAGTTTATACGCGCGTATTTGATCAAGCAGGTGAAAACGTGGCGTATAGAACTGAACTAGAAATTACCGATGCAGCAATGGGCCAAGCGAAAAACTGGTCTTACGCACTCGCGACTAAGCTAAACCAAGAACAAGCAAAACTGCAAGCCGGGCAGTATGCAGAGGACAAATTCACTCCTGTTTATGGTACTAATCCGGTGTATCTGCAAGCAAATAGCGGCCTTGAGCGAGTAGAGATCGGCTATAACATTGAAACTCCTGTTCCAGAATACTCACTCACAGTAGATGGCTTAGCAGACGAATATATCATTGAGTCAACACCGACAACGTTGGATCTGACACTAACTGCTGAAGGCGATTTAAATGCAGAACTCACCGTTTACAATCACCATCGCGAACCACTTGCAAGTTGGGCAAACGAAATGAAAGACGGCTCGGTAGAGGCGATATCGCTCGCTTTAAGTAAATCGGAGCCGGGTCACCATATGCTCGTAACACGTATTAAGGATAAAGATGGCAACTTGGTGGATCAGCAAACACTCGACTTTCACTTAAAAGAAGAGTCAGTTACTCCACCACCATCTGATGAGTACGATTTTGTCTTCCCTGAAGGACTATCTAGCTACACGGCGGGCACAAAAGTGCTTGCCAGCGACGGGGGCATTTATCAATGTAAACCTTTCCCATATTCTGGTTACTGTATGCAGTGGAAAGAAAGCGCAAATCATTACGAGCCTGGAATAGGTTCACACTGGGAGATGGCTTGGGATAAAGTCAACTAAATCACCCTTTGAACGTTACGCAAAAGAGCCTCACTATGAGGCTCTTTTATAATCAAATGCAAAAATGACAATTTTCCCGGTCTAAACCATGAACACCAGATAAACTAGTGAGATGCGCTCGCCCCTCAATCAGTCCCATTTCATACCCTTCTAGTAAAACGGATTGTCGCATTGATAAGCGCTGAACATGAAAATTATCTGGTGGGGCAATCACCCTAACATGTGTTCCTGGTGGAGGGTTACGAATAAACTCTAATGATTGATTATAGTTATCTGCACGTCTTAACATCGCATCCGCCATTTTGGGGTGCTCCGCAAAAAGTTTCTTCATCAGCCATGTGGTCTTAACTGGCTTTTTGGCATAATTCAGTGGGTGAGAGAGTACTACGGTTATGTCGCGAGCCCCTCGACGATAAGCCTCACGCACTGGGATAGAATCAGCGACCCCACCATCGGTATAACAACCGCCAGAAAAACAAGGGGTATGCTTGTAGGCAATCGGTAATGCTGTTGTCGCTTCAATCGCATGGTGAAAATTATCACGTGTCACGCGGTAATAATCTGCCTGCCCTGTATCTACATTTGTTGTCGCTGCGAGAAAAGGAACGCCATTAAACAGTTTATTTTCATCGACGGGATACAAGCGATTAGATTCTTCAAACAGCCACTTCACATCGATGAGGTCCCCACCTTTAACGAAGCGAGTTGGGTCAAAAAAGCGTTTGCTTGTGGCCAGCTTAGTAATGACGTTAATACTGCGATGCGGGTAGTCGGTCAAATACCCAATCAAATTTGATGCACCAGCAGATACACCGATTGCAAAATCAAACGGTTTATAACTCTGCTCTAAAAACGCATCTAACACTCCGCTTGCGAAGACGCCTCGCATCGCGCCACCTTCTACTACAATTGCTTTTGTTGCCATATTTCCCCCATTCTCCTTGCCAAAAGAGTAATGAAATTCGTGCAATCACAACAATTGAATATTCTTATTATTGAAATAGGTGAAGTCTATTTATTTCTCTCTTAGAAAATGAAAACTAAAGTTCAAAAAATCCGTACCCGTTAGAAATGTAATTGCGGGCTTAACCAAGGTGGCAAGGTCTAAGAGAAATCTAGGAGAAAACCGTTTTATAGGCTTCGCCCGCGCCATCAATGAACATTTGAGTACCAATAACCGCTAGAATTAAGCCCATCATTTTAGTCACAACATTTAGAGCACTTGGTCCAACCGCTTTGACCAATTTGTCTCCAAATAAAAACAGTACATAGGTGATCACACAAAGGACAGCGAAAGAAACGATAGTAATAATGGTTTGATCGAAACCACCCGCTGTCGCAAAGTTCATCGCGGTAGCAATCGTTCCAGGCCCAGCTAATATTGGCATCGCCAGTGGAGACACTGCAATACTCAATGCCGCCCGTTGCTGAGCTGGTGAATACGCCTTCTCTTTGGTTTTCTGATGCGTCGAATCACCTTGAAGCATGTTAAAACCTATCAAAAACACCAAAATACCGCCTGTTATTCGCAATGCATAAAGCGTGATACCAAACAAATCAAAAATTAACTTACCGGCAATAGAAAATATCGCGATGATAATAAATGCAATAAAAACCGAGCGAAGCGCAATGGAACGGATGGTTTCTTTATCTTCATCAGCAGTTAAACTCAAAAAGATGGGAATATTGGCGATAGGGTTCATGATGGCAAAGAAGCCCATAAACACCGTAACTGTATGAACAATGAGTTCTTTCATATTTTCCACTGCATTTAAATTATTGATTCTAAAAACAGTATATACGCTCTCAAACAGAACGAGTGGTGTATTCTCGATTCGCCTTCACACTTATGCGCCAAGCATTGTTTTTCTTTTGAGATAGTTTACCGACTCATCAAATGTCGCTAAGGTGAGTCTTCAGCCTTTACACGTAACAGGGGATGTTAAGTCACCATGAACAGCACGATTCAAACAATTCTCAATCACCGCTCAATTCGAAAATTCACCTCACAACCGATTGAGAGCGAACAATTAGATGCCATTCTTCAAGCCGGCCTTGCGGCGTCCTCATCAAGCATGTTGCAAGTCGTTTCAATTATCCGCGTGACCGACAAAGAAAAACGTACGCTATTAGCTCAATATGCCGGAAATCAAGGGTACGTTGAAAGCGCGGCTGAGTTTTTGGTGTTTTGTATTGATTACCAGCGCCACGCCAGTATCAACCCAGATGTTCAAGCTGATTTTACCGAGTTAACGCTAATAGGCGCTGTAGACTCGGGCATCATGGCACAAAATTGCTTGCTTGCGGCGGAGTCGATGGGACTAGGAGGTGTGTATATTGGTGGTTTACGAAACAATGCCCAAAAAGTAGACGAATTATTAGGTTTACCTAAAAATACCGCCATTTTATTTGGTATGTGTCTTGGTCATCCAGATCAAGCCCCTGAAGTAAAACCTCGCCTACCTAAGCATGTCGTGGTGCATGAAAATCAGTATCAAGACCTAAACTTGGATGATATTCAGACGTATGACCAAACTATGCAAAACTACTATGCAAACCGTTCGAGCAATCAAAAACAGAGTACTTGGTCGCAAGAAGTCACCAGTAAACTGGCTGGCGAATCACGTCCGCATATCCTGCCTTACTTAAACAGAAAAGGGCTCACTAAAAGGTGATGACTACAATACGATAGGATCAAAAAAGGCCTCTGAAGAGGCCTTTAGAATTTATCAGCAAAAACTTGCTTAGTTACCGCCTGAACCGCCTGATGGTGGAGCAACCGGATCAACTGGCTTACCAGGCTTCGCATCTGGAACTGGTGGAACGGTAGGTTTGATTTGGTCTACAGGCTTACCTGCAGCAATGTCTTTTTCAACCTGCTCAACAACGTTCTTCGTATCTTCTTCAGAGATTTCTACGTAAATCACTTCTTCAGAATCCGCGCCTGCTTTAGGGTAATGCGGGTATTTCGCAATCACTTCTTCTGCCATTGATTTTGCAGCTACAGCCACGGCTTCAGGTGCAGCTGTTGGGTTCGCTTTAATGATATCAGACACGATATTTGCCGTAGCAACTAGCTTCGTAGCAAGTTCACTATTGCCGCCTTCACTTTGAAGGTTAGCAACTACAGACTCTGTATCACGAAGGATTTCGTCAACTGTTTTACCACTTGCATTGATATCGATACCTAAATTGGCAAATACTTTTTCAGCAGTATCTGATGAGTATACCTCTCCGTCATCTAGAGAGTTAGCTACCAACGTTGTAAATGGAGAACCTGTAACTAAAGAGTCAGCTTGGGCAAGACCTTTAGGAATCTTGTAATCAGACGTAATAGGTTTTCCGTTAGATGCATCTACACTCTTATCAGTATGCTTCAATGTGAAAGTACATTCACCTGGTGCACTCACTACGTCGATATGGCTAATGCGAGCTTTACCAACCATGCCTTCATAGTTTGTTGTTAGCTCATCAGCCTGACCTTTTAAGTCTCCACCACAGTCATAAGATACTTCCATGCCGATAACAGCTGGGTCATAAGCCTGTACTGAGTATGTTTTTACCTCAGGATCGCTGTCACTACCACAACCTGCTACTAGTAGAACAGCAGCCACACTTGCCGTTAAAAGTTTGATTTTCAAAATTAGCTCCAATATTTGTTGTTATATCCGACCGCAACACGAAGCATAACGGCAGTTGCATATAGTGTAAATAGGATGCATACAACTTTGGCATGAGTTTTTTCACATTACTGCCTGTTTGCTTGTGCAAAATCATGCATTCATCTCAATAACGTTAAATAGACACAATTTTGTCATGTATTCGTCAGTATTTTTTCAAGTAACTTGTTGCCTTTATTGCAACCAGATGGATAATAGTTGACTATTTTTTGTGGGTCGGATTTTCACACCTTCATTAATGAAACTAAGAGCTCTAAGTCGCTAGCAGCCATTTGGAGTGTTTATTACACAAATAATTCTGAATGGACTCGCTTTCTAAAGGCTTAAAACTGCAGTAAATCATCAATATTGATGAAATGCAGTTCAATTAGAATGAATCAATTTCAGTCGGCAAACTTTCTTTCGGTAGTTATAAACCAATGAACACATTTAATAAATTTTTGGGGATATCAGTACTTCCTATCCTTCTTACAGGGTGTACTTTGCCTGGTAGCCACCTTTCGGTCAGTGACAAAACAGTCATGAGCACTGAATCGAGTGATATAGAGTCTCAGGTTACCGTTTATCCCTTAACTTTGGAGCGCGTAACGTCTTTAAATTCAGTGGACCCTTTTTCAAAACCAAACCCAGAGTTAGATATTGAAATCGCAAAATATGAATACGAAGTAGGACCTGGCGATATCCTAAATATCACTATTTGGGATCACCCAGAGCTAACGATCCCAGCGGGCTCATACCGAAGCTCAGCCGAAGCGGGTAACTGGGTGCATTCGGATGGCACGATCTTCTACCCTTACATAGGTGTCGTACATGTTGAAGGCAAAAACGTACGTCAGATTCGTGCAGACATTGCAAGCCGCCTTGCAAAATACATTGAGAGCCCACAGGTCGATGTAAGCGTTGCGGCATTTCGCTCTAAAAAGACTTATGTAACTGGCGAAGTTAACAAGCCAGGACAACAACCAATTACAAACATCCCCCTTACACTTCTAGATGCTGTGAATAGAGCTGGCGGACTGGCTGCCGAGGCTGATTGGCGTAATGCGACACTGACACGCAATGGCGTTGTTGAAAACGTCTCTTTGTATGCTCTGATGCAACAAGGCGATTTAACTCAAAACCGCCTTCTAAAGCCTGGCGATATTGTTCATATTCCTCGAAACGATGCGCAAAAAGTATTTGTTATGGGCGAGGTTAACGACCCGAAATTACTCAAAATTGATCGTAGCGGCATGAGCCTTACTGAGGCTCTTAGCAGCGTTGGTGGTATCAGTGAAATCTCCGCAGATGCTACCGGTGTGTTTGTCATCAGACGTTCAAAAGAAGAAGCTAAAATGGCGGACATTTATCAGCTAGATGTTTCTGACGCTTCTGCTTTGGTGATTGGTACTGAGTTTGATCTCAACCCTTACGACATAGTCTATGTGACGGCTGCACCTGTTAGTCGTTGGAATCGTGTGATTGCTCAGCTCGTTCCAACCATTTCCGGCTTTAATGAACTAACTGAAGGTGTACTACGAGTACGCACTTGGCCGTAAAACAACGTGCCGCAAGAAAATTATCTCTTGCGGCACGTAATCGATAGCTACTCAGCTCAATTGCGCAATATAAAGAAGCCAGCAATTCAGTTGAGATCATAAGCATACAACTTAAAGTAGGGTAAGCATTTGTTTTCTAATATTCTTGTCGTCTGTGTCGGTAATATTTGCCGCTCTCCAACAGGAGAGCGGCTTTTGCAGTCTTTACTACCAAACAAACATGTCGCATCAGCAGGAATCGCAGTAGATAAGAGCCATCTAACGGGAAAAGCTGCTGACGAGATGGCAACCACTATCGCGAACGAACATGGCGTAAGCTTAGATGGACACGAAGCACGACAATTAACACCTGAGCTTTGCGCTCAATACGATCTGATATTGGTTATGGAAAAAGGTCATTTAGAAGCCTTAACCAAAATCGCTCCTGAGGCACGAGGTAAAACGATGCTGTTTGGACAGTGGATAAATGAAAAAAGCATCCCTGATCCATACAGACAAAGTAGAGAAGCTTTCGAACATGCATATACGCTTATAGAAAAAGCAGCAAAAGCGTGGTCTCAAAAACTATAAGCCGCAAGGCTAAATAAACGCCAATGGCAAGGTATTTAAGAAGTTAAAGTAATGACAACACAAACTATTAAGCAATCACGTCAAGCCGACGATGAGATCGATTTGGGAAAGTTATTTGGGATCATTCTCGATGCCAAATGGCTCATTCTATGTACCGTAGTCCTATTTTCAATTATAGGCGTCGGCGTTGCCATTCTATCAACACCTATCTATAAAGCTGACGCTCTTATCCAAATCGAAAGTAAGAGTTCAGGTGGTATTTCAGCGATGGTTGGTGATATGGGAGAGCTGTTTTCAGCAGAATCATCAGCGACAACAGAAATAGAGATCATCAAATCTCGTATGATCTTGGGCGGTACTGTTGATAAGTTCAACTTAACGACTGTCGTTTCTCCAAACTACATGCCAATTATTGGTAAAGGCCTAGCTCGACTACAAGGTGAGCAAATCAGTCTGAGCGTTTCACGATTTAATGCTCCTTCTTACGCAGTTGGCGTTCCTTTAACTCTTGAAGTTATTGATTCTGAAAAACAGACGTTCAGGCTCTTAGAAGATGACAATAACGTCATTCTAGAAGGTAAAGTTGGTGAACTGCTTGAGAAGAATGGATACCAGTTTTTGGCGACTGAACTTGTGGCTCAAACTGGTGACTCATTCACGGTCAGCAAAATCAGTAAATTAGATGCAATTAATAAACTTCAAGAAAACTTATCGATTAGCGAACGTGGTAAGCAAACCGGGATTATATCTTTAAGCTTCTCTGGTGAAGACCGCGCTAAGATTCAAGATATCTTGAACGACATTAGCCAAAACTACTTCTTACAAAACGTTCAAAGAAATTCTGCAGAGGCAGAGCAAAGCCTCGAGTTCTTGAAAGGTCACCTCCCAGACATCAAAACAAAACTGACCGCTTCTGAAGACGTTTTAAATCGGTTCCGTCAAGAAAATGAATCTATCGATTTAGGCCTTGAAGCTCAGTCAACGCTGAAAGTAATGGTTGAGTTAGAAGCACAGCTAAATGAGCTTACATTCAAAGAAAGTGAGATCAGCCAACGCTTCACACAGGATCACCCAGCTTATAAGTCGCTACTTGATAAACGTGAAACACTACTAAAAGAGAAAGAACGTCTTAATAAACAAGTTCAAAAGTTACCGAAAACACAGCGTGAAGTTCTACGTATGACACGCGATGTAGAAGTAAACCAACAAATCTACATCCAACTATTGAACAAGGTTCAAGAGCTCAACATTATTAAAGCCGGAACAGTTGGCAACGTTCGAATCTTAGATAACGCTCAATCTTTCTCTAAGCCAATCAAGCCGAAAAAAGCGCTTATCGTTGTGCTAGCAACACTGCTTGGCGGTATGGCAGGCGTGGCTTTCGTATTAATTCGTGCAGCATTCCACCGTGGTGTGGAAACACCAGATCAAATTGAACAGATTGGCATGCCAGTTTACGCAAGCGTTCCAAAATCTATTCAACAACTGGAATTTGCAAACAAGCTTAAGCGCAACAAAGGCAGCAACAATGAGCTAGTCCTTCTAGCGGAAGCTAACCCAGCCGATCTTTCCATTGAGGCTCTACGTAGTCTTCGCACTAGCTTGCACTTTGCAATGATGGAAGCGAAGAATAACGTTCTTATGATTTCAGGTCCTGCACCATCTATCGGCAAAACATTTGTATCGACCAACTTTGCGGCCGTCGCTGCGAAAACCGGTCAGAAAGTGCTGCTTATTGATGCGGATATGCGTAAAGGTTATTTGCAGCAATGCTTCGGTCTACGCTGGGACAACGGTCTTTCTGATTACTTGAGCGGTAAGACATCCCTTAGCAACATCATTAAATCTACATCCATTGATAATTTAGATGTTGTGACTCGCGGCCAAGTACCACCAAATCCGTCAGAACTTCTTATGCACCCTCGCTTCAAGAGCTTTGTTGACGAGATGTCTGCACAATACGATCTAGTCATCATCGATACGCCGCCTGTACTCGCAGTTACCGACCCAAGCATTGTTGGCGCGCTTGCAGGAACAACTCTGATGGTCGCTCGTTTTGATCAAACGACTTTGAAGGAGATTGAAGTCGCGCAAGGTCGCTTCGAGCAATCAGGCGTTGAAGTTAAAGGTGTGATTCTCAATGCAGTTGAGAAAAAAGCATCTAACTCATACGGCTATGGATACGGCTACTATAACTACGCGTACAAAAGCGAATCATAACTTGAATTTAGATCGCTAATTAAACCAAATATGACAAAGCCCTGCTAGAAACAGCAGGGCTTTTTCTATTGCACTCTTAGTTGCTTGTACGTAATCAAACTAAGCAAGACAAAGAATATTGGGTCACTCCAACCAAAACCGACAAATACTCCGATAATGCCGGCATAGGTAGTAATCACTGCCCCTAAGCCATTAGTAATCAATAATGCTTTAAACAGCTGTTTCGCAGTATGCCCTGATTCCACATTACGTAACATCAAACTCACCGCTGCGATTCCACCTAAAAAGATCGAAGTATGCTGCGATAAAAACAGCGCGTACTGGTCGTTAATTTGTACTCCATACATCGGCCACATTATGGTTGGTACAAAAAACAACGCAAAAGCGAATACCGTATATACGACACCATGAACGGTTAGAAAAGTGCGGTTGGTCATCATCTCCTTATCCTCTAATAGGCCCTTGATTGAGCGTCGTTAACGGCACATTGATATCGAAAATTTGACCTCGTACTTCGACTACGCCCATTTTTCGTAAGCGTGCGGCATGCATTTCGAGATAAGCTTGCGCCGTGGCTTCATCTTCAAAAAGATAGATACCACCACCGAGTTTGTCTTTTTCGCTTTCCGTCCAGATTTTCCAAATCATGCCCGGCTCTTGGTTAATCGACTTAGCTAAGTCGACCAGAGCATTCGACATCTCGTCACCAAACGGACCATGAAATTCAAAATCAACTTGCAATAATTTCGCCATCTTGAGTCTCCTCTTCTTATTGACTCGTTTTCGATGACAAGATTATTACCTTTATAAAACTGACAGAAAAGTTCATAATTTCGCCATTAACTGTCTAAAAAATTGACTCATGAGACTAAAAACGACCTTAGAACAATGGCAAACGCTACAAGCGATTAATCAAGAAGGCAGCATTCAATCCGCAGCTTTACTGCTCAACAAGAGCCATACTACATTGATCTACTCGGTGAGGAAGTTAGAAGACCAACTTGGTATTCAACTTATCGAAGTACGAGGGCGCAAAGCGGGTTTGACAGAGCACGGCAAAACCATACTGCGTCGTGCACAATCCATGCTTGAACAAGCGCGGGAACTAGAAGTCATCAGCGAGCAGTTAAAAAGTGGGGTGGAATCTCAAATCACGGTCGCAGTAGATCATCTTTGTGACCCTTGTTGGCTTTATGCACCACTCAGTCAATTTTTGGAGGACAACAACACGACCTCCGTTCAAGTGGTTGAAACGTCACTGAGCAAAACAACCGAAATGGTCGTAAATGAGCTCGCTGACATCGCAATCATCAACTTACCGATAACCAACTACCCTGCCGAAGCATTTGGCGTAACAACCATGCTGCCTGTAATCGCAGCACACCATCCACTCGCTAAAAAGCCGCATGTTTCCATCGACGATTTTGCAACCACCAGCCAAATTGTCATCCGTGACTTAGGTGATTCAGACAAAACGAAAAGAGATGTGGGTTGGTTACGCGCACGTCAGCGTATTACCGTCGATAACTTCGACCACGCTTTTCACGCCGTAGAGCAAGGCGTTGGGTTTTGTCGGCTACCAGCGCACTTAGTCTCAGCCCGAAAGAGCGATAAAATTAAAGTATTGGAGCTCGAACACTCCCATCAATATCAAGTTGCGCTGCACCTCACTTTGCCCAAAGGAGCCAAAAGTGGTCCTGCGACTCAAGCGCTTTATCGTATTTTACTCAAAAGTGTAGAAACTCGAGTCTAGCAACAGTGGTATTGAGTTGAATCGCTAGTGTTATCGCCTATTGATTCTCCCTAAACATAGAGAAACGGCCATTTTGTGACGCTACACTCTCACAAAAGGTTGCACGAAGGATAGCGACCACCTACTATCACTCTGCTCATGCCTAAAGCACCCAACACTCGCGGAAAGAACTCGGTTCACGGCAATATCCTCACCTGCTTGGTTTAGCAGGCACAATCTGTTTTTACCTTCTTTTTAGCTTCTATTTAGGCGAGTGTGGAAGAAATAAGAAAGGTGAAATATGAACTCTACAAATAGCTTCTCGATCAATATCAATCAGCAAAAATCCATTGCTAAAAAAAGGCTCAAAGCTATCCGCCTATACGATGACGCCACGTTGGAGTTAGTTAAGCGATTTCACTCCAAACCAGAATCTTTGGCTCCCAATACAATTCAATTGGCTGACGTTCAACATGCACTCGCAAGAGAACTGGGCTTATCCAGTTGGAGTAAACTAAAAGCTCATGTCGAAGAGCTAGAAGCGCACAAACTAGCCATCAAAGAACAAAAACCGCCCCTAGATGCAAAAGTAAAAACGCTACACGTTCGTTGTGGCCACGACATTCAACAACAACTTAAAGCCAGCGGATTTGAAGGGACATTTTTAGCCCTGATCGATCCGCTTTGTATTGGCCCCATACCAGCAACACCACAGAACTTCCTTGCCATTCGTGCCCAATATGTCGTAGAGACTCTGCTGCCTGTGATGAAGCGTGAAGACTCGGTTCAAGATATAGTCACATTGGAACAATCAAACCTCGATCTGTTGCAAAGTGATGTATTTGAACGAATCGTCTTTTGGGTCGAACATGACAGTTATGATCAATTGATGCTAATTCGTGCTCTAACACAGTTAGAGAATGTAGAGAATAAAGTGATAGAGATCATTGAGTTGAACCAGTTCCCGGGCACTGAACGATTCATCGGCTTTGGGCAGTTGCCTGAAGAAGCTATTCGTTCTTGTTGGCGATACCGTAAACCTGTGACAGCAAAATTATTCAGTCAGGCTAAACGGTGTTGGCACGCTATTACATCACCGACACCTATTTCCATAGTTAATTTGATTCAGCAGCATAACCTGGATTGCTTGCCCAATATATTCAACGTGCTTAAACGCCATTTGCAAGAGTTACCTAATTCACAAACTGGATTGAGCTTGACACAACACCTCGCACTAAAGGTCTTGAGCTCACAAAATCGTTCAATTCCCATCAAAGATTGGTTTGAGCAATATCAACAACTAGAACCTCTTCCTTACCTAGGAGACGTGATGTTTTACGCGTTACTCCTCCCTCTAGCACAGTGTCAAACACCGTTGATCACGATTGAATCACGTGAAAGGCACTGGTGGGAACAAAGCGTCCGTATCACTGAGGCTGGCAAGCAGTGTTTGGAAGGCTTAATACGAGCGAAACAATGCTATTGGGTTGGAGGGATTAAGAATACCCGTCAAAGTTATTGGAGCTGGGATCACCTCCAACTAACTACACTTGCCAACCATCATTGAGTTGACAAATATGAAAGCATAAAGGGTTCGTTGGCTCTGATGAACACTCAATACTAAAGTATCCCTAAAGAAGCGACCGCTAGCCTGAATATAACTTAAATAGTTATGCAGAAATGCATCCACTCAAAGAGAGTATGCACTCTATCTCTTATTAGAATTTATTGTAAATCCTCTTTGTTATCGGTTGTATATTCGATAAAAGTGTTAAAATACAAACTTTTTATCCAGGCAATTCGTTAATATTTGGTTAAAATCCCATTTTTATTAGTGATAAAGTTCACATCTATTAACCATTTAGAGGATTATTCTTTCGTATTTTCTCACTCCGCTGCTAATCTGCTCGCCGCTTTGAAGTGAACTCAAGGTGCATAACTATAAGGAGTGTTCTCATGAATACCAAGAAACCGATGTCGCTTACCAGCCGCGTAATTTTAGGTATGGTTGCGGGTATCTTGACAGGATTTGCAATTCGCACACTTTTTGCCGACAACGGATTTGTCGACGCATACATTGTTAATGGATTATTCGAAGTTGGTGGACAGATCTTCGTTGCCAGCTTAAAAATGCTTGTTGTACCGCTAGTATTTGTTTCGTTAGTTTGTGGTACTAGCTCTCTCAAAGACCTTTCTACACTGGGTCGCATGGGTGGTAAAACCCTCGCTTTCTACGTTACAACAACGGCTATCGCGATTACGCTTGCTCTAACTATGGGTACTCTGTTCCAGCCAGGTGCTGGCGCTGACCTAACCGCAGCAAGTTCATTCAAATCAGCAGAAGCACCATCTTTGGGTCAAGTGATCATCGATATGTTCCCAACCAACCCTATCAGTGCGATGGCTGAAGGTAAAACCCTGCAAGTTATTGTGTTCGCGGTACTATTTGGTATCGCGATCAGCGCAGCAGGCAAACCTGGTGAACGTATTGCAGCGTTCTTCGCTGATCTGAATGAAGTGATCATGAAACTGGTCGCGATTTTGATGAACTTGGCGCCTTATGGTGTGTTCTTCTTAATGGCGAAGCTATTTACTGGTCTTGGTCTGGGCGCAATCGTCAATCTGGCAGAGTACTTCTTAGTACTGGCGGGGACGCTTGTCCTGCACGGCCTAGTCACTTACAGCTTAATGTTAAAAGGTTTCACTGGTCTAAATCCAATTACGTTCCTGCGTAAGATGGAAGACGCGATCATGTTTGCTTTCTCGACCGCATCATCAAACGCGACGATTCCAGTGACAATGGAAACAGCAAAGCACCGCATGGGTGTTGAGAACCGTGTATCATCGTTCACAGTACCGCTTGGTGCAACCGTGAACATGGACGGTACGGCGATCATGCAGGGCGTAGCAACTGCGTTTATTGCTCAAGCTTTCAATATTGATTTAACTATGGGCGATTACCTAATGGTTATCATGACGGCAACTCTGGCGTCTATCGGTACCGCAGGTGTTCCTGGTGTGGGTCTTGTCATGCTTGCTATGGTATTGAACCAAGTTGGTCTGCCGCTTGAAGGTATCGCGCTCATCATGGGTGTTGACCGTCTTCTTGATATGATTCGTACCGCGGTAAATATCACTGGTGACAGTGCTGTAACCGTCATCGTTGCAAAATCAGAGGGTGCATTGGATGAAGCTCGCTTCAACGACCCAATGGCAGGCGTAGCCGAAGAAGAAGTGCATCTTAAACGCGCTGACGCCTAAATCGTTCTACGATTACCATTCTGAAATTATATAGTCCTGTCTAAAAGAAAGCCCCGATGGAAACATCGGGGCTTTTGTTTTCTCCGCGTCTAGAAATACTCTTTCTAATCCGCCATCGAATTCAGCTTTTCTCTCGCTTGTTCTTCATGCTCGTCGGTGATGGCATTACCGACTGAGTTCGCGGCTAAGGTAAGTGCTGCCATGTCATCGGTAAAACCGACGCCAGCGAGTACGTCTGGCACCATATCTGTTGGTAGGACAAAGTATGCCAGCGCACCACCTAAAATCGCCTTATGGCGAACAGAGGTGTTAGAATCTGTCATCGCGAGCCATGATTTAATGCCCATTACGGCAATTTCTTCACCCGCTTTCTTAACCGACCCTTTCATTTTTCGCCAGAATGTTTTCTCATCTGGCGCTTGCATCGTTTGATCTTTGGCGTCTTTCGGCGCCGATTTTACAGACATTGTTGTGGTCATCGTTGCCTCCGAAATTTATGACTATGTCCAACATATTAATTAATCGAACCTGAACGCAAGATTAATAACAAGAAATGATAGTAAAGTGAAACACAGATAGAAAAATCCCCAAACCGAAGTCCGGGGATTATTGCATTGGAAAAAAGTCTTGCAAACCAAAAGGTTGAAGCCAAAAGCTTTGGGAACCAAGCTTTAAAAGCAGAATGCCCTATTGAGCAATCTTCTCCAATACACGCATCAGCATTTTGATACGTGGTTCGATAGACTCAAGCAACAAGTACTCTTGATCGCTGTGGAAGCCCGCACCGATAGGTCCTAGACCATCCAAAGTTGGAACGCCTAGAATCGCCGTGTTGTTTGCATCAGAGCCGCCACCCACTTCTTTCCAGTTGATGTCGATAGCCAGTTCACTTGCGGCTTCTTCAACTAATGCCATCAGGCTTTCCGTTTGCGCACTTGGCACCATAGAAGGTTTGTAAGCTTCACGAACCAACTCGATACTCACACCATCAACGAATGGTGTTTCCAGCATGCCGTTTAGCTTGCTGTCGACATCATCGTATTCTTCGTTGCTCCAGAAACGCACATCCACGATCGCTTCCGCGTGCTCCGGGACGATGTTCGCACCGTTGCCGCCAGAAACAATGCCGACGTTCAGCGTAGTACCAGATTCAAAGTTGGTCATTGCATTGACAGCCAGAATCCAATTCGCCATCTCAGTGATTGCGCTGCGGCCGTTTTCTGGCTCGTTACCTGCGTGAGCAGCAACGCCATTAAAGGTCATTTTGTAGCGAGCCATGCCTTTGCGCGCTTTCACTAAACCACCGTCTGCACGTGCGGCTTCCGCAACCAGCACATTCTTAGCGTTTTTCGCAACTGATTGAATCCAATCCACAGAGTCCAGAGAGCCCGTCTCTTCATCTGGGTTCATGCAGATAGCGATAGACAACTTATCCAACACCGCTTGGTCCAGATTGCGCATCGCGTATACGATGTTCAGCAAGCCAGATTTCATGTCCGAGACGCCCGGACCGTAGGCTTTCTCTGCATCTTGAGACATTGGACGAAGCTCAGCAGTACCCACAGGGAACACGGTATCCATGTGACCAATCAGCATTACGTCGATTTGCTCAGCTTCCGGCTTGTTTCGAACTTCAAGACCGATGCCCGCTCTGCCACAGTCGATGCGTTTTACGCTCCAACCTGACATCGCTTGGTACTTCTCTTCAAATTGAGAAGCGATAAACTCGATACCATCAGTCGTGTAAGTGCCACAATCCACATTAATCAGCGGACGTAGCTCTTCTAGATATTCATTTAGAGAGAATTGCATGACTCACTCCTAGACAAACAGATTCATCACTAGCATTGCGCCAAATGCGTTCAATACGGAAATCGCAATCATAATTGGGATATAACGACCTTCAGTACCGATAGGTCCCATAATTCGACCCATGTACTGAACCTGAGAGCCCATTAGGTAAATTGCAGGCGCAAGAATCGCAATGTGCGTGCCGTTCAGGATACCTTGGTCAAACAGTGTAATCACTACGCCAACCGCGCCGCCCATCGACATCCAAGCCCCGATCAATACCGCTGCTGCTTCACCCGGAAGACCAAACACTGCCATGATTGGAGAAAACACAGTGCCCATCAGATCCAGCGCACCAGTGATTTGCAGCGCTTTGATGATAACGAACGCCATTAATACGTTAGGAACCGTAGAGGTAGTCGCAATTACCCAACCTTTCTTAGCACCTTCAACGAAAATATCCGTCACCATTGGTTTTTTCGCTTTAACGTCACCCATTATGCCGTCTCCTCTTTTAGGTTCTCTGATTTGTTTTGGTCTTGCTTGTCTTCTTTACCTTCCGTCATGTTTAGGTAGATACGGAACAGGTTCGCACCAATGATCTTAAACGCGAACATCACCACAACCGCCAAACCAATAGAAGAAGTTACTGCTAGAGAGCCGTCAGCCATCGTCAACGTGAACAATACCGCACCCGATGAGAAGAAGTTCACGATGGTTGCACCCGCAGTGAACTGGAACATGGTAAATACGTCCGTTTCACGCTTAGTTAGGTGACCTTCATCTTTTAGTTGACGCGTCATAGCCGCACCTGCATCGGTACTTTGTAGAGAAGCAATTAAAGCCAGACCAGAGTTACCAGGGATACCCATTAGAGGACGTAGAAGAGGAGTAAGAAGCTTACGAGCGGCTTCAAGTGCACCGTAGTGCTCAAGTACGTTGATCATACCTAAGGCGAACATAACAGTTGGAATCAAAGTAAGTGCGAAAATGAAACCGTCACGAGCACCGCTACCACCAGTACCGCGAAGCGACGTTGTTGCAACTTGCACACCGTCAGCCGTTTCGGTGACACCATACGCCACCTTGCCGAAAGAGCCATTGAGCGTTGTAAAGTCGAATACACCGTACCATTCGCTAGATTGCATCAGGCCAGAAAAGAACACAACCGCAAACGCCAGAGCAACGTAGCACCCCAGTGTAACTTTACGCTCAGTTTGAACAGGAATTTTCATAACATTACCTACACATGTGGAACTTAACACATATGTTCACCTGAATAATGTGCTAGAGAGATGATCAAAATCAATCCGCCTGCCGAACATTATCGCGACTCAGTTATGAAGTTTTGTTTTATGATTTCAATCACAATTGAAAGATAATAAAAATTTGTGCTAACAATTAGGTATATTAATCTATGTCGATAGCTCACGACTTCTTCATCAACTCAAAAAATGATTCTGACGAATATTGCTTTCTACAACATTCATGACGTACTTCATACTTTGGCATTGAGGCAATATCGATTAACTCGAAAGTAACATTCAGCCACGAAATTTAGGTTAGGATGGTCCGGTCATATGTAAACGGCATAAACCAGAATTAACAGGACTATACGACCCATTGTTACGCTCACAATATAAAATAGCCAAATGGACACTCGCCCTCGTGCTTTGGGTGGTGATGATATGCTTAAGCCAAAATTCTGGTTTCTCGAAAAGCTGCCCAAAGGCTCACCAAATACAGAGTCAGCAAGATGAAAGCGTGAATTTATCACCATCTTGCGACCTTTCAGAAAAGTTGGTTCAAGCGTACCAACATCAGTTTGATCATATTCTTATTCCATTTTTTCTGTTTGCTTTGATTGTGGCGCTGCCGATGACAACCACAGCAATTCGCTATCTGGAATACACAGAACCGATACCGGAAAAGTATCGGGTTCACCTAAAACTTTGCGTGTTTAGAGAATAAAGCCAGCAAGGCGAGAGACCTTTCTGCCTGACTTTTGTACATATTTTATTCACTTCACATAACAAACAACGAAATTTAAAAGTTTTAGGAAATATTATGACATTCACTCGTACACTTTTGGCGTTAACGATGGCTATCGTACCTGCCGTATCTTTCGCATCAGAAAAGACCGCAGAACAAAAGCTAGAGGAAGTTACTCAGATACTAAAAGAAAACCCTCAAATTCTTGATTCATTGCACCAAAACCTTCAAGAGTACATTGCGTATCAACAGTCATTTGGCGACACCTTGAAGGAGGTTCGTCAATATCTAAGTGATGGCAAACATTCCTCTTTTGGTGCTGAAAACCCTGAGTTAACCATTATTAACGTAACAGACTACAGCTGCCCTTTTTGTAAACGTTTAGAAGGAGAGCTGGTCAAAGTTGGTAAGGAATATCCGCAGGTAAAAGTGCTTAACCTCAATGTCTCTTTTAAAGAACAATACGAGAAAAACGGCTACAACTCGGCAAGTTACGCATTAAATGTTTGGCAAAACCAGCGAGATAAGTACGAACAAGTGCATGAGTTATTGGTGAAAAAACCGGGCGCACATGACGCACGTTCCTTAAATCAAATCGCGAAAAAAACGGGGACAGAAGCACAGCTTGTCGACGACAAAGAGACCAAGGCGTTGCTTGATAAAAACTATCAGTATTTCACGCAACTTGGTTTACGCGGCACGCCCGCGTTGATCATTAATGATCAAGTCATTCCTGGCTATGTGCCGTTTGACGAGCTAGAAAAAGTCATCGACCAAGAACTGGCGAACTAATACAACAAAGCCCTTCCCTGATAACTCAAGGAAGGGCTTTTTCTATCTAGGCTTAAAACGAAGTTCTAACTACTTGTCGCGACCCACAAACGCCACAACGACTTTGTCATTGCCAAGCGAGCGAGAGAACACGTACGCGCCTTCTTGTTCAATTACTTGATGCTGACCCGCACCAATCGCTGGGTGCGCTTTACGGAACTGACCAAGAGTTTGCCAGTGTTTGAGCAGCGCTTGCTTCTCATCAGATAGCTTCCATACCATGTCAGAACGAGTGCCTTGGTGGAAATCGTCCGCGTAAGGACCAATGTTACGACCAACTTCATCACCATAATAAACCTGAACAGCACCAGGGCTCAGAAGCAGTGCATTCGCGGCGTTACGCTGCATACCGTAATCTTTGAAGCGAGAGAAGAACAACTCCGTATCGTGAGAAGACATGTAGCTCACTGGGTTGAAGTCTTTCTCATTGGCGATAGTATCTGCGTAACTTTGGTAGGTGTCTGCCATTTGGCTGAAACACGCCGCGCCTTTGTCTAATTTCTTCTGCATATCGAAGTTAATCAACGCGTCAAAGCCATCGTCAAAGTAAGGGCTGCGATAAGCGGTATGTCCCCATACTTCACCCATCATCCAGAATGGCTGACCTGACTTACCGTTCTCTTTACGCCACTGCTCAAGGCTGCTTGATGCCTCTTCTTTCAAGCGTTTCCACACATCGCCTTCAACGTGCTTCACCGTGTCGACACGGTAACCATCAATACCAAAGCGTTTCACCCAATCAGTTTGCCACTCAATTAGGTAGTCCGAGACGGTGTAATTGTCACGCTCCTCAACGCGAGTGCCAGGGTTATCCAATAGCCATTGAGCTGGCTTCACGGCTTTGTCTGATTCAGTGATAAAGTCTGGCAAACCCGCCAATGACATGGTGATATCACTGCTGCCCGGAACTGGGTATCCCGGTAGACCTGTTCTTACCCAGTCACCGCCCCACCATTTCGCCCAGTTTGGACTCTGGTAATCAATATTCTGGTGGTAGCTATGCCAGTTTTCGCCCGCTTTTGGTTTCCAATCCCCCCATTTCTTAGGTAGGTCAGCGTTTGGTTTTAACACCTCAATACCGTCAAATTGCAAATCGGCTAACGTTGAGTAACCAGTGTGGTTGATTACTGCGTCCATCAAGACTTTAAGGCCACGTTTATGTGCCTCTTCCACCAGCTTTTTAAGATCAGCTTCGTTACCGAAGTTCTCATCAATCTTGGTAAAGTCACGCGTCCAGTAACCGTGGTAAGCGTAAAATGGGAATGAGCCGCTATCGCCGCCGCCCACAAAACCGTGTACTTGCTCAACGATTGGCGACAACCAAATTGCATCTGTACCTAGGCTCTTTATGTAATCTAGCTTTTCGATCACACCTTTTAGGTCACCACCGTGAAAGGTACCAACCTCTTCTTTACCGTCTTTCTTGCGACCATAGCTGTTATCATTGCTGGTATCGGCATTGTTGAAACGGTCGACCATCACGAAGTAAATATTGGCATTACGGTAATCAAACGGTACTGCTTCTTTGGTTTTCTTCACTGGCTCTAGTAGCACCAAACCGCCTGAGTCTTTGCTTGGCGTCAGCGATACTTGCTGATCTTTTACTTCGACCATTTGACCAGAATAGGCATCACGCAACTTGGTGCCATCGGGGAAACTGTCACCCAGCGCGATGGTGACTTCGCCGCCTTGGTAAACCTCACATTGCACTTGTGGGATTGGGCGTTTGAATTCAGTCTTGGCGGCTTTCTTAGGTTCACGCTTGAAGCGTAGAGTTTTGGCTTCCGCATCAAAAGCAAAAGAGTAATCGCCAGTAAAACGGATTTTTAAAGGCAGTTCTGTTGGCTTTCCACAGTTCAGCGCGATAGGTTTGTTGAATTTGACCTTCTGACCATCAGGCGCGACACAGTCGCCTTCAATACCCGTGATTTTGAGCGTGTATCCGTCTTTGGTTAAGGGCACAACCAAAGGCTGCTCTGCACTTAACGGAAAGTCACGGCTGTTGGTCGTGGTAGCAATGGTGATGTTTGGCTCGGCGATGGCACTTGCCGATGCAAGCAATAAGGTAGTCGTAATCAGATTCAGTTTCATCGTTCAGTCCATTGGTTGCGCATAGGCGCAGTATTCGTGTTGTAGTTTTATTCACACTAATAGTAAATGGATGAAAAACTGAGCACATCATTCTGAAAAGCTACGCCCTAAAGCTTGTGACGCTTCACATTTTGCTTTTATGGGGGCGTAGTTCTACTTATGAGCAGGGTAAAAAGGAGTTTAAAGCTGAACGCTACCAAGGTTACGCATTTGTCTCATCGCCCAATTGACGCGGCTGATGGTGTAAGAAGTCTGAGGGTAAACTTTGATGCGATACGGATTTGGCAGCACCACCGCAAGCCTTGCTGCTTGGCGTGTTGAAAGTTGTTTAGCAGGAATACCAAAGTAGTTTTGCGCAGCGGCTTCCGCGCCATAAATACCTGGACCAAACTCCACCACATTCAAATACACTTCAAGAATGCGTTTTTTACTCCACATTGCTTCCATCAGCAGAGCAAAATAAAGCTCATACGCTTTGCGCACATAAGAGTGTGAAGGAAACAGAAACACGTTCTTTGCAGTTTGCTGAGTAATCGTGCTCGCACCGCGAGAGGGACCGTTCTCGCCAGACTCTGAGATCACTTTAAACAAGGAATCAAAATCCACTCCGTAATGGGTCGGGAACTTTTGATCTTCTGTCGCAATCACGGCCAGTTGAATGTGTTTAGAAATATCACTCAAAGGCACCCATTCATTTTGACTCTCTTCAGGAAATCCTTCAGGAGGAGAAATCATGCGGCTGATCTTCCATCCCCAAATTGGTGGATCGATGTATTTCACTATGCCAACGAGCATCACTGGTAAAAGCAAAAGCACCAATAAGATATTGAACAGAAGGGATTTAATCTTTCTCAAAGTCCGACCTAGCCTGATTTAATAAAACAATATGATGCAAGTATAGAGTATGCAGTCTGTTTATCGTTAGTGAAAACTTGGTCAAAAAAAGCCCGATTTACAATGTAAAACGGGCTTAGAATTTGATTAGACTAAATTATTTGTGCAGCTTGTAGAACACGGTTGAAAGTGGAGGCAAACGAAGCTCAAGTGATTGAGGCAGTGATTCACTTTCGACTTGTTCCGTTTTCACACTGGTCAGCATTTTAAAATCGCTTCCGCCGTATTTGCTGTCGTCCGTGTTCAGTAGCAGTTCGTATTGACCTGCATTTGGAACACCTAAACGGAAACGCTCGTGTGGTACGGGCGTAAAGTTGGTGATGATCAGAATACGCTCACCTTCTTTACTAATACGCTCGTGCGCTAGGATGCTCGCATCCGCTTCGTCTTGTAGACGCCACTCAAAACCAGCAGGAACACAATCTTGATCGTGCATCGCCGCTTCATTTCGGTACAAGTGGTTCAAATCTCGCATCAGCTTTTGAACGCCTTGATGACGCTCGTATTCTAGCAAGAACCATTGCAACTGATCATCGTGGTTCCACTCCGCCGTTTGACCGATTTCCGCGCCCATGAAGTTCAGCTTTTTGCCCGGTTGACCATACATATAACCGTAGTATGCTCTTAGGTTTGCGGTTTGCTGCCATTCATCGCCCGGCATCTTGTTGTGAATAGAGCCTTTGCCGTACACCACCTCGTCGTGAGAGAGAGACAAGACGTAGTTCTCGCTGTGCGCATAAACTAGCGGAAATGTGATGGTATTGTGGTGGTATTTGCGGTGAACAGGATCTTCTTTGATGTATGAAAGACTGTCGTGCATCCACCCCATATTCCACTTGAAGCCAAAGCCTAAACCACCCATAAAGGTTGGCGCAGACACACCCGGAAACGCCGTTGACTCTTCCGCAATCGTCATCGCATTCGGGAAGTGCTTGTACACTTCTTCGTTCATCCATTTTAAGGTTGCGATTGCGTCGTAGTTTTCGTTGCCACCATCAACGTTCGGGACCCACTGATCGTGGCTACGTGAATAATCGAGATAGAGCATCGACGCAACAGCATCGACACGAATGCCATCGATATGGAATTGTTCAAACCAGTACAGCGCATTCGAGACAAGGAAGCGACGTACATGTTCACGGCCTAAATCGTAAATGTAGGAGTTCCAATCTTGGTGCCAACCGCGACGAGGATCTGGATCATGGAACAGAGGCGTACCATCAAAGTTAGCTAAACCATGATCATCCGATGGGAAATGCGCAGGAACCCAATCCAGCACAACACCGATGCCTGCTTGGTGACACGCATCCACGAAGAATTTGAAATCATCAGGGGAGCCAAAGCGGCTAGTTGGCGCAAACAAGCCAACGGGTTGATAGCCCCATGAACCGTAGAATGGATGCTCAGACACAGGCATCAGTTCAACGTGGGTGTAGCCCATATCCACAAGGTATGGCACCAACTGCTCCGCGAGTTCGCGGTAGTTCAGGAAATCACCGTTCTCGTCGCGCTTCCATGATCCAGCATGTAGCTCGTAAAACGATAACGCTTCATCACGCTTTTGTGTCACTGCACGGTTTTGCCATTTCGCATCTTGCCATTGGTAACGCTTGTGATCGTAGGTAATGGATGCGAACGATGGGTATTGCTCAGAGTAGAAACCCCAAGGGTCTTGTTTGTGTGGCAACCCTTCCCCATTTGGCCCTTTGAGCTCAAATTTGTATTGTACCCCCTCTTCCAAACCAGGAATGAATAGGCCCCAGATACCGTAGTCTAAGCGTTGCATTGGATGACGACGGCCATCCCATTGGTTGAAGCAACCCACAAGGCTAACAGCCGATGCGTGTGGTGCATAAACAAGGAAACGAACACCGGAAATGTTTTCACCGCCACGTTCTAGCGTGACAAAGTGTGCGCCCATGTAGTGATACATGTCTTTTGGCGTATGCAGATGCTCGTACTCTTGGTAGATATTGTGGTACTGGTACGGGTCATCAATAATTTGTTCAACACCATTCCAATCGACCGCTAAACGGTAGTGGGTCAGGTGTAAATCGCGTTGCTCTTTTAAGATGAAACCGCTGTCGCCATCACGCTCAAGCGCCACGCGAGGTTCACCATTAACAAGCAGTTCAACCTTGTTTGCGCCCGGCATCCAAACTCTCAGCGAAGCTTCGTCGTCAATGAAAGGACCCAGCGCCGCAAATGGATCTGAGTAAGCCGCCTCAGCAAGCAGTTCGTATGCGCGTTCGTGTTGTTTCTTTATTTTCTTGGTTTTGGTGGTTTTCAAATCTTTCTCCCTAGAGCCAACATCCTTTTCAAGACCAGAGATCTGAATCAAACATCGGTTTCTCCACAGCCAACGTTGTGAACTCACAAAAAGACTCCGCTTCTCACGTTCGTTGCGTAAACGGCGTCAAAATACAAAAATGCCCGCTATTGTCGCGGGCATAATAACGGTACTTCATCCTAACGGATTGTGTTTTAGGAATGAGTGACCTAGACGGAACTTTCGTACCTCTGAGCTAACAAAATTGGTAATCAGCTCGTCCATCTACGTCACTCTAGGCATCTTACTTACTCGCCTGTGCGCGAACTTCAGTAAGGCGTTTAGAAATACGATTCACATCTTCACGGCTGAAGATTTCATCTAGGTTCATCGACAATTTACGACGCCAGTTTGGATACTCATCCACCGTGCCAGGAATGTTGACCGGTTGATCCATTTCTAGCCAGTCTTCAAGCTGAACGCTAAGCAGTGCAGAGTCACCCGCGGCTACGTGCAGTTGCAGCGCTTCGCTTAGGTATGAATCCATTGGCACGTACTGAGCATCATGACCAATGCCTTCTGGCAAATAGCCATGCCAGCGAACGCTGTCTAGAATGCCTTGTTTGCACTTCAAGCGGTCAGCGAATAGGCCTTCCAATTGCTGTTCATCAGGGTACAGACCAATCTCACGCCCCATCTTCAAGTCATCACAGTGCCAGAAACCACGTAGTGTTGGCATATCGTGCGTACACAGCGCAGCCATAGATTGCTCAGCGTAGTGCTTCGGAGAAATAAAGCCACCGTCGTCTTTTGATGTTTCGAAGAAGAAGACTTTGTACGAGTGAACACCGGCGTCACGAAGGATATCAACGATTTCATCAGGTACAGTACCCAAGTCTTCACCGATTACAGAACACTGATGACGGTGAGATTCCAACGCTAGGATTGCTAGCATGTCTTCCACTGGGTAGTACAGGTATGCGCCTTCTGTCGCTTTCTCGCCTTTTGGAATCCACCAAAGGCGAAGCAGGCCAAGTACGTGGTCGATACGCAATGCACCACAATGCTTCATGTTAGCACGTAGCAATTTGATGTAAGCGTCGTAGCCAGTCGCTTCTAAAACCTGAGGGTTAAGCGGAGGCAGACCCCAGTTTTGGCCTAGTGGACCAAGTACATCTGGTGGTGCACCGATGCTTGCATCCAATACTAGCGCGCCTTCATCAGCCCATGTTTCGCTGCCTGAATCTGCAACACCAACCGCAAGGTCGCGGTACAAACCCACAGCCATGCCTTTTTCTTCGGCTAGCGCTTGCGCTTCTTTGATTTGATCGTCTGCGATCCATTGCAGGTACATGTACAAGTGAACACGATCTTGGTTGTCCTTAATGTACTTCTGAGTACCGGCTGCGTCGAATGTGCGGTATTTCTCAGGGAATACTGGCCAGCCCCACATGTTTGCATCTTCTGCATGTAAATCAGCATGAAGTGCATCGAATGCAGCTTGGTGTAGCAAGCTGTCGCCGCCTTTTTCAACAAAGTCCAAGAAGGCACGAGCGCGATCAGTGTTCTTGTCTAAATGGCGAGCTTTAAACTCACTGAATAGCAACGGAAGAACGCTCATTTTTAGTTGCGAAACTTCGGTGTAATTCACCCAATGAGAGTCTCGCGCTTTTTGTAAACGTTGTTGGAACTCTGCACTACCGACACGTTGTTGTGCTTCTGCACTTAGCGCGAACTCAGGTACAGAGCTTACGTCGATGTACATGATGTTCAACCAACGACGAGAAGACGGGCTGTATGGGCTTGCCCCTTCTGGATTCGCAGGGAACAGCGAGTGAATAGGGTTCAAGCCAATGAAGTCACCGCCACGAGAGGCAATATCACTCACCAGTTGTTTTAGGTCGCCAAAATCACCGATGCCCCAGTTATGCTGAGTACGCAGTGTGTAAAGCTGGATACTAGGACCCCATAGCTTTTTGTGTTGGTTTAGATCGTCTTGTTTGAAACACGCTTTCGGCGTAATGATCAATGACATCTCGTAAGGTGTTTTACGACGCTTACGACTGATGATCAGTTTGTGATAACCCCAAGCCAAGTTCTTTGGCAATGCAAACACTAGAGGGCCACCCTCAGCACGCTCATCACGAACAATTTGGGACTGAAGATAGCCTTCAAGTACCTCTCCTTGTTCTGTTTCTAAACGCCAGCTGAATTCACTCTCACGAGCACTCGTACCTAGGTTTAGTTCCACTTCGACTGGTTCGCCGTCGCGTAAAACAAGAACAGGGGCTAGTACGTCTTTTTTATGTTTCTTTTCAGCAGAAGCCAGTAGTTTTTCATCACTGCTAGTATCGTAGCCAAGCGAAGCGAGCAAGCGGCGTAGCGTCTCCTCAGACACTTTCGCCTCATCTCCCCAAGCACTGACATAGCTATCAGCCAATCTCGCCATTTCCGCGACTTTCTTTAATGCTGTTTGTTCTTTCATCGCTTTCTCCGAAGGTAATACCAACACCTTCCATGTAGGGTTTTATTGTTATCAATAACTTCTTTTGGAAAATGACCAAAGGTAGCGCTTGGCTACCTTGGTCTTAACTAGGTTCTATTAGCGTTTCACCGCTTCAAGTTTCCAGATATTGTTCACGTAGTCGCGGATTGAGCGGTCTGACGTGAACTTGCCAACAAGGGCGGTATTAAGAATGGCCTTCTTCGCCCAGCCAGCTTGATCTTTATATTGTTCGCTCATGTCTTCGTGCGCTTTCACGTAAGATGCAAAGTCCGCAAGACATAAGTACGGGTCACCGCCGTCTAGTAGGCTGTCGTATGTGGCACGCAGTAAGCCCGGTTGGCCTGGTGTGAACTCTTCACCCAATAGCAAGTCCATTGACGCTTTGAGTAAGTGATCCGCATTGTAGTAATCAAATGGGTTGTAACCTTGAGCTTTCAGCGCTTTCACACCTTCAACATCTAGACCGAAGATGTAGATGTTCTCATCGCCTACTTCCTCACGAATCTCAACGTTTGCACCATCCATTGTACCGATAGTTAGCGCACCGTTTAGCGCCATCTTCATGTTACCTGTACCTGATGCTTCTTTACCCGCTAGCGAGATTTGTTGAGAAACGTCAGCCGCAGGGATAATGATTTCAGCCATGCTCACGCGGTAGTCAGGGATGAATACCACTTTCAGCTTGTTACCGATGCGAGGATCGTTGTTCACCTTGTCTGCAATCTTGTTGATTGCGAAGATGATTTCTTTCGCTAGGTGGTAACCCGGTGCTGCTTTTGCTGCGAAGAACACAACGCGTGGCGTACACTCAAAACCTGGTTCATTAAGAATACGGTGGTACAGAGACAGTACGTGTAGCAAGTCTAGATGCTGACGTTTGTACTCGTGCAGACGCTTGATTTGAACATCGAAGATTGCATTAGTATCGAGCTCGATACCCATGTTCTCTTTCACCCAAGTTGCTAGGCGTTCTTTGTTCTCTTTCTTCACTGCCATGAATTCTTTTTGGAATGTCGCGTCAGTAGCGTACTTCGCAATACCTTCAAGTTGCTCTAGTTTCGCTGGCCATTCTGGGCCGACTTTCTCAGTGATAAGCTGAGACAGACCTGGGTTACAGAACTTCAACCAGCGACGTGGCGTAATACCGTTCGTTACGTTGTGTAGACGTGTCGGGTACATTTCGTGGAACTCTGGGAATAGGTCTTTCTTAACCAATTCAGAGTGAAGTGCTGCTACACCGTTTACTGCGTAAGAGCCGATTACACATAGGTTTGCCATACGAACCATGCGGTGGAAACCTTCTTCGATGATAGAAAGCTTCTGTTGCTTCGCGACATCACCCGGCCACATTGCACGTACGTCTTGTAGGAAGCGGTGGTTAATCTCGTAAATGATCTCCATGTGACGTGGTAGCAGGTGCTGGATTAGCGACTCTGGCCATGTCTCTAGTGCTTCTGGAAGTAGCGTGTGGTTGGTGTACGCAAATGTCTTAGAGCTGATTTCCCAAGCCGCTTCCCAAGCTAAACCTTTTTCATCCATCAGGATGCGCATTAGTTCAGGAATCGCAATCGTTGGGTGTGTATCGTTAAGCTGGATAGTCTCTTGCTTAGGTAGATCCGCTAGCGAGTAGCCCGCAGCTTCGTGGCGACGTAGGATGTCACGTACAGACGCTGCTGAGTGGAAGTACTGCTGCATTAGACGCAGTGTTTTACCTTTCTCGTGGTTGTCGTTCGGGTAAAGCACTTTAGTGATGTTACCTGCGTCGATCAGTGCGTGCTGAGCTTCGAAGTAATCACCATTGTTAAAGCTTGCTAGTGAGAATGGTGCAATCGCCTGACATTCCCAAAGACGTAGCGGGTAAACCGTGTCTGATTCGTAACCCACAATTGGAAGATCCCAAGGCATTGCTCTTACTGTCATGCCTGGTACCCATTTGCGAACTTCTTTACCGTTCTCGTTAATCACTTCAACGTGACCGTAGAAACCGATCTCTTGCGCAAGTTCTGGACGCGCAATTTCCCAAGGGTAGCCTTCTACACCGCGCCATGCGTCAGGTGCTTCTTGCTGGCGACCATCTTTGAATGACTGTTTAAATAGACCGTATTCGTAATGTAAACCATAGCCGACAGTTGGGAATTCTTGTGCCGCACATGAATCCATGAAACACGCAGCCAGACGACCAAGGCCACCGTTACCCAATGATGGGTCGCGCTCTTCTTCTAGCAGATCAGTTAGGTTGTAACCCAGTTCAGCCATTGCTTCTGTTACTTGTTCATACAGACCCATGCTGATTAGGTTGTTACCCGTCAAACGACCGATAAGGAATTCTAGCGAAAGGTAGTTAACGCTCTTCGCACTTTTAATGCGTGGATCTTCTTCTGTCGCAAGCAAATCTAGAGTAGTAAATTCAGCCAGAGCATGCCCCATTGCTAGGTACCATGCGCGGCTGTCTGCGTTTTCAATCGTATGAGCGTAAGTTACAGATAGGTGTTTCTTTACGCTTTCTTGGAACGACTTCTTGTCAAATTGTTTTTGTTGAGTAGGTTTCATTACGAAATTCTCACGTCTTTTGGTAATTCATCTGCCATACATCGTGCATTTACCTCTGTGAATAAACATCCTCCTAATTCTCATCCTTTGAAGGAGGAGGGCTGAGGGCGTAGAGGGGGTACCATTGCTAGGTTAGTGATCCAAATCTCAACAAAGTGAACTTTGCACCAGTTCTTAGTGATTTTGATCACAATGGAATGTGAGAAAGGTTAAAACCCGTTCATGACGCTTTTTATAGTCCACTCATCTGATGATGTGAAAATTGTAATATCGGTCACATTAACTCGGTCAGCGTAGAAGAACTTTTCGTAATCTATGTGCAACGCGATCTTAACGCTAACGAAACAAACGATATTTAAGTGACGACAATCACAAATAAAGGGCGTAGTTGATGGTAAATCCATCAACCCTTGAGAATTAGGAAGTGGATCAAAGTAACGAACATTTCTGATGTCGTAACATCCCACTCAGCTCACAGGATTGTACGCTTTTTATACAAACTAGAATTAGGCGATGTGAGTTATTTCTAGTTTTAGCTAGCTTTTATATCTAAGTGACCGTATGGAATGGTTTTTCAGACGGACGCAAGCCCCAACAGTAGCGACATTATCCGGCATTCAAACAGTGTTTTTGATGCTGATGACATCATTCAGTAAGACGGCTTTCAAGGGGGCTTTACAAGAATGATCACGTTGCTGTCATTTGGGTATACATAAATAAGGACATAACTACTAATGTGGATTCCATCTAAGCTTACTCGACCAGGACGCCTGCACAATGCCATCGTGCGCCCACGAGTGTTGGACTTACTACAGCAAGCGCCTTACTACAAATTGGTTTTATTCCGATCCCCAGCAGGTTACGGAAAAACGACAATGGCAGCGCAGTGGCTATCCGATAAGCCAAACGTCGGTTGGTACAGCATTGATGACAGCGATAACGACGGCTTTCGCTTTGTAAACTATCTGCTTCAAGCATTAAACAAAGCCACCAACTTCAGTTGCGCTAACGCACAAAAACTGGCGGAAAAACGTCAGATCTCGTCTTTACGCTCCCTATTTAGCGAAGTATTCGCTGAAATGGCTGACTTTCATCAAGAGTGCTACGTGGTACTTGATGACTACCATTTAATCACGAATGATGAAATCCATGAATCCATGCGTTTCTTCTTAAAGCACATGCCAGACAACCTCACCGTTGTGGTAACCAGTCGTGCAGCGCCGCCTCTGGGCACTGCAAACTTACGTGTTCGTGATTTAATGATCGAAATCGGCAACGAGATGTTGGCGTTTGATACCGAAGAAACCACTCGCTTCTTTAACCAGCGTATCGCCGATGGTATTGATGAAGACATGGCGAACAGCCTAAGAACCTATGTTGAAGGTTGGCCATCGGCGATGCAGTTGATCGCATTACAAGCCCAACATCAAAACCGCACATTGGCACAAACTGTAGAGTCGGTATCGCAGTTCAATCACGCGCACTTGTGGGATTACTTGGTCGAAGAAGTGTTTGACTTACTCGATCACGAAACTCGTCACTTTTTAATGCAAGTATCCGTGCTTGACCACTTCAATGATGAGTTAGTGTTTGCCCTTACCCAACGCGAAGACGCACTGGGAATGATTGAATCGCTTAACCGTTACGGCTTATTTATTTACCCGCTCGAAGGGGAACAGAACTGGTTCCGGTTCCATAACTTATTTGGCGAGTTTTTATCTCATGAGCGCCAAGCTCGTATTCCTCAGCAAGAAAAAGATCTCCACCGCAATGCTGCTATCGCTTGGTTACAACAAAAAGCACCACACCAAGCGATTCATCATGCACAAAAATCGAATGATAAGGACTTAGTGGTAGAGATCCTAAACGAATTCGGCTGGAAGATGTTTAACCAAGGCGAACTCAGCACACTGGAAAGCTCAATTAACAAGTTGGACGATGATCTGTTGTTCAGCCACCCAAAACTTACGATGCTCCGAGCATGGTTGGCTCAAAGTCAGCATCGTTATAACCAAGTGGGCCACCTGCTTGAAGAAGCGGAAGAGGAACACAAAAAGCGTAACATTGCGTTAGATATTCATTATCAAGGTCAAGCAAACGCGTTGCTTGCTCAAGTGGCTATCAACAGTAACCAACCAGAAAAAGCTCTCGAATTAGCGGAGTTAGCGCTTAGCCAACTTGATAACACAATTTACCGTAGCCGAATTGTGGCGACTTCGGTTGTTGGTGAAGTTAACCACGTGCTAGGTAAACTAGACCGTGCTTTGCCGATGATGCAACAAACTGAAAAGCTAGCTCGTCAGTATCAGGTATATCACCAAGCGTTATGGGCAATATTGCAGCAAAGCGAGATTTTAATTGCACAAGGTTACGTGCAAGCTGCCTTTGAACTACAAGATTCCGCATTCCGTCTGATTGAAGATCAGCAGCTTCAGCATGTTCCTCTTCATGAATTTTTGCTGCGTATTCGCGCGCAAGTACTTTGGTGCTGGAACCGACTTGATGAAGCGGAAGAATGCGCGTACAAAGGTCTGCAAATTCTCGAAAACCATTCACCAAGCAAGCACTTACATAGCTATTCGATGTTGGCGCGTATTGCGATTGGACGCGGTGAATTAGACAAAGCAGGTAAATTCATTGAGCATATACAGCACTTGATGAAACAGTCGACTTATCACGTAGATTGGACTGCAAACGCTTCACTATCGTTGATTCTATTTTGGCAAGCGCGCGGGAATACCGATGCAATGCAAGAATGGCTCAATACTGCGGTTCGTCCTGAATCGGCATGCAACCACTTTTCTCAATTGCAATGGCGTAACATTGCTCGCGCCCACATTAACTTAGGCCAATATACCGACGCTCGTGCTGCGTTAGATTTTCTCCAAGGTGAAGCTCGTCGCACTAACCTAATCACAGATACTAATCGCAACTTAGTGGTTGAAGCGGTCCTTTCTGCTCGCCAAAAAGATGAGGAGCAAGCCAAGGCTCTGTTAAAAGAAGCATTAGTAATGACGAACCAAACTGGCATGGTCGGAAACTTCCTGATTGATGGTGCAACCATTGGCGGTCTGCTGGAGAAGTTGAGCCTCCGCCATGAACTGGGCGATCTTGAGCGTCACCGTGCTCAACAGTTAATGAAGGACATTTCATCGAATCAACGTAGCCGGTCGATTCACTTTGATGAAGACTTTATTGAAAAGTTGGTGAATCACCCTAATGTGCCAGAGCTAGTACGTACTAGCCCATTAACACAACGCGAATGGCAGGTTCTGGGGCTGATTTATTCAGGCTTTAGTAACGAGCAAATCGCACAAGAGCTGGATGTGGCAGGTACGACAATTAAAACCCACATTCGCAACCTGTACCAAAAGCTTAATATTGCTAATCGTAAAGAAGCCATTGTGACAGCTGAAAATTTGCTACAGTTAATGGGATACTGAACTGCTAGATAAACGGGTTAAAACGTAAAGTAAAACACAAGGGTTGACGTAACACGTCAGCCCTTTTTTATGACTGACAGAAAGAGAAGTGCAATTTGCAAAGCACGTAAGTAACGTTGTTCATATAAAAAAATAGCCAACCGCAATAATCGCGATTGGCTTATATTTAGTGTGAACAAATTGTATTCACTAACAACGTCAGTTGGCTAGGTGACCCTCGGCTTAAGAAGGGTCGAGCAGTATTATGCATTAATCATGCCAAAATGCAAAGACTTATTTTTGGGCACAAGATCTCATATAAGCTGGATTTATTCACGCGCAAATTATCAAAATGCAATTTTATAATGCAAATTGCAATTGCATAATGCAACCAAGATTGATAATTGATAGTAGAGTTAATCATCTCAAAAATGTAAACCAAGCATTAAAAGCTCGTTACGGCGGCATTGTCTCTTGGCGGGTAATAAAGATAGGCAATAGATTGGATATAAAACCAAGTAGTTACAGCACTATTTCATACTTTTTTCATCGCAATGTTTGTATACTCTCTGCCATCGAAACGACTTAGCATTAGAGCAATGAACTACTTAATTACTTTCTTCAAGGGAATCGCCATGGGTGCAGCAGATGTTGTACCTGGTGTATCTGGCGGCACCATCGCGTTTATCACTGGTATTTACGATACGCTGCTTGAAAGCATTCGACGCATTAACCCCTCACTTTTCTCTATCTGGCGAAAAGAAGGGGTTAAAGCCGCGTTTAATCACATCAACGGATTCTTCCTTATCGCTCTGTTTGCCGGCATTTTCACCAGTATTGCAACGCTAGCAAAGTTGATTACTTGGCTTCTTGACACACACCCGATCCCACTTTGGTCATTTTTCTTTGGTCTGATTTTGGTCTCTGTGTATCACATTATTCGTCAGGTTGAGCAACGCGATCTTGTCCGCTTTGTCATTCTGCTCGTTGGTGTCGGGTTTGCTTATAGTATTACTGTGCTCAAACCTTTACACATGGAACCAACGGCCATTAATACCTTATTCGCTGGAGCTATCGCGATTTGTGCGATGATCTTGCCGGGTATCTCTGGCAGTTTTATTTTGCTGCTGATTGGCATGTATGCTCCTGTATTAGCCGCAGTGAAAGGTTTTCAAGTCGATACATTAGCGCTATTTTTGTCTGGCTGCGTGATCGGTTTACTGTCCTTCTCTCACTTATTGTCGTGGTTACTACGCAAGTTCCGTGATTTCACCCTGATGTTTTTGACTGGATTAATGATTGGTACGTTGCCAAAGATTTGGCCATGGAAAGAAACCATCACTTGGCGCACCAATTCGAAGGGCGAACAAGTGCCATTGCTACAGCACAACCTATCACCATTTGAATTTGAACACGTGACATCACAACCTTCTCAGTTAGTACTTGCTGTCGTGATGATGCTTGCAGCCATTGCTCTGGTTTTAGGTCTAGAGAAATTCGCAGACTCAGATAAATAACTTTGGTATCAAACACATACTGAACCAAATAAAAACGGAGCCAATTGGCTCCGTTTTTATTTATTGGCTAAGGGCAAAACATCTCAATTGAAAACTCTGCTGTATTTGATGCAATAAAGTCCGTCGCGTTATAAGGAAGCTGGTCACCGAGGTATAACGCACAATTTACCGAGGTCACGAGTTGGCGAGCGGCGCATCTGTGCTACGATGCTCGTAATGTTAAGTGATAAATGCTGAACCTTAATGAAACTGTTACAAATCGCCGCTGTTTCAGCCGCATTAGTTGCGGGATTTTATGCCCCGACTCTAATAAAAAGCTTTTCTTCTTCCACTCAAAGCAAGTCAATAGATGAATACTGCTTTCTCTCTACAACCTCTTGCGTCCAAGAAAATGTTACGATGACGCTAAACTCAGAAACTGCTCAACCCTTGGTTCCTACCACTCTAAATGTTGAGTGGCATACAAGCGATGCTAAGCAACTCATCCTAAGTCTTTCAGGAAGAGAAATGGAGATGGGTGAGCCTAAGTTTTTGCTGAAGCAAATCGCTCCTGGCCAATATCAAGGTGACATCATTCTCCCGGTTTGCACGGAGGATGCAATGACTTGGGTTGGTGAACTCAGTGATGGAGAGAATACCGTTTACCCTGCTATAAAAATGCAAAGATAAGGAATCGTTATGAGCCACAATTGGTCCCTATTTCTCGTAGCTGCTTTCGCACTCGGGTTTGGCGTAAAGAGCTATTTAGATAATCAGAAAACGAAGCCAGAGCAAGTGGACAGTTCCACCTCTCAACAAACGGTATTGTTTGGGGAAAATAACCAAGCCGTCAATATCTTCGATGTGAATGACCCTCGCATCCGAGTCGTCTATTTTGGCTTTACTCGCTGCCCAGACGTTTGCCCAACTTCTCTTGCAATGCTGGCAGGAGCACTGAATCAAATTGACGACGCGCAAAAAGCACAACTACGCCCGATGTTCATTTCTTTAGACCCAGAGCGTGATGAGGCCGATGCATCAGCAAAATATGCCCATTACTTCCATCCAATGATTGAAGGCCTATCGGCACCACTTGATGTAACGACACCTTTGGCACACAACTATGGTGTCATTTTCCGCAAGACAGAATTGGAAGGCTCGGAACTAAAGTACACGCTGGATCATAGCTCTTACTTTTACTTCTTGAAGCCGGATGGCACGTTAATCACTAAAGTACCGCATACACTCTCACCGGCACCGATTGTTGAAGCCATTTCAAAACTAACGACCGAAGGCTCTTCAAATGACGGTTAAGTCAGTGCTGAAGCAATTTTTCAGTTTCCTAACTCAAACCAACCCCAATGTCGAACAAGACGTCGATACGATCATTGACGCCATTGGGGGGATAGAAAACCTGCTAGAAACTGGGGCATGCGCGACTCGGCTGCGCCTTACCCTCAGAGCGACGTCCGTCATCGATAAGAACGCACTCAAAAATCATGGCGCGCATGGCGTCGTGATATTGGATGATCGTCATGTCCAAATCATATACGGCTTAAAAGCCAACACGTATTCGCAGATTATGGAAGAGCGCATCACAAAACAAAGTTAATATTTTTGCAGTATAGCTACCCTCTTTAAAAAAGGGCGGCTATACTCTTTTGTCTTAATTAACTCACTTATTTATTAACCAACGAAGAGGACACGAGATGATTGTATTGAATAACACTAACTGGGCATCGCAAGGGTAACCCTAACAGCACCAACTCTGTGGCATAGCCACAACTCCCCTTCTCTGCCCGGTCTTCACCGGGGTCAACTCTATCCGAATTAGACCCTAATGCGATTTGTATTAAGGCGCTTTGTTGCGTCTGGGATAATTCAATAATGAATCAAACACATACTTTTTGTGACACATTAGTTTCAACTTCAAACCCTCTAAAACTATTGGGTTGGAAACCATTTTTTCAGCAACAACTGACATTAGACGATTACGACAACACTATCTTTGCTCGTGTAATTGCGCATCACCGAAGTGGTTATTTATTGGCAACAGAAACTGGGCAAGTTCATCTTAATGCCCACCATTCTTTACCCAATATGACCGTCGGAGACTGGGTAATCTTAAATGAAGATCAGCAATTTGTTCGCTTACTGGATCGCTTGAGCCTCTTTAGCCGCAAAGCCGCTGGCAGCAAAGTGGCAGAGCAACTTATCGCAGCCAATGTGGATACAGTGTTTATCGTCTGTTCCCTTAACGACGACTTCAATTTAAGTCGTATTGAACGTTATCTTGCCTTGGCTCATGAAGCCGAAGTCGAACCCGTCATCGTGCTTTCCAAAGCCGATTTGTGTGACAATACTGATGAACTAAAAAGCCAAGTACAGAAGCTCGACCCTCTATTAGCTATAGAGACAGTCAACGGCTTAGAAATAGAGAGTGCTTCTAAACTCATGACCTGGTGCAAAGAAGGACAAACCCTCGCTTTTATCGGTTCTTCAGGCGTTGGCAAATCAACTCTTGTTAATGCATTACTCGGGCAACAAGAACAGGCAACTGGGCATATTCGTGAAGACGATAGCAAAGGGCGACATACAACTACATCGCGCTCTATCCATCTATTACCTGATGGCGGCATCTTGATTGATACTCCGGGAATGCGCGAGCTTCAACTAGTAGATTGTGAATCGGGGGTCAGTGAGGCATTTTCTGACATTGAGGCTCTCGCTCAGCGTTGTCGCTTTGGTGATTGCCAGCATCAAACTGAGCCGGGTTGCGCAATTCAAACTGCGATTGAAAATGGCAAACTGGAAGTTCGTCGTTTCAATAACTATCAAAAACTATTGCGAGAACAAGCCTTTAACGGTGCGACTTTGGCAGAGCAACGAGCTCAAAGTCGACAATTCGGGAAACTCACTCGAAATGCCATGAGTGATAAGCGCAGGCGCCAACAAAGTTATTAATTTGTTGCGTTTGAGTTGTCAATAAAATCAAAGGAGACGAAAGTCTCCTTTTTAACAACTTTATTAAAAACCATTACTCATAACTAATGATAATTTTCAACATAAAAATCTTATTTAAATAACATTGAGCAAACATTTAATCCAAAAACAAACTAAAACTAGACACAAAATATTACCAAGCTAAGATATGTGATATTCAGCAAGAAAATGGCTGAATTTATAAAAACAGGATAATTGATAATCATGTGTCTTAGTGACCAGAAGCAATGCTCACCCCTTGTAATATAAGGGCATTATCGCCGTGTAATGATGGACTATTGCCCTGCCACTCTGGCATAAAATTGCAGGAATGATGTATGCAACACAACAGCCTCGTTGCCCGATATGCTCGTGGTAACCTCGTCGTCCAGATCCTTGTCGGTATCGTCTTTGGTATTTTGCTCGCGACAATTTCTCCAAGCCATGCCGAAAGCGCGGGATTAATTGGTAGCCTTTTTGTCGGTGCGCTTAAAGCGATCGCGCCAATTCTTGTGTTTATTTTGGTTGCCGCTTCAATTGCAAACCAAAAGAAAAACCAACACACTTACATGCGCCCAATCGTTGTACTGTACCTGATGGGTACATTCTTCGCGGCGCTATCAGCAGTGGTTCTAAGCTTCCTTTTCCCGACCAATTTAACGCTTGTCACCGGCGCTGAAGGTGCAACGCCTCCTCAAGGTATTGCTGAAATTCTACGCACATTGTTGTTTAAACTGGTCGACAACCCAGTAAATGCACTAGTAGAAGCAAACTACATCGGCATTCTTGCTTGGGGTGTGGGTCTGGGTCTTGCACTACACCACGCATCGGCAACAACGAAGGCCGTATTTGAAGATCTAAGCCACAGCGTGTCTCACATTGTGCGCTTTATCATTCGTCTTGCACCATTTGGTATCTTTGGCTTGGTTGCTTCAACGTTTGCGACAACGGGCTTTAGCGCACTAGCAAGCTACGCACACCTTCTGGCGGTTCTTCTTGGCGCAATGATGATCATCGCACTCGTTGTAAACCCAGCGATCGTGTTCGTTAAAACCAAACAAAACCCTTACCCACTTGTATTCCGTTGTCTACGTGAAAGTGGTGTAACTGCGTTCTTCACTCGTTCAAGTGCGGCGAATATTCCAGTAAACATGGCACTATGTGAGAAGCTAAAACTGGACGAGGATACATACTCAGTATCTATCCCTCTAGGTGCGACCATCAACATGGCTGGTGCTGCAATCACTATCACAACACTAACGCTTGCAGCTGTGCACACTATGGGTATCGAAGTTGATCTACTGACTGCGCTACTTCTAAGTATTGTAGCTGCGGTTTCTGCATGCGGCGCATCAGGTGTTGCAGGTGGCTCTCTACTACTTATCCCACTTGCGTGTGGCCTGTTTGGTATCTCAAACGACGTAGCCATGCAGGTTGTAGCGGTTGGCTTCATTATCGGTGTGATTCAAGACTCTGCAGAAACTGCGCTAAACAGCTCAACAGACGTTGTCTTTACGGCAGCAGTTTGTAAATCAGAGCAGCAAAAAGCTCAGTAAGACTGACAGAACAAAGAGAAAGGGGAGCCGATGATGGCTCCCCTTTTTTGTTTAATTGCGCTCAATTACTCGGTGACCAAAGCCACCTCTTCAATTGAGAAATGCTTACTTGGCTCAACAAACTCTTGCTGCGCAGCAATAGTTTGCAGCTCCCATTCGCCTGCATGGTACGTTGCACTTAACACCCCGTAGCATGCGTCATGACAATGTTGGAAAGCTTGCTTGGGAGACCAGCCTTTTAAGAGTCCCGCGGTAAAGATAGCTGAAATAAGATCGCCCACGCCAACAGGTTGTTTAGCAAACTCAAATTTAGGACGCTTCGCAAGGTAAATACCTTCTTGCGTAGCCAATAGCATGTTAAAGCTGCCATTTTCTAGGCAGTAAAGGTGCTTAACTAGCACCACTTTTGGACCTTTCTCTAGCGCACGTTGGCATGCGGTGATCGCATCGTCTAGTGAGTGGATTTCCATCTCAGCAAATTGACTTAGCTCGAATTGGTTCGGAACGATCACGTCCGCCATTGGCATCAAACGCGTTAGAAGATTTTCAGCAATGCCCGGAGCCACAATGCAGCCTTTGTCTGGCGCGCCCATCACAGGGTCGCAAACATAAAGTGCGTTCGGGTTCGCTTGCTTCACTTTCGTCACGGTATCTTCAACAGCAAGGCACTGCTCTGCGCTACCTTGGTAGCCCGTCAATACCGCTTGGCACTTTTCCAGCGCGCCGATGTTACCAAGTCCACGAACTAACTCGCTGATGTCTTCAGCCGCAAACGCTCGCCCAGTCCAGCCTTCTTGATACTGCGTGTGGTTAGAAAATTGAACGGTATGAATCGGCCATACTTCGAAACCCATGCGTTGCATTGGGAAAACGGCACTGCTGTTACCAGCATGACCAAAAGAAACATGAGATTGTATAGAGAGGATACCTTGCATAGTACCTTACCTCTTATTGTAGTTATCGATAGTTCAAAGACAGCGGCAAGCGCCAGTTTTGCGAAACCAGTAGTGTATCCGACAAACCAAGATTCTCTAACTCAATTCTCCTCAATATCTTCAGAGTAAGTTGGCGCGCTGGTTTTCAACACCATCTTCTTAATTTCCATTTTGTCTTTATTCAGTGCGATTTCTAGGGTATCTCCTTCCCTTATCCCGAGCTGAGCCAGGATTACGCTTGGAATGACTACGGCGGTGTCGTCACCGATTTTAACAGGTTGACTTATCATCTTTCGTCCTCCAAATGTCGAAAATGAGTTTTCACGTCATTGGATGTCTAGCCTCAAATACATTAAGCTGACTTGGATTTGGCGTAACATTTTAAAGACAAAAGAAAAGCCTCAATCTTGAGGCTTTTGGATAAGATAGGTTATGGTTGAAGGAAGTTTTGAGTGAAATCGAGCGCCTCTTTAGAAAGTTTTTTTTCGTTGGGCGATGTGCTTACCTGACCTTCTGCTGTTACCGTTGTCATGTTAGGCTGAAAATCTAGTGTTGATGCCTCCTCCCAAGCCTCGGAGGCTTCTTTACTCTCGTCATTCAACACCGCATTGAGCTCCTCTTCCGCAGGAAAATACGCTTCGCGTTTGTACACTTTGTTAAGGGCTCGAATAATAGAGTGCTTTCTCACCATTCCTGAGGCCAGCTTTCTTTGCAACGGCTTCGCTATGGACTGCAATCCAACGACAACATCAACACCAATATTGGTCGCCACTTCATCACGCAACGTACGCGCAGGTTGGTAGCCCATATTGGCAGAAAGAAACAGCCAAACGTAAGCAATTGCATTACCCGTTTTACCTTTATCCTTCCACGCTTCGCCAGCATGATACATCGCTTTAGCACTGCCACCTTCCGCGGCCCGTTCCAGCCAGTAGCAACCTTTAACCATGCTTTTTTCTGTACCAATGCCATTTAGGTAACATAAGCCGACTTGGATCTTGCCATCTGCACTGTCTTTTTCCGCCGCTTTCATAAACCAGTAAAGCGCATCTGCACTGCGTCCTGCACTATTGTCTGGTGAAAGCTGCCATTCCCCCATATAAATCATGGCATCAATGCAGCCTTCTTCGGCGGCAGTTTCAATCAGTTGGTTACCTTTTGGGATATTTTTTTCAGTTCCTCGACCAAAGACCAAGGCCTTGCCCGTCGAAAATTTCGCTTCGGTATCCCCTTCCATTCCCGCAATTGCGGTACGCCAGAAGTTTGCCTGCTCTTTTAAAATCACATCTTCGCGCATGCGTTCACTTAAGCGAACAATGCCGTACATCCCCGTCACATTGTCCAATTTAGCGGCTTTATCATACCAATACAGCGCTTGACGAATGTTGTCCTTTTCGGCTTCTTTCGCTAGAAATAAAATGGTGGGGATATGCCCGGTTTCTGCTTTGAACTCTCGCTCTTTACGCTCTTGCTCTCGCGCTTTATGCATCGCCTTTCGATAAGCGGCTTCGCGAGCTTTCCTCTCTGCCTCGAGTCTCTGTTTCCGCATCGACAACGAGATCATCCACACAAATATCAGGACGAGTGAAAGGCCAGTTGCCGCAATGGCAATGCCCATACTACTCATAAATAGCCTCTTTTGGTTTCAGGGCCCAATTCAACTCCCTTTCAGGGAAATCTTATGATTACGCGCCGACGTAACGCCGACTACCTTCATTATATAACGACCACTTAGCGAAAATCTGAAGCTTGCGAAGACTTAATGGCGGTATTTTATTCAACATCACTGCAACTTATTTTTAAAAGAAAAATATAGCCCTCATTTTTATAGAACTTAATCACGGTTTTGGGGCTGAGACATTCTCATCCCCTATCATCCCCCCTTACTCCTCCCATAAAAATTCACATTTTAATGATGTGCAGAACCTCTCACTATGCGCCTGTTTTATTATTTAATTTGTGAACAAAATCGACTGTGACAGAAAATTTGCACCTGTAAAAAACTTAACAGCCTGCTCTCACATTTTGCTGATGATTCAGTGTATTAGCATCTAATTGAACATTTCCTTTTTTGGCATCTGCCTTTCTAGCGTGTGCAAAACCTTCTTGATGATTGAGTCAGCGAAGGCAGCGCGCAGCTCAATATCAATTCAATAACAATGGATTTGTAAACGTGGACAATAAGACATTTAAATTATCAACAATTGCCAAAACCGTACTGCCTTTGATTTCCGTCGCGGTAATCAGCGGTTGTGGTAGTGATAGCACGAACGAAGATACGACGAACCCTGGCTCAGGCTTGTACCCTGCGGGAGAGAACGAAGTCGTCATTTATTACAAACGTGATGTAGCATCAGCTTCAACAGCAAGCGACTACGAAGGTTGGGGCTTGCACCTATGGAACGGTGAGGGCTGTACCAGCACAGATTTAGACGCAATGGGCATTCCGGGAACAGGAACGGATTGGTCTGCGCCACACCCATTCGATGGCATCAACGACACCTACGGTGCTTACTACGTACTGAAAATAAACCCTGACGCCTCTGACCCACACGAATGCATGAACTTCATTCTGCACAAAGGTGATGAGAAAGCGTTCGGCAGCGCAAACTCAAAAGTAGAGTTGACGAAAATCGGCGAATCGAAAGGTTTGTTTGGCTTCCACGGCAGCAGTGAACTTTACTACGAGCCAATAGAAGAGCGCCCTGTTGATATTGATGGTCAAAAAGCCCATTGGTTAGACGCCAACACCATCGCATGGGAAGCGGCGACCAGTGCGGATTCCATGAAGCTGTTCTACAGCCTTAGCAATGACATCAAAATGGATGAAGACAAGCAAATCTCTGGCGGTACAGCCGTTGAGCTGACAAAAGCTGGTGAGTTGTCTGATGGTCTGAAATCACGCTTCCGTCACCTTGCTAGCCTTCAAGCTGCGGGTATCGATGTCGATGACGCGACCTTGCGTACGATCCTGAAGTCACAAATTGTTATGGTGGCTTACAACGCAAATGGTGACGTCATTTCTGCAACTGAAATGCAAAAGCCGGGCGTTTTGGATGCGGTGTTTGCCGATTCCAAGGCAGGTAACGCGATCGGTCAAGAACTCGGTGCGATTGTGGAAGGCGGTGCCGCAACCTTCAAACTATGGGCACCAACTGCCCAAGATGTTGATCTGATAATCTACGATGAAAACTTAGCAGAAGAAGCGACCGTTGCCATGACGGAAGACCCAGCAACAGGTATCTGGGTTTCTGAGGCACAAAGCAACGTTGTCAACAAATACTATCGCTACCAAGTTAAAGTATACCACCCAACAACTGGCGTCGTTGAAACGCGTTTGGTAACAGACCCATATTCAATGAGCTTGTCTAAGAACTCACGATACTCGCAAGTGGTTGATTTAGATGATCCAAGCTTAATGCCTCAAGATTGGAAAAACTACGCACGCCCAACGGTTAAAAAAGACGAAGACCACGTCCTTTACGAGTCACACATTCGTGATTTCAGCTTTAACGACAGCAAAGGCACACCAAGTCTTGATGGCAAATATCTGGCGCTTACAGAACCTGAGCGTGAGTCTGTATCTCACTTACAAGCCCTGAAAGATGCTGGCCTAACAACGCTACATATCCTGCCTGCGTTTGATATTGCAACCGTGGATGAAGACGCTGACCAGCGAGTCGATATCACCGACACCGTGGGTAAACTTTGTGGCATCAAGCCAGAAGCCTCCATTTGTGAGACCGAAGATGACGGCAAAGTGATTGAAGAGGTATTAAATAGCTACGACCCAACAACGGGCAAAGCACAAGCGTTGATGAACGATCTTCGCATGCTAGACAGCTTCAACTGGGGTTACGACCCTTACCACTACACCGTGCCAGAAGGCAGTTATGCGACCGATCCTAACGGGTCTAAGCGTATTCTTGAGTTCCGCGAAATGGTTCAAGCGACGCATAAAATGGATCTGAAACTGGTCATGGACGTCGTGTACAACCACACAAATGCATCTGGTGTGAACGAAAAATCAGTACTGGATAAGATTGTCCCTGGGTACTACCACCGCCTAAACGTCAACACTGGCGGAGTCGAAAACTCAACCTGTTGTGATAACACCGCAACCGAGAACTTGATGATGGGTAAACTAATGGTTGACTCATTGATGGTATGGGCGGATGACTATAAAGTCGATGGTTTCCGTTTTGACCTTATGGGCCACCAGCCGAAAGATGTGATGGTTTACGCACTTGAAAAAGTCCGTGAAATTGATCCGAATACTCTGTTCTACGGCGAAGGTTGGGACTTCGGTGAAGTCGCGCAAAACGCTCGCTTCGATCAGGCGACACAAGTCAACATGGCGGGGACAGAAATCGGTACTTTCTCTGATCGTCTGCGTGACGCAGTTCGTGGCGGAAGCCCGTTTGATGGCGGTGTAGATTCTGAAGGTAAGCACCCACTTCGCTTTAACCAAGGCTTTGGTAACGCCGCTTATCCTAACGAAGAAACCAAAACTGACGCAGAGTCGGTGAATGGTCGTTTACACAACCAAGACCTGGTTCGTCTAGGTATGGCTGGTAACTTGGCTGACTACATCCTTCTTGATTACAAAGGCGAAACCAAACTGGGTAAAAACGTTGATTACAATGGTGCGCCTGCAGGCTACACAAAAGTGCCATCAGAGAACATCTCTTACGTGTCTAAGCACGACAACCAAACATTGTGGGATAACAACGCCTACAAGATTGCGACAGGCACTTCATCTGCCGAACGTGCACGTATGCAGGCTGTGTCCCTATCAACGGTGATGCTTGGTCAAGGCATTCCATTCATCCACATGGGTTCTGAGCTATTGCGCTCTAAATCCATGCAGCGCGACTCGTACGATTCTGGTGACTGGTTCAACCGTGTATTCTTCGACGGAAGCGACAATAACTGGAACGTTGGTCTACCACGTGAAGACAAAGACGGTGCAAACTGGGAGCTGATCAAAACCATCGTTGGTGACAGCACGGCGAAACCAGATTCAACCGACATCGAGCTGACTAAGCAACAATTCCTAGAGCTACTAAAAATCCGTAGCACAAGCGAACTGTTCCGCCTAGATACCGCGCAAGAAGTGATGAACCGTGTGGACTTCCGCAACGTAGGGAAAGACCAAGTGGAAGGCTTGATTGTGATGTCTATCGACGATGGTACATCAGCAGGTGCCGATTTAGATTCGAACTACGATGCTGTCGTGGCCGTTGTGAACTCAACATCAACTGAGAAGTCTTTCAAAGTTGCTGGCGCAACTGGTTTCGAGTTACATGAAGTTCAACAAAACTCTGCGGATGACATCGTGAAAGGTGCAAGCTTCACCAATGAAACGTTCACAGTACCAGCACTGACAACAGCGGTATTCGTGCAGCCACAAAACGGCGCACAAGGTGCTGGCCTACCAGTAAACACGGATAACAAAGACGTATCGAGCATTCCTCCTTACGGCGAAACCGTTGTTTACGTGAAAGGCACGATGAACGAGTGGTCTGATAGCAGTGATTGGGCGATGACCTTTATTGGCAACGGTATGTACTCTGTAACTGGCGTTCTTGAAGCTGGTGAACACGAGTTCAAATTCGCGGACTCTGGTTGGGCAAATCCAAACATCGGTTGTGATATTGCGAATATAGCTTCTGGTTCACTAGACTTAGGTTCAGAAGGTAACTGTAAGCTGTCTGTTGCTGAAACAGGTAAGTACAACTTCACTCTGAACGCGCTACATGTTCAAGATGAAAGCGTAGAAAAACCGGTCGTGTCAGTGACCAAGTCAGCAGATGCACCAACATTCGGTGAAACAGCACTTTACTTACGTGGCACTATCACTACATGGGATGCTCCAGCACAAGACTCAACTGCGAAGTTCAGCTATGTAGCAAATGACGTTTACTCGCTAGACATTACCCTAGCGGCGGGCAACTACGAGATGAAAGTTGCGAGCGCAGACTGGGCAGCAGACACCAACTTCGGTGGCGAAGGCAGTGTTGAGCTTGGTAAAGCGCTAACGATGGAAGTCGGTGGCGGTAGTGCAAACCTGAAAATTGCGATTGCAGAAGCAGGAAATTACAACTTCCACTTCAACGCGGCTGACAAGTCGGCGCCAATCGTGACGGTAACCAAAAACTAGTTTCATTTAAAAACATCCGTAATGAAAAAGGGGAAGCATCACGCTTCCCCTTTGTTTTATTGGCGTCACTAAATGGTGGATACCAAAATCAAAAAGGTGTTAGTTTCCCCAAATCTGTTCAACAAACTCAGGATGATCAATGAATGGATTACGATTGCCCTGAAAATCAAACACTTGTTGATTGCGATTTCGTTCTTTTTCACTAACGGGATCATTTTTGTGCCAACGCTTAAGCATGTTTAACACCCAAGGTTCAAAAACCGTCGAACTTGAACCATCAAGGACAGCATCCGCATTGCTTGAGTTACCTTCCCAATTACCTACAACATTTTCATAACGGGTCGCCATGTAGAAATAAGCACGGGCGAAGTCGCCCTTAAACTCATCAATCGGCTCAAACACCGTACCGAAGTAGCCCAGACTAGTGCTTGCTTGGCCAAGTTTAGAGCCATTACTAGACACGTAGGTCGCGGTGCCCACTTCACCAAATGGCCAATTACTGCGCTTCGCGTTTACATAACCATCAGTCGCAAACAAGTGATGACCGTCTGAGTTCATCGGCTCAACCTTACCGCCAAACCAGCTTTTCGGAAAAGAGTGCTCACGGTTGTAGCAATCCCCTTCCGTTTTGTATTGGCCACATTGGTCTGTGACTTTGGTAAAGCTTACTGTATCGCTAGCAGATGGCTTTTCAGAATACATATCGAGAATAGAGCCATCATTTTCGTAATAACGATCAATATCGGCATCTTTTACCAAGGCCCACACCGCAGAATAACCTCGGCTGGAGTGATTATTGATAATGTTAAACAGCGCCGTTTTTAGAGCGTAGCCCGTCTTACCAGATGCCGCTTGATAGTAACCATCAACCACTGGTGGGGTCGTGGTTGAGTCACCTAACGTAAAATCGGTGGTTTCACTTTTCGAGAATTCAGCGCCAGAAGCAAGAGTCTTATCTCCCTCAGTCAGAATGTACGACCCCGCGCCACTGCCACAACAAATGCCGTCACCATACTCGTCTTGAATCGTGAATTGGTAGTTACCGTCAGCTAAGCACATGCTCTTTTCAATGGTGATTGCTGACTCATATCCCTGACCAGAAAACAGTACTTCGGCTTGGTTATTTTTTAACATCCAGCTAGTTTCTGAACCATAATTATCTGTTGTGAGAGTCAAGACCACTTGGTGATCACTACAACTTTCTACAGGAGGTTGTGTACTCGTCTCAGTCGGTTGAAAATTATCGACGTAGACAACTTCTGAGCCATCAAAACTGGCTTCATCGTAAAAACGCAAACCGACGTTGATGGTCTTGTTCGAGCTCGCTGTGTAGTTGTGCGCCAGCTCTTGCCACTGGTTTACCTGCTGCGGATCTGAGTAATTGTGATAACCATCAACCACCAGACGTGCTTTTACATTTCCTTCGGTGTGATAAACCGAGACAGAAAACGGATAGGTTTTCCCTTGCTCCACATTAATGGTTTGCAAAAGGTCAGTGTTGCTTTGGGTACCTGTATTCACGACGACTTGAGCAGCCAGGCCGCCCGATTTGATTTGTTCGCTGCTTGGCGACACCGCGATGCCAGCGTCAATCACTGACCACTGCGTAGGTACATTGCCATTCCACTGTTCAAAGTCACCGTTGATAATTTGGCTATATGCAAACGGAGAGCTAACAGCAGCAAGGAGACAGAGGGAGTTCGTTATGGATTTCATTATACTTTTCCATTAGTTATATAAATCCCAAACACGATAAACATATTAGTGGGGCATAAGTAATCCTTCAGTCACATTTTTACGTTGCACAAGTGTTAATTTACTTTTTAATGTGCAGCTTATCTCACAAATATCCATCTGCTGAAAACAAACGCCAATACAAAAAGCGAAGCAACTTGTTGGCTACATCGTCGTAAAACCATTAAGGGAAAAGTAAAACAGACAGAAAAAAGCCAAGTGTGCGCCTATGGGGGTCAGCAACAACACTTGGCTTGTTTATAAGAAAGCTTGTGGTCAGCTCAACTGGTGAGCATCAATTCTGGATAATTCCTTAAGGTTTTACCGCAAAGAATCGTCCTTGTAGTGGCGACATCAGAATCTGATATTGACCATTGCTCGGAGTAATTTTTTCATTCGTGAGCAAATCCACCAACTCACCAGTACCAACACTCTCCTGAGTAAGAGTGACGCTTCTAGCGCTCTCTAAGGTATTTAGCGCAAACAAGACTTTGTCCGAACCAGATTGTTTCAAGTCCACATAACTGCCGTTACTCGCAACTAAATTCGTGCGTGACCCTTGATAAAGTGCAGGATGCGCATCGCGCATTGTCATCAGCGATGTCACATAAGATTTGAGATCGGCTTGGTTTGCATCAAGCGTCGCCGTCACGCCTTCAATTTTCGCACTGCTGCGCGCAACGTGATCATCGCACAAACCTTGAATGGCACAGGTGCTGTTGTCTTCTTTTGCGGCAAAACCATCCACTTGATCCCCGATTTCATCACCGTAGTACAACGTGATTGGCCCGGTGTACGCCGCTTGGAAAGCAAACGCGGCTTTATGGCGTAACCAATATTCTGCATCATTCACATCCGCCAAGTTTCCGCGCTGTAACAAGTCACCAAAGCGCACTAAATCATGGTTGCCGATCATCAAATTCGGCTGCGCATGTGTTGGATATTGGTTGTGTGTGCTGTAGCCGTTGTCTAACCAATCCACACCGCGACCACCCACGCCGCTCTCATTCACGGCCAAAGTTTCAACGATGCGATATCGCATAGGGAAGTCAAACGCAGAGCACAATGCTGGATCGCTGTTCGATCCATACGCCTCATTCGCAATCTCAGACTCCCCTTTCCAAATCTCTGCCACCATGTAACCCAACGGATTCACTTGATCGCCTTTGCTATTGGTGTACGTCACACTTTGTGAGGCTTCATCGACGGCTTTACGAAGTTGTGTCCAAGCGTCTGTCGGAACTTGATAGGCTTGATCTAAACGCCAGCCGTCAATCTTGAGTTCTTTGATCCAATACGTCGCCACCTCTTTGTAGAAATCGAGACTGGCTGGGTAATCCACGGGATTGCTTGAGCCTGAAGGCAACAAGCCGGAAGGCGAGGGTTTGATCAAACCATTCTTATGGTGGCCAAATACGCCATCAAAAAATACGTACAGACCGCGTTTGTGTGCTTCTTCGACTAAAGTTTTCGCGGTCGCTAAGTCACCAAATTTGGGGTCGATTTTAAAGTAATCTGTCGCAAAATAGCCGGTGGCGTCCAAACGATCCGCCCAATGATCTTGTCCTGCTATCTCTTCTGACTCAAAAACTGGCGTCAACCAAATCGCATTCATCCCTAAGTCTTGGATGTAATCGAGTGAATCAATCACTCCTTGCAAATCGCCGTTATGATGGCTGGTGCCATAACCTGTACCGTGACCAATGCTCGCATCACCATCCACAAAACTCTCTACCATGATTTGATAAGTACGAAGTTGGTTACTTTGCGCCATGACATTGGCTTGGCAAGCATAACTGGTATCCGGTAGCGGAGTGCTGCTATTAGTGTCGCCACCACCAGAAGAATTACACGCAGATAAAGCACCAATCACACTTAACGCAAGCAACGATCGAGACAGGCGATGGTTACGTAGGATATTACGCATTTTATTCTCCCTAACTTACTCAAATAAACTACGGAAATTTGAGTAATAAAATTAACCCCGACATGTGTTTCATGCAGGGGTTAATAAATAAAAATAGATTTTAAATAATTGAATGGAATATTATTGGCACTTATTTACCATGACATGAACAGGTTTGCCTTTTCCTTCAAACTGAAGACTCCATACATATTTACCATCTTCTTTAATATCAACCGAAGTATCCGTACCGTAACCACCAAATGTTAATGGTGTTAATTCACCAACGTTCATTCTATTACCTTTTGCGGTAAATTGTGGGAACCACAACTCGGTCGCATACTGCATTCTGTAGGAGCCTACTTTTTCTTGAACCACGGCTTGGTAGAAATTATTCCCTTTGTAGGTGTATTGACGCTGAGGCACGTGTTTCCAATCGGAATCCGCAAAAGTACCCACCACAAATAGTGGTTTAGAAATAGGTCCTTTCGCTGTGCTGTCTGGGTTGTCACACGCTTTCATGAAAGCAACCACTTCGTCTTGAGACATATTAACAACTGGCTCTGTGGCCGCTTCAGGTTCTGCCGTCGATTGACAACCTACTAAGGCAACAAGTAGGGCAGCAGCAAGAGAGGTCTTCATCATGTTCATTTCACGTAATTCCTTTTTAGTATATCCAAAGCAAAATAAACTCAACGGTTAAAAGAAATATTAATCGTTATTAAAATGGAAATATCAAACGCCAAATAAATATCGTCAGATTGCGAATTTAAATCACTTCGAGAAGTTTGTTTATTTCCTAAGTACAAAAAATAAGTTAGGAACTGCCATTAATTATTGATCCAACCTATATAAAAAACAAAGTAATAAAAATAATTATGTGAATAAGGTAACTCTATGTAGGGGTATTTTTATTGGTTTATTTTCTATGAAAAAGGTCAGCATTTCGCTGACCTTTTTTATCTGATTATTTTCTATTTACGGCTTTCACAAACACTTGTTGTGCACCTTCGATACCCAGCTCTTTTGCTTCATCAAGCAAAGTGAGCGCTTTCGGAATATCATTCGCTGCGACTGCTGCTTCAATGGAGCTGTAGTAGTAGCTAGTAAGGTCCGTACCTTGGGGAATGTTATCGTTTTTCGCAACAATCTTAGTATTCACGATATCATTCGCGGATACCGAAAAGCGGAACTGACCAAGTGGGCTATGTTTCGCTAGAGGGTCTGCAATATCTGGCGGCTGAGTGTGGCGCGCCATGGCGAAGGCTTTTGCAGGGTGTAAAACTTGTGTACTTCCTTTTAGATCGGCGGAAGTCGTGTAAACCAACACATGCAGATCGTTACCTGTCATGTCTGGAATCACATTGAGATCAAGTACGAATTTATCGTTGTCCAACAGTTTTGCTGGTTCATACTTAAACTTTGAAAAATCTGCTTGGTAAATGGTTTCTCCTGCCGAGTTCATCACTGCGACATTAGGAGCATAAAATTGAAGTTCCTTACTTACGAATGTCTCTAATTTGATATCGAGACTGCCACGGTTTCCTGGAAGAGCAAACGCTGCAATAGCGCCAGCACTGTTACCATCCAACAACATTTGGCTTTTATCAGTCAAAGCGAATTCAGTAACCACAGGCACGTTAAGCGGTACCCATTGAATATCACCCGATTGCGTGATCACTTGTTGCTGACCTTTTGGACTCATCTCTACTTGTTCTACAGACGCACAACCAGTAGCCAACATGCCCAGCAGTACGGGAGCAAGCCATTTTTTCATTACTGTCTACCTCGACTCTTTATTGTTTTTTAAATAAATACAGCCAGATAAGTTCTGGCTGTATCATTCTAGGACAATTTAGGACTTAGTGGTTAGATGATTACCACCAAGCTTCAGCTTGTACACCGAACTGGAACGTATCGTCTGAACGACCGTTGTCAAATGTGTTTGAGTTGTCTTCTTTGTCAGCCGTTAGGTAAGAAGCGTAAACACGGATTTCAGGACGAGCCCAGAAGCTAGAGCCAGCAGACCATGCTTGAGCAACAGTTAGCTTACCGTATTTGTTTTCTTCGCCGTCGTTATCGTCGATAGCGTAACCAGCTTCGAAAATAGTTTTGTGGTTGTCATCCCATTTGTACATTGGACGAACAACAACAGACATTGTTTCCCACTTGTCTTGGCCAGCCCACATGTCTTCACCAACACCGTACACTAGCTGGTGACCCATTTCCCAGCTGTCGCCCATGCCGATTACACCCCAGTTGATTAGGCGGTAACCAGATGCACCGTTGTCAGCTTCTGCGCCGTACCAGCTACCGTCGCCGTAGAATGCCATTGTTTTTGAGTAACCTTCAGTACCGTACTGAAGCACTGTTTTGTTGAAACCAGCGTCTAGACCTTGAGTCAATTCTGCTGTGAACATTACGCCGTTTTTCGCATCTTTAGTGCCGTTTGGCGCAGCGTCAGTTTCGTTAAGAATTGCGTAGTTCAAGCCCATTTCTAGAGAGCCGTTGTCCCATAGAGGAAGACCTGCGTAACGTACGTCTAGAGTGTTTACGTTTGTTGCGCCGCCATCGTTGCCTGGGTCTGCGATATCGCCGCGGTCGTTACGAACCCAAGCGAAAGAAACTTTACCAGGACCAGCTTCGATACCTTCAACACCAGCGCCCGCGCCAGAGATGTTCCAGTAGTAGAAGTCAGAGATATGAATGTCGTGACGTTGGTAGTAGCGTTTACCTGCCCAAAGCGTTGCTTCAGGAGCAAAGTTTAGTAGGCCTTTAGCTTGAACGTTGAACTGACGTAGTGCGAATTGTGCATCGTCTACACATTTCACTTCGCCGTTATCCAAACCACAGTTAGCAGAAGTGCTTTCCCAGTCGTTTGAACCGTTAGAAGTCATTGCAACCATAGAGTCTACGTAGAACGTTTTGCCGTTGTTGTTGTAAACTTCTTTACCTAGTTGAATCTCGCCGTAGATATCGCTTTCATTACCTAGACGACCGATCTTGTTCTTTTCGAATGTTAATTGTTGACCACCGTCAGCGTTCACGCCAACGCCAGCACGCATGTAACCGTGGAAATCCACTGCGAATGCAGAACCAGCAGCTAAAGTTGCAGCTACAGCAGCAGCAATTGCACTTACTTTTTTCATTCTTAACTCCATTAAGGGTATTTATAATTCTGTCTTCCCTGCTCACTCTTTTAGGTGAATATAGGCAGTAAAAACACACCTAAAGAAAGAGAGGTAAGATGGGAACGAATCCCCGTTTGTTTCAACAGTTGTGAGATTACCCGAGGCGTACAAGGATGACTTCCTCCGCCCTAAACTAATTTAAGGGGGATGAGAAGGGAGTAGAAAATTTACCGAATGGTGTTTTTTCGAGTCAGATCACCAATCTAGGGAGGAATTAGTAAGTTTGTTCGGTTTTGAGCCGCTACAAAGTGATAGCCATTTCATATTTTTGACTCTAAGCCGTCACATAAAGTAATTAAATTACACGAATATTTTTATATTTAGGGTGGTTGACCTTAGTAAGACAAAGTTTTTAACTTATAGTTTCCTAAAGGTAGCAATAAATATTAAATAAAGTATCTCCGATGACACGACTTCTCTCTCGCCCCTACCCCCTGGGCGCAACATTGAATAAAGAAGGCTGTAACTTCTCTATTCATGCTCCGGGCGTAAAAGACATTCAACTGGCATTGTTTGCAAACGATGGCAGCTACGAGCTTCACGGTTTACCGAATGAATACGCTGGCATACGTCATACTTTTATTCCAGATATTAAGCCGGGGCAAAAATACGGTTACCTTGTCTCCCACAAGGACGAGCCACTGTTAATTTCTGATCCGTACGCAAAATCAATAGATAAAGCCCTCCACTATCACCCTCCCTACTCTCCAGCCAAAAGTTTCGATATGCCGAAGTGCGTCGTTATCGAAGATGATTTTGACTGGCAAAACACGGATCACCCGCGTATACCCAGAGAAGAGATGGTATTGTTTGAGACGCACGTCAAAGGGCTTACCCAACGCCACCCAGAGGTTGAGGACAAGCTGAAGGGGCGCTATTTAGGTCTTGCATCACCTGAAATGCTGGCCTTTTACAAACAGCAAAACATCAACACGCTGCAATTGCTACCTGTCGCAGCATGCATGCATGAGCCTCATCTACTAGAGATGGAAAAGGTCAATTATTGGGGATACAACCCTTATCTCTTTATGGTGCCCGATCCGCGCTACGCAGAACAAGACGCCGTTACGGAATTAAAAACAACAATTCGCGAATTGCATAAAAACGGCATTGAGGTGATTCTCGACGTGGTTTACAACCACACTGCTGAAGGTGGTGAAGGGCCTACAATCTTCAACCTGAAGGCCCTCGATTCCCGTTTTTACATCAAACATGGCAACCACTTCGCCAATTACACCGGCTGCGGAAATACAGTGGATCTCACCTACCAACCAGCCTTAAACCTTGTGATGGATACATTGCGCTACTGGGTTAGCGAATTTAAAGTCGATGGCTTCCGTTTTGACTTGGCTGCAACGTTAGGTCGACAGGGCGATGATTACAACCCAGAAGCAGCTTTCTTTAAAGCCGTTGCGCAAGACCCAATTTTGCGTGAAACCAAATTGATTGCCGAGCCTTGGGATATTGGTCCAAATGGCTACCAAGTGGGTAACTTTCCATTTGGTTGGAACGAATGTAATGACAAACTGCGTGATATTTCCCGCAGTTTTTGGCGCGGTGATCAAGGCTATTTAAAAGAGTTTGCCACTCGATTAATGGGCTCTCGTGACATTTATAGTGCAGCGAACTGGCCATACAAACTCACCGTAAATTACATCACGTATCACGATGGCTTCACACTGCAAGATTTAGTGTCTTACAAGCACAAACATAACGAAGCCAATGGCGAAGAAAATCGCGACGGTCACGGCGACAATCGTTCAGAAAACTACGGTGTTGAAGGCGAGACCGAAAATCTGATGATCATCGCCACGCGTGAGAAGCAAAAACGCAACCTTATTGCTAGCTTGCTGTTTGCCTTCGGTATCCCACACATTCTCACTGCTGATGTTCTGTCTCACACCCAAGGCGGTAACAATAATGCCTATTGCCAAGACAACGAAACCAGTTGGCTGAACTGGGAAGAGACAGAACGTAAGCAACATTTCAAAGCATGGATGTCACAAATGGTCGCCAACCGAAATCAATACATGGTGCCATTTATCCGAGCTTTCAGTGGCGAAAACCGCAATAACAACCGCATTTTCTGGCGCCGAACAGACGGTCGCTTAATGGAGCACGATGATTGGAACCGTTTAAGCTCTGTCGCACTTCACCTTGGTATCGGTAAAGAAGGACAAGAGTTGGTCTACCTCATCAACCAAACTAACGCCACAGCGCGCTTTAAGCTCCCCAATGAGCGAAAGCAAGAATGGGTGACGATCTGTGATACAAACGTACGTAACCTCAACCCAGGACATGCTGAAGGCGAAGTCTTGCTGTCACCCACCTCGATGGTGATTTTGCACTATCAACCAAACCAAAGCACACCAAAAGGTGAGCAAACGCATAGCTAAATTATAAACGTTCCAAAAAAGGAAAGCCGATGCATCTCAGTGCTTCGGCTTTTTTGTTGGTTAGATGTGCCTAACTCATTATTCGCAAGGCGGCGCTAGGTGAATCAAAGCTAACCCACCCTGTGACGTCTCGCGGTATTTCTTGTTCATGTCCTTGCCCGTTTGGTACATGGTTTCAATCACCTTATCCAACGAGATCAAACATTTACTATTACGCTTTAGTGCCATGCGAGATGCATTGATCGCTTTCATTGCACCCATTGCATTACGCTCAATACACGGTACTTGCACTAAGCCACCAATTGGGTCACAAGTCATGCCTAGTGAGTGCTCCATGGCGATCTCGGCCGCAATACAAATTTGCTCATTACTACCACCACGCAGCGCGGTCAAGCCAGCTGCCGCCATAGAAGAAGAAACACCGACTTCGCCCTGACAACCTACTTCGGCACCCGAAATAGACGCATTAGTTTTGTACAAAATGCCAATCGCACCGGACACAGCAAGGAAGTCTTTAAGCTGTTTAGTATCAAGCTCTTTGATGAAGCGATGGTAGTACATCAATACCGCCGGAATCACACCCGCCGCACCATTAGTTGGCGACGTTACGACTTGTCCACCAGCCGCGTTTTCTTCACTCACAGCAAAAGCAAACAGGTTAATCCAATCCATGATTTCCATTGGATCGTTTTCGATTGCTGCATTTGCTTCAAGCTTTTTCAGCAAGTTTGGCGCACGGCGGGTCACGTTCAAGCCGCCATCCAAGATGCCCTCTGTTTCGAAACCACGCTCCATGCAACGCGTCATCACACGCCAGATCTGTTCTGCGCGTTGATTGATGGCTTCCATTTCCTGAAACGCTTGTTCGTTTTTCAGAATCATGCCGCCGAGGCTCATGCCGTTCTTCTCAGCCTGTGCCAACATTTCGTCCGCGCTGGAGAATGGGAACTCAACGTCTACGGGTGAAGTCGCACTGCCATTTTGCAGTTCATCCGCCGTTGCGATGAAACCACCACCGATAGAGTAGTAAGTTTCAAACCCAACCTGATTGCCATGCGCATCTAACGCAGTAATCGTCATGCCATTTTCATGCAGAGGAAGATTCTCTTCATGGAACAACATGTCCGTTTTGTAGTTGAATTCGATTTCATGACGGCCATCGACAGACATCATGCCCTCTTCAATCGCCTTGCGCATCGCTTTGTTTGCAGAAGCGATTTTGATGGTATCTGGTTTGTTACCCAACAGACCCAAAATCGTTGCACGGTCTGTATGGTGACCAATCCCTGTTAACGAAAGTGAACCGTATAAATCGACTTGAATACGAACCACTTTTGCCAAGTTCGATTCAATCAAACGAGTGAAGTGGTAACCCGCGATCATTGGACCATTGGTGTGAGAGCTAGAAGGGCCCACACCAATCTTGTAAATATCAAAGATGGACAGCATAAACTTACCTATTACGACAATGCAGCATAAAGCCAATCAGGGAGAACCATACAAGCAGCGATGGTCGCCACAGCGAACACCAACAGCCCGTAATGGCTTGCGGTTGGCTTTGCAAAAAGATGTTTTTGATTATTGATAAAGATTTGTTGCTCGGCAGTCACAGCGCCCCAACGACGACTCACTAACACACCAAACAAAAGGAAGACAAACGTACCAATTGGCGCGAACCACGGCCAAGCCACGTCGAGATACATTGCAGTAAACACCGCAATCACACTCATGATACTGCCAACGATCACGCCTTTTTCGTTGGCTTTCGACCAGAATAAACCAAGCACGAATGACCCCAAGCGGATACCAACGAAGATAGAAGTCAGACTAGCGATGGTTTTGAGTACCGATTCATTCGATACCGCGAGAAGAGCTGGCACTACCACCATGGCCGCAGCAAGCAAACTCATCTTTCTTGCGACTTTTTCGTAGTGCTCATCATCGGCATTTTTGCGAACGAAACGCTTGTAGATATCGAACGTCGCGACGGTCGCCATCGAGTTGTAGGTCGAGTCCAGCGTCGACATTGCGGCCGCCGCCAACGCGGAAATGATCAAACCAACGACGATTGGGTTAGTGTGGTTGAAGACGAAATCCAAAATCACTTCATTGCTGTTTTCAAACGATTGATCTTGATAGAAAACACTCAAAAGAACACCGAGTACCGCGAAGAACAAGTACACGAAAAACGCACCGTAACCACACAACAGCATCGACTTCTGCGCCGTCTTTTCACATCTCGTCGCTAACGTGCGTTGGATGATCAATTGGTTGGTGCCGTACACACTCAAATGCAAAAAGCTCACGGCAACCACGCCAGCCCAGAGTGTGGTATCTACGCCCAAATCAAAGTCTAAGTTGATGATATTCAGGTGATCACGAGAAAGGTAATCTGCCGCATTAATCTCTGTCATTAGAATGGCAAAGATGGCGATGCTGCCCGCTACCAATACTGCAGATTGCAACATATCGGTCCAGATAACCGTGGAAATCCCGCCCGCATAGGTATAGCAAGCGGTGAAAATACTGATGTAGATAATGGCTTCAGAAATACTGATAGGCAGAACTTGCACTAAGATCAGCGCCACGGCATACAAAATCACACCCGCAGAGATACATTGAACCACAATGAACACAATCGAGTTGATGGTTCTTGCATACACCCCAAAGCGGTGCTCAAGGTATTCATAAATCGAAGTCAAGCCCAGCTTATAGAAGACAGGCACAAAGAAAATGACAGTGAAAAAGATAACGATGGGATAGTTAAGGTGAATACTCATCGCTTCCATGCCAGAGCTATAAACCCAACCAGGCATCCCTACAAACGTCATCGCACTAATGTAAGTCGCAAGTATCGAAACACCCGCCGTAAACCAGCCAAATTGCTTTCCACCCGTGGAAAAGTCGCCACCATTGCTGTAGCGCTTATTCACTAAATAGCTGATTAGTATGGTAATTGCTACATATAACGCAATCACCACAAAACTTGAGTACGTAACCATTTTAAGGTTTTCCTAATTCTGGGTAGCTAATTATTATGCCCAGATATTACTGTAAAAAGGCATTTTTGAACGACAATCCCACTGTAAGTGTGATTATTATCACCAATATAGGCGAAAATGTATTCAAAATCGCCAAAAACGCCGATTAGTGAGATCCTTGTCACTAAAACCCACAAAATGGGTACGCATTCATTTTAAAATTGATTTTGATCACGGATCTAATAACCTTAAAAAAACTATGATTCACCCCGACACGAAATCGAAGATGATCCAAATAAGATCGTGTTCATTAAGTTTGAATAGCAACAAATCCTAAGTGAAATAGAGGTTTATCGGTCATGAATGCCAAAAGACACATGAGCGAAGTTCCTATGATTCAAAGGGTAGCAGCCTATCTAGCGATACTGGTTGGTTACTTTTTCTATTGTTATAACTTTGTAATTATTGACTACGTACGCCCATACATCGTTGAAGCGTATGATGGTATTAGCCTGTCAGACACTGCCCAGTTCTATACATGGCAGTCGGTTGGTGCACTTATCGGTGCATTGAGCTGTGCTTGGTTCGCAACAAAATTTGGTAAGAAATCCACTCTTATTACCATCACAGCCCTAAACGGTGGCGCAACGATCATCAATATGATGTTCACCGACTACACAACGTGGGCAGCAATGCGTTTCATCATTGGTTTGTCACTGGGTGGTTACTTCACCGTGGCAGTAAGCCTAATGATCGGCCTATTTACGCCAACGGTACGTGGTAAGTTGACGGCATTCGCGTCTTCTATGTTCTCTGTAGCACTGATGGTAATGGGTGCGTATGCAGCATTTATTGCAAGCATTGATGCACCATGGGAAAGCCTAATGCTTGTAGGTGGTATCCCACCATTGGCAGCCGCTGTGGTCATGATCTTTGTACTACCTAGCGACAGCAAAGTGATCGCTTACGGTGAAGAAGAGCAAGCAAAAGTAGAAGAATCAAATGCACCAGCGAAAAAAGGCTCTTGGGGCGAAATGCTAAGCAAGCCTTACCGTAAGATCACACTAACGTGTCTATTACTGGCTGGCCTTAACTTCTACGGTTTCCAATTCTTTGGTGGCTTCGTAACCACATACCTACGTGATGTACGTATGTTCGACGGTGCAACCATCGGTCTCATCTTCTCTATCTCAGCATTTGGTTCACTGTTTGGTGCGTGGTTCTGGGGTTGGGTAGCTGACAAATTCGGTCGTAAGGTGAACGCGTTTGGCTTCATCCTAGCGGGCATCATGGTTTCAATCTTCTTTGTTGCACCTGGCGACATGGTGATTGGCGGCCTAAACATGCTGGCTCTACTTGGTCTGATTTACAACTTCGGCCTGTCTTCTTCAGCGGTATGGGGTGGTTACTTCTCAGAACTGTTCCCAGCACACCTACGTAGCTACGGCGCGGCGCTATTCCACGGTGGTCGTATCCTCGGTATGTGGGCACCAATGGTACTTATCTTCATCCAAGAGCGTACCGACCTACAAACCGCAATGTGGGGTTCACCAATCGTATGGATCCTTGCTGGTCTTCTATGGCTATCACTGCCAGAGACACTAAAAGGCGGCGTGTTCGATAAGAGCAAAAAAGCCGAAGCAGCAAAAGCGTAACTGAATTTCAAAACTCCGGCTGGCTCCCCGGCCGGATGAAAAAACTTAATTTCGAGTCCTGTTCCCAAAGCCGACTCGACAGCAAATAAGAGAGTTTATTATGTCTAAATACCAAGAAGCGAAACGCGTTGTACGTGAATACTTCAGCGCAATGGAAAACGCAACTCACGAGAACGTGGCAGAAGTACTAAAGGCACACACTTCAGAAGATTACCTATGGCGTGGTGTTTACCCATTCCGTGAGCAACAAGGCGCTCAAGCAGCGGCTGACGTTTTCTGGGCTCCTTTGATGAAATCAATGACTCGCATGCAGCGTCGTCAAGACATCTTCATCGGTGGTGAGAACGAAGTAACATCAGGTGAAATCTGGGTAATGAGCATGGGTCACTTCATGGGTCTATTCGACGCTGAATACCTAGGCATGCGCCCAACTGGCAAAATCATGAACATCCGTTACGCAGAATTTAACTGTGTTGAAAACGGCAAGATCACTAAGACTGGCCTATTCCTAGACCTTCTAGGCGCGATGGACCAAGCGGGTTGTTACCCACTACCACCATCAACAGGTAAGCACTTCGTATACCCTGGCCCTCGTAACCACGACGGTCTACTGTTCGAAGACGCAGCACCAGAAGAAGGCGTAGCAACACTAGCACTAGTGAACAAGATGGTTGATGACCTATCTGCACTAAACGACAGCGGCGCTATGGGTTGCCCACCAGAAGTTCTTGAGAAGAGCTGGTCTAAAGACATGATCTGGTACGGTCCATGTGGTATCGGTGCGTCTTACACAATTCCTCGTTACCAACAGCAGCACCAATTGCCGTTCCGTAACAACCTGAAAGACAAGAAGTTTAACGGCCACGTATGTCGTTTCGCAGAAGGTAACTTCTCTTGTTTCTTCGGCTGGCCAAACCTATCTAACACGCCAATCGGTGGTTTCCTAGGTATGACAGGTGGTGAAGTACGCGCAGACATGCAAGTGGTTGACGTTTACTACCGTGACGGCGACAAGCTATCTGAGAACTGGGTACTGATCGACCTTCCTTACTGGCTAAAACAGCAAGGTCTAGACGTGTTCGAGCGTACTCAACAGATCCTAAACCCTTCTCTATAAGAAGTCCTAGGGGCGGATTGTCAACCCGCCTTTATGTTGCCTGAATCCCCTCTCGGTTCAGGTGACATGCTCCCAACTCGTGCCTCAAGGATGGGGCACAACCTCAAGATAGAACCCTTATTCAAAACGGGCATGAACGCACGGTGGCTTTCTGCGCCCTGAATAATGAGATTGATGATGAAAAAGTCGACCCTTTCTGCAGTGATTTTAGCAGCGCTTACTTCTAGCTCAGCCTTTGCTGCACACACTTTTGTTAATGACGCTGGCGACAGCCTAACCATCGATGGCCGTTTCGATCTTCGCTACCAAGACCGTGGCGGTGATGACAACGGCGAATGGAACAGCGGCAGCTCACGTTTCGGTTTGAAAGGCCAAATGGGTCTGGATAACGGCTGGACTGGTTTCGGTCACGCGGAATGGGGCTACAACTCTGGCGCGAACGGCGACAACATTTACGACCGCTTGCTATACGCAGGTGTTGATCACGAAAAATACGGCAAGATTGCTGCGGGTACTAAGCAGTGGTCTACCTTCTACGACGTAGCATGGTACACCGATTTAGGTCGTGTATTCGGTACTCGTGGCTCAGGTGTTTACAATCTAGCTGACTGGGGTATCGCATCCGGTGCTGGTCGTGCAGAAAACTCAATCACGTACCGTAATTCAATCAATGAAAAAGTGAGCTACGGCTTTACTTACCAAACCACGCGTGAAGATGTTGCTCTAGCAAGCAATGCGACAGCCTCATTGAAAAACGGCATGGGTGCGTCGATCACTTACAAACCGGTTGATGGCGTAACACTGGGTGCGGCTTACCATCAAAATGAAGTTGCGGATCTAGACGCAAGCGTGGTTGGCGTAGAAAACGGCGACAACATGCGCATCATGCTATTGGGCGCGAACTACAGCAACGGTGGCTTCTACGCGGGTGCGACTTTCCACGTTGGCGAAAACTGGGAAGCAGTGAGTCAAGGCGGTACGGACGTGATGTTCGATACCCTAGGTGGCGAAATCTACACTTACTACCACTTCGACAACGGCCTACGCCCAACGTTGAACTACAACTACATGGAAGATCGCGGTGACGAGACACAAGGTTATGAGCGTAACTTGCTGATTCCTGGTCTTGAATACCACTTCCAGAAGAACAAATTCCTAGTTTGGACTGAATACCAGTTCGACCTAGGTAAAGATCAGTACGATGGCAGCAAATTCGAAAACCGTGATGATCAATTCGCGGCAGGTATTCGCTACTACTTCTGATAATACTCATCGCTCACCACCTATACCCAAGTAACCTTAAGGTGGTGAGTGATGAAGTTCTTATCAACACTAAGCAAAGTTATCTTGAAGCCAAGTAGTCATCACTTCACTAATAATTAAAGGCTGCTCAAGCGTAGATAGATGCCCACACTCAGGGATAACATGAAGCGTGACGTTTGGGATGCATCTCTCCATGAGCAGATGATTGTCTAGCGGACAAAGCTTATCTTCTTTACCTGTTATCACCAACGTAGGAGCTTGAATGTCCGCCAATAAAGGTCGAGCATCCGGGCGAGTTGCTAACGCTTTAGCATGTGCTTCAAATGCCTCCAAACCTACATTGACCGCCATGCCTTCTATACGCTCAGTTAACGCTTTGTCTTGCAAACGGCTTGGATGAATCAGCACAGGCATCAGAGTGTCAGGCGTAATGCGTTCAAACTCACCACTTAACGCACGGCTAACCAGTACATCACGCTTTTGTGTCACCTCTGGCTTTTCATCTGCTGCATTGGTATCCATGAGGATCAAGCCTTTGACTCTGTTTGGCGCTTGACGGTACACCTCAAAGGCAAGAATCCCACCCATTGATAAGCCACCCAAGACAAACTCCTGCGGTGCGTCTTGCAACACTTTCTGCGCCAGCTGTTCCATTGACGGCAATGAGGCCAGCGTCGGGCATGAAGGCTCAACCCAACTTGGCAACGCTCGGTTGACTTCCTCAAACAATGTGCCATCACAAAGTAGTCCGGGTAGCCAAACTAACAAGGTGGGTTGCGTCATTTTATTCTCCTGCCAGCGGCTTTGGTTGATCAGACCCAAGAATGCAATACGTCAAACTATTACCACGCAAGTTCGTCAGTGAATAAGACGCACCTTCTGGAACATTCAGCACATCACCGCGCGTTAAAACAACACTCGCTTGTTCGCCTTGATGCGTGAGGACCACTTCAGTATCGCCATCAAAGTTGATAAGCACTTGTTTTTCTTCTCGGCAGTGTTGAGGAATCGAGCCACCTTCAGAAAGCTCATAAGCCATGATGCTCACTTCATCTTCACTCTTTACTTGGAAGTCATAACTCGCCAAAGGATGACCCGTTAAGGCGTATTGTTTCACGTTGCTTCCGCCGAAATCGCCTTTGATTTCACGATAATCTTTTTGCAGAGCGACAAATGGCATCATCTCTTCTGCGGTGTAGGTATCGAAGGTCGCGAGCTCTTCTTCGGTAAGCAGCGGCATCAATTCTGATTCTTGTGGCACCGGGTCGCCATTAATGGTGTCCACGAGTGTGCCATCGGCTTTGAGGTATAAACCATAACCTTGACTGTCTTTAATAACGTTTGGATGCCAAATAACGCCGCCACCTGAATCGTCGCCGCCAAGTACCGAGAACATAAAGCCGTAATCGCGGCCAACCACTTCAAATCCACGGAAGAGATTGGTTGGAATCGAGATGACGTCACCGTGAGACAACACCGCCTCATGCTCTCCATCGTTCCCCCAATAAAAACGGAACTGACCTTTGAACACCAAGAAAAGCTCGGCGGTACGATGAGAGTGCAACGAATTTTTGATGCCCGGCGGTTGGCCTGCGGCACCAATGTTAAAGCCCGCCGTATCGCGAATATGAACATGCTGACGACTGCTCTCTGCCACCCCAGCACCGATAATGCAAAAGTTATCTTTGAGATCACTGCCTGGCGTGCGCGCATCAATAAACGCACTCGTACCCGGAATCAGTTCCATGTAGCGGACCAGGTTATTATTCATTTTAGATTGTAGAGTCATTGTAAATCCTTGTTGTCCTTGTTTGGACCTAGCCTTTGAATTGTTAGTTACAGACCTAAAGGTCGCCCACCATCAACCGCGATGGTATTGCCTGTCGAGAAGGTCAAAACGTCTGCTGCGGCGTACACGGCTTGAGCGACTTCTTCATCATTGGCTAAACGCTTAAGCGGTGTGGATTGTTCTTGTTGATTACGCCATGCGTCATCCAAGCCTTTGACAAACTCAGTGTCGACAAGCCCTGGAGCAACAGCCAAAACGCGAACCTCGGGAGACAGAGCGCGAGCTAAAGAACGGGTCATGTTCTCCGCGGCAGATTTACTTGCACAGTAAGCAATGTTGCTCCCCATCGCAGTCTGTGCCGCGATAGAAGTAATGTTCACCACACAACCATTGGCTTGCTTAAGCCAAGGCTCAAACGCTCGAACCATGGCAAAAGGCGCACGGACGTTCACTTGGAAAATTTGGTCAAACAGCTGGTCATCTAAACTTTGCAAATCAGAGTGCGCGACGAATTTCGTCATCCCCGCACAGTTGACCAACAGATCCAGCTTGTCGCTTATTTCACTGACTTGATGTTTAAGCTGTTCAATCGCACTAGAATCTGCCACGTTCAATTTGAATGCTAGATGCTCGTTACGTGGCAGCGAGGAAAGCACATCCTCGGCCGCTTTCTGATTACTGTTGTAAGTCAGAATTACGCGATATCCCGACTCAGCTAGCTTGCGACAAATGGCGGCACCCAGTCCGCCACTGCCGCCTGTGACTAAGGCAAGTTTCGACATATTACGCCTCTTCCACTTTGCCTTTGTAACGGCGCACACGAATATCCGCTTGCTCTTTGTGGCCAGCAAAACCTTCGAGTGCACACAAGCGAGAGCAGTACTCACCAACTTTGAGCGACGCAGCTTCCGTTACACGCTGGTAAGTACAGGTCTTGATAAATTTACCTACCCAAAGACCACCGGTGTATCGCGCCGCTTTCTTCGTTGGCAGTGTATGGTTGGTACCAATACATTTATCGCCGTAAGAAACGTTGGTTTCACGACCTAGGAACAAGGCACCGTAGTTGGTCATGTTATCTAGGAAGTATTTAGGATCTTCCGTCATCACTTGAACGTGCTCAGAAGCGATATCGTCTGCCACTTCCACCATTTCTTCGTAGCTATCACACACAATCACTTGTCCGTAATCTGCCCACGCTTTACCCGCGACTTCAGCCGTTGGAAGAATGGTTAACTGACGTTCAATTTCTTTGATGGTTTCTTGCGCAAATGTTTCGCTATTGGTCAACAATACAGCGGGAGAGTTGTAACCATGCTCAGCCTGACCAAGCAAATCTGCCGCTGCTAATTCTGGGTCACAACCTTTCTCATCGGCAATGACTAGGGTTTCCGTTGGGCCTGCAAACAAATCGATACCAACGCGACCAAACAACTGACGTTTTGCCTCTGCTACAAATGCGTTACCCGGCCCTACAATCATATCGACTGGCGCAATAGTCTCCGTGCCCAATGCCATAGCTCCTACCGCTTGAACACCACCGAAGCAGTAGATTTCATCCGCACCCGCCATTGCCATCGCAGCGACAATCGCCACATTCGGTTGGCCATTAAACGGAGGTGCACAAGCAATAACACGTTTTACGCCCGCGACTTTCGCCGTCAGTACACTCATGTGAGCGGATGCAACCAATGGGTATTTTCCACCAGGGATGTAACAACCCACGCTGTTTACTGGAATATTTTTATGCCCCAGTACCACACCAGGCATGGTTTCTACTTCGACGTCTTTCATTGAGTCACGTTGAATTTGAGCAAAGTTTCGAACTTGTTGCTGAGCGAACTCGATATCATGACGAGTCGATTCATCAAGCGCATCCACACAGGCTTGGATTTGCTCTTCTGACAGGCGGAATTGCTCCGGCGACCAGTTATCAAACTTTTCAGACAACTCACGTACAGCGCTATCACCTTTCGATTCAATATCAGCAAGAATGTTTTCAACAATCTGACGCACTTTTGCGTCGTTTGATGCTGATGCTTCTTCAGTGATTCCGTTTTTTAAAATGCGTGCCATTGGGTTTCTCCTTGAACATTGAGGCTGACGAACGGTTACTTTTATACTTTTGGATACGAATGCAAAATCAGATTAAACACTTAATTAACATTTGACAAGTTAAGTCAACAAAACACAAAAACTATCTTTAAGCCTTTGTATTAATTAATTAAAATAAATAAAAGAAAGTAATAAGGACCTTGATTGAGTTTAATTTTTAATCAAAAATGAGTTTTAGATCACATCATTTTTACTCATCATTTACATTTCTCCGTGTTAGTTTTTGCATACCTTTGCAAAGGAGATAATCATGAGCAATTTTAAGCAACGTCTGACTAAAGAAACGCTATTAGGTACATTTGTTAAAACCCCTCATCCTCACATTATCGAGGTATTGGCACTGGCAGAGTTGCCTTTTGTGGTACTGGATGCAGAGCACGCACCTTTCGATCGTTCCTCGCTTGATCTGTGCATCATGGCGGCCAGAGCGAATGACCTCGCGTGCGTGGTACGAGTACAAGACAGCGCCCCTTCAACCATTTTGAACGCGCTTGACTGTGGCGCGGCGGGTGTACAAATTCCCCATGTTTGTACTGCTGAGCAAGCGACGCAACTGGCGAAAATCTGCCATTACGGCGAAGGTGGCCGAGGGTATGCTGGTTCCAGTCGAACAGCGCAATACGCCACTAAACCCATGGTTGAACACTTAAAAGACAGCCGTGCGAATACGATTGTCATTGCACAAATTGAAGACCCTCAAGGGGTCGAAAATGTTGAAGCGATTGCCAATGTTGAAGGTATTGATGCGCTCTTCATTGGCCAAGTTGATCTCACTGTCGCTTATGGTGCTGATAGCGTTCATGATGAGAAAGTCGCACAAGCAAGTATGCGAGTAATCGAAGCGGCCAGAGCCGCCAATAAACCTGTTGGCATGTTTGTCGCGACGGCTCAACAAGCTCGGGAATGGCGTGAACTCGGCGTTAGCTTCTTTTGTGTTGGGTCTGAACACAAAATGATCATTGATGGCTTCAAACAAGAGAGAAATGTGATGAATTCTTGAGTTTTCTCTGATATTTACGCCTTATCAATGTAATGCTCTAGACACAGAAATCCCCTAGCCCATACACTCAGCACGTATGAGCAGGTTCAATGGCCTTAAATAAGGAGTATCACCATTAAAGCGAAAGTAACTTCGATCGACGTCGCGAAGATGCTCGGCGTCTCTCAATCGACGGTATCTAGAGCATTCAGCCCGACTGCGAGTATTAGCGAGAAGAAACGCAAAATGGTGATGGATGCCGCAGCTAAGCTCGGATACACACCGAATGCCATCGCCCGAGGTCTGATTTCGAATCGTTCAGGCTTAGTGGCGATTGCGTTAGATAGCGAATCAAACCCAATGTACGACATGCAATCTCGTGCTTTGGCTGTCGAAATTCAAAAGCGAGGCGGACAAGTTGTGCTTTGCCCTATCGACAAGGACGACCTCGATCTCGCCATTTCACGCGCCATTGAATACCAAGTGGACGGACTCGTTATCGCAACCAGCCGTTTAACCTCACGCGCGTTTGCCCAATGCGAAAAGTTTGGCGTTCACTTAAGCTTGATCAACCGCTACGCCGAAGGCATTAATGCCAACAGCTCTGGTATTGATAACCGCTTGGCGGGCCAACAAGCTGCGGAGTATTTAACGCAGAAAGGCGCAAAACAGTGTGCTTATATCAGTGGCGATGCTGGCTCCATGACCAGTGAAGAGCGTTGGCTGGGTTTCTCTTCAAAGTTGCAAGAACTCGGCGCTCCATCACCAACGTTTATCCAAGCCAAGTACAGCTTTGAAGCAGGCTTAGAAGCAGCGAAAGCGATCTTGTCGCACACTAGCAAACCCGATGCAATTTTTTGTGCAAACGACATCCTCGCCATGGGTGTGATGGATGGCTTGCGACAAGCCGGAGCAAAGATCCCCCAAGACTTCTCTGTGATGGGTGTAGATAACATTCCGATGTCTGCATGGCCGAGCTATGATTTGACCACCATTGCTCAACCAGTCGACAAAATTGTTAAACGAGCGGTTGAAGATTTGATGAATCGAATCAACGGCAACCTGGATGCAACTGGCGAATACCTTTTCGAGCAAGGCACCTTGATCGAACGTAGTAGCACCATTTAATAAATCCATTTTTATTCATTCTTCATAAACAAAATGCCTTGCTTTCGAGTAAAGCATTTTCTGTGATCACGATTAAATTTTCACCAATCGTTATTTAATTCCTCATCAATTCATCAATCTTGTTATTGACTTGTTACTTTAATGTTTTATTTTGGATTCGTATGCAAAATGGATATGAATTGCTCAACTAATTTATAAAAACATAAAAAGTTGTGTGACTTGCCGACGAATGCCAATGGCAGGTCATACCAGAAACAAGGAAGAACGATGAAGAAAGTAATCCTTACTTCACTTACCGCACTGGGGCTTGCATTTAGCAGTATGAATACGTTTGCAACCAGTGTTATTCGTCTTGCTCATGACAGTCAAGAAACCTCTCCCGTACACAAAGCAATGCTCTATTTCGAACAAGAAGTGGAAGCTCGCTCAAACGGTGAGATAGAAGTTGAAATCTATCCGGCAAGACAACTAGGCGATGTGCGTGAGACGACTGAACTCGTACAGCAAGGCAACTTACAAATGACGTTTGGTGCGTCAGTTTTACTCTCTCCCTACGTCCCAGAGTTTAACGTGCTCGACGTGTTCTACCTTTTTGATAGCGAAGAGCAAGCACACAAAGCGCTCGACAGTGAGAAGATCGGACAACCATTGTTGAATGCTATGGAATCAAAAGGCTTTCATGGACTTGGCTTTATGGAGGTCGGCTTTCGTAGCGTGACCAACAACAAACAGCCAATTGATAGTATTGAGGACCTGAAAGGGCTAAAGATTCGCTCGGCATCTAACCCCACTCAAATAAGCGCGTGGAAATCTATTGGTACTGCGCCAACACCTCTGTCTTGGGGAGAAATTTTCACCTCGTTACAACAAGGCCTGATTAACGCTCAAGAAAGTGCTATCTACTCTATTTATGCCGAACGTTTTTACGAGGCACAAAAGTACCTCTCTTTAACTAACCATATATACACCAACTACGTGTTGTTCATGAACAAATCGTTTTGGGATTCACTGCCGGCCGCACAACAAGCGCTGATCAGTGAAGTAAGCAAAGAAACCATCGCAAAACAGCGTGAGCTCGCCGCGCAGCAAAACCAAGAAGTAATCAAAGAGCTCGAAGCAAAAGGCATGACGGTTAACATCGTCCCAGACGAGGTACGCAGCATCATGAAAGAGAAAATGAATGCGGCCGTGTACCAGGACTTGCGCAGTAAAACGGGTAAAGACTTGTTTGACAACGTGATGGCCGAGATAGAACGCCTATAACTCCCACTCTTTTGCACGATCTGGCAACAGGTCGTGCTTTCTCGTTTTGGAGGTGAACATGAAGTGGTTTCGCTTACTAGACAAATACCTAGAACCTACCCTTATCGTTATCGCGATCTCGACGATGACAACTTTACTGTGCTTGCAAATCGCACTACGCCTATTTGACGCAACGATCGCGTGGGCTGAAGAGCTGGCACGTTATTTATTCGTATGGGCGATGTACCTGAGCATCAGCTATTGTATCCGAGATGATCGACACATCCGCATTCGTGTGTTCATAGATAAACTTCCGGGCAATTGGACGCAATTCAGTTTGATTGTCTCTGATCTTATCTACCTTGCCTTTAGTGCCACTGTCGCCTGGTTTGGATTTAAGGTTATAAACCGCAGCCTGCAACTCGGTCAGATTGCACCCGCAATGGAAATTCCTATTGCGTGTTTGTATACCTCTGTTTTAGTTTGCGCACTATTAAGCTGCGCGCGCCTAGTGACAAGCATTTATCAACGTGTGAACGCGTGCTCCACCAGCAATGAACGAGTTCGCTTTTCTCGCCAACGCTATCGCCATATCAAAGCAAAGTATCGTACTTCTAACCGACTATTGGAGTTTAACGCATGACGTCTGCACTTTTGTTTGGCAGCTTTGGTCTGCTTCTGCTCATTGGCGTTCCGGTCGGTATTGCTCTGGCGGCAGCCAGTATGGTCGCGATACTCAGTCTGCCATTTCTTAACATCGAGTTTTTAGTCCAAGGGATGGTAACAGGGCTCGACTCTTTCCCTCTCCTCGCCGTCGTTCTTTTTACCTTGGCAGGTAACCTTATGAGCCAAGGAGGGATCTCAAAACGATTATTGCATGTGGCGGAGGTCTTCTTTGGCCACTTTACTGGCGGGCTTGGCATCGTGGCCATTGTGGCGTGTATGTTCTTCGCTTCCATCTCTGGTACAGGGTCTGCCACTGTTGCCGCTATCGGCCTGACGATGATTCCCTCGATGGTGAAGAAAGGCTACGACCGCAGCTTTGCAGGTGCCTTGATAGCCTCTTCCGGCGGGATTGGTGTCATTATTCCGCCTTCTGTGGTGATGATCGTCTACGCGATCACTGCTGAGGTCTCGGTCACCAAGATGTTCATGGCGGGCATCATTCCTGGCTTGGTCGTTGGTATGGTATTGATCGGCTACTGTCTGATTGTCTCCAAAATGCGGGGCTACACAGGTAACGAGCACAAAGCGACTTGGGCAGAGCGTCTTGATGCGCTAAAAGAAGCCAGTTGGGCAATGCTACTACCCGTTATCATTCTCGGTGGCATCTATTCCGGCATTTTCACGCCTACCGAATCAGCCGCCATCGGAGTTCTCTATGGCTTATTCTTTGGCATGTTTGTTTATAAAGAACTCAAACCAACGCAAGTGGTGAAAATCATTCTAGAGTCGTCACTGTTAGTTGGCGCTGTGCTCGTCATTGTGGGTGCGTCCGTGACGTTTGGCCGCATATTGACCCTAGAACGTCTACCGACCGAGATTGCTCAGTTCATTCTATCGATTACTGAAAACAAACTTCTGATACTGCTTTGCATCAATGTCCTGTTGTTGCTTGTCGGTACCTTTATGGAAACGCTGGCAGCCATTGTTATTCTCACGCCAATTCTGTTACCCATTACGTCAGCACTCGGCATGGACCCCGTTCATTTTGGGATCGTGATGATCGTGAACTTGGCCATTGGCTTTGTTACGCCTCCTCTGGGTGCCAACCTGTTTATGGCAAGTCAGGTAGGCAAAGTACCGATAGAGTCGCTCTCTAAAGCCATCATGGGCTGGATTGGTGCAATGATAGTGGCCTTGATGTTGATTACCTTCATCCCTGCCATCTCGCTATCATTACCTGCGCTTTTATCCTGATCGTTGCACTCATAGAGCGCTTATGACTGTTATAGCCACTAGATAAACACCTTTCTAGTGGCTTATTCGTTATTTACTTCCGATTTAATAAAAAGCCTTTAAGCATTCGTATGCAAAAGGAAAATTTGAAAGATATAAGGATAATTGACACCAAAATAGCTGAATGTTAGCGATAAAGTCTATTTGGGTGCCTTGATCTGCATGATTATCAGTTTTGGCTTAATCATTTGTTTCCATTCAAACAGATAAAAATAAATTAAGCGATTAAAAACAATAAGATATTAGGAAATTCATACAAAAAACTTTGACTTCCTTTCTTATTAACACGTCTAGATAAGAGATAGCTTCCATCTCTCCTGTACTTTTTTAGTTTATTTTCCGCTCAATTGTTAAAAATCTGATCATCAGCACGCTATTTAAACAATTGAAAAACAATCCGTTGACAAAATGGCAACATGATATATTTTGAATACGTAATCAAAACATAATTATTCAATTACGGAGGTGATTTATGGCCATGGTTGGCTTCGATGAAAAGTGGCGTGATTTTCCCGACTACATTCTTGGTATCACAAAAGAGATTTGGGAAGACCGAGGTTTAAACACCTTAGAACACTACTACTCTCCCGACATTGTTGTGCGTACTCCACTCTCTATCGTTCAAGGAAACGAAGGGGTGATCAGTGCAACAATGGCGACACTGGCCGAGTTTCCCGATCGCACGCTATATGGCGAAGACGTCATTTGGTCAGGCACCCCGGAACAAGGCATGCTTTCTTCTCATCGAATCATCTCTACTGCAACACACAGTGGCAACGGCTTCTACGGGCAAGCCTCGAACCGCAAACTTCGTTTCCGTATTATCGCAGATTGCCACGCTATCAATAACCAAATCAATGACGAATGGTTGGTTCGCGATCAAGCCGATATCGCGAAACAACTGGGTATGACGTCAGAAGAGTTTGCACGCCAACAAATCGAATTTGAAGGTGGCGTGGAATCAAGCCCATTTCCGTTCACACCTGAAGTCGACATTCCTGGACCTTATTTGGGCGTAGGCAACGACAACGAATATGGTCAGCGCTATGAAGCAATTCTCAGAAGCCTTATGAATGCCGAGTTCTCTATAGTACCGAAAGAGTACGACCGCGCTTGCATCGGCGAATACACTGGCGGTCAAAATGCCCTATCATACTCGGAAGTCGATCATTTTTGGATGGCACTTCGTGCGTCTTTCCCAAATGCTCAATTTACCGTTCACCATCGTATTGGCCGGGATGACGACATGATGTCACCACGCGCTGCAATTCGATGGTCTTTGCACGGTAAGCATGAGGGATACGGGATGTTTGGTAAGCCTTCAGGAAAAGAGGTTTACATCATGGGGATCAGCCACGCTGAGTTTGGCCCTTGGGGTCTTCGTCGCGAATTCACTTTGTTTGACGAGACCGCAATCTGGAAGCAAATCCTGCTACAACAAGGCTAACGGCTGACTAAACACTATTTATTAAAATCACAGACAGTAAGGAAGCAACATGTCACTCAACATCATCGAACAGTTCTACCAGAACTACTTCAAAGCCGCAGACATCGAGCAAAAACAGGCCGCTCTGCAAACTTTGAACCCTGACGTAAAATGGTGCGTGGCGCACCCTGTGAACGATCTTAATGGCCCAGATGCAACCCACGAATCTTTCCTCTCACCACTTGTGAATGCTTTGCCTGACGCCGAGCGCCGACCAATGATCGTAATGCACGGCGAATACGAAGGCCGCACTTGGTACAACTCTACCGGCTACTTTATCGGTACATTTGAACAACCACTGTTTGGCATCCCAGCAACAGGGAAAACACTCTACTTGCGTTACACCGAAATGGTGTGTGTGGAGAACGACCAAATCACCGAATCTTACATGATCCCAGACTTCATCGACGCGATGAATCAAGCAGGCTGCAACCCTCTTCGTAAAAGCTTAGGTCACGATGGCTTGGTTCCTTCTCCTGCAACTTCTAACGGTATTCAACAATCTGTTGTGTCTTTGGGAGAAAGTGAAAAGAGCGCCCAGCTGGTTGAAGATATGCTGTCTTGCTTGGGTCGTTTTGATGGCAAAGATCTTTTCTCGATGGATTTAGAAAACTACTGGCACAATGACTTCATGTGGTACGGCCCTGCTGGTATTGGTACTACGCGCGGTATCAAAGGTTTCCGTAACCACCATCAAGCGCCATTTGTGTTTGCCTTCCCTGACCGAAGTGTCGATATTGAGGTCAATTTTTTGGCCAAAAATGACTACGTATCCACAGGTGGTTGGCCACATATGCATGGTACTCACACTGGTCACAGTGGCTGGCTCGGTCTCGCCCCGACAGGAAAACACATCGAACTTCGCGTTATGGACATTTGGCGACGCGAAGGCGATTTACTGAAGGAAAACTGGGTGGCGATCGACATCGTTCATATCCTGCTGCAACTTGGCTATGACGTGTTTGCACAAATGAAAGAACAGTTAGAAGGACCTAATTATGCATGAGTTTGGCGCACTTAACTGGAGCATCCTTGGTGGATACATAGCCCTAACGCTAGTATTGGGTGCGGTGATTGGTAAGCGAGTAACTTCAGCTAGCCAATTCGCTTTGGGTGATAAGAGCATCCCTTGGTGGGCGATCGGTATTTCTGTCGTTTGTACTTACGTGAGTGCCATGTCTTTCCTTGGTGGGCCAGCTTGGTCTTACAAAGAAGGCCTGTCGGTTATCGCGATTCACCTCAATTATCCGCTGGTGATCTTCTTCATCGTGGCTGTGTTTATGCCGTTTTTCTACAACAACGGTTTAACCTCCATCTACGAGTATCAAGAACGACGCTTCGGTAAGGCTTCACGACTGACTTTGTCGTTTATCTTCCTTATCAAACAAGCATTGAGCTCGGCAGCCGTACTCTACGCGACAGCAATGATTTTAGAGTTCATTACTGGTATCGACGTGATGTACTGCATCATGATCGTCACTGCAATTGCCCTTATCTACACCGTAATGGGCGGTATCGCGGCTGTCATTTGGACCGATGTGATTCAAGCAGTAATCTTATTTATTGGCGCATTCATCATCATTGAAGCCGTTTGGAATGGCATGCCTGCTCCAATGACGGAGGTCATGGCAGAACTCAAAGCGAAAGGAATGACCGATGCCCTACAGACAAGTTTTAACCTAAGCCAAGTAACGACGGTATGGGCTGGCGTTATCGCAATGACGATGTTCCACACCACCGTGTATGGCGGTAACCAGATGATGGTACAACGTTGTATGGCCGCTAAAAGCATGGGCGATGCGAAAAAGGCAATGTTGATGATGGGCTACGTGGCCTTCTTTATTTACTTTGTCTTTATCTTGCTTGGCGTACTGTTCAACGCTTATTACGACGGTAAAGAGTTTGAAAACGGCAACACCATCATTCTTCATTATGCGAGTGAATATGGAATGCCAGGCTTGATGGGCATCATTGCCGCTGCGATTCTGGCGGCAAGTATGTCGAGTCTCGATTCCGCCTTTAACTCAATGGCGACCGTTTCTGTGGCTGACTTTTACAAACGCTTCTACAAGCAAAACGAGTCGGAAGAGCACTACTTAAAGGTATCGCGTTTCTTCACGGTGGCGTGGGCGATTTTGGTCATCATTCCAGCGATCATGTTTGCCACCAGCACAGGCTCGGTACTGGAAGTGCTGAGTAAGGCAGGCTCTTACTTTGTCGGTGCGAGCTTCTGTATGTTCGTCCTTGGTTTCTACTCAAAACACATTACGGAAAAAGGCTTGTTAATTGGCGTTGCTGCTAGCTTCTTGGTGATTTGGTATGTAGCCGTTGCGACCGATATTGCGTGGCCTTGGTATTGCGTGATTGGCGTGATTGTGAATGCCGTTGTCGCTTACATTGCTAGCCTTCTCCTGACGGGTAAACAAGATGAAATGCATCTTTACACAGTGAAAGGCCAGCAAGCGGAATATGCGCGTCTAAATAAACCAATCAAGGAAGATGGTTGGTATGTCGTTCCCGGCAAAATCGATGCTCCATGTTATGGCTTACTAGTGATGTTTGTATTCTCTCTCGTGATGCTTTGGGGGATCAACGCGTTTACCGACAACGCTCCTATGCTGATTAACTTTATGCGTGGCTGCTCTATTCTTGTCGCTACCGCTTGCATCGGATACATGGGGTATTCACTCCTCTCCCCAAAACGTAAAGTTGCAGTCAAACAAGCAAATTAATGTTCTTTACGTAGATACTGTACGTCCAACAAACGGACAGTATCTACGCTCTAGATCTAGTGCTAGCTCAAAGCAAACCAAATGGGTTAACCCACATTTTGCTTTTTAACACTCCAAAGCCATTATTCTACTTAGGATACCCTGTCAGAACATTTATGAATACGTACCTATTTATGCTAGTCTTATGACCTCAATTACTGGCAACTAAGTTTTATTCATGAAATCAATTAAACACGTAGTCACATCAAAAGATGTGGCAAAGATGGCAGGCGTCTCTCAATCTACTGTATCGCGCGTGTTTGTTCCGGGTAGCTCAGTATCCGAAAAGACCAAGCAAAAAGTCTTTGAAGCGGCTAAAGCCCTTAACTACCGCCCTAACGCCTTTGCACGTAGCCTGACCACAAACGAATCGAAATTGATAGGTTTGGTGTTTCCTGATGCGGATTACCCTATCCATATGAAAACACTGCAATTAATTTCCAGTGAGTTACAGAAAAAAGGTTATTCTGCCGTATTGATTCCATGGCAAGTGGATGAAGAAGAGGGTCACTCAATCCCAAATATCTTCCAGTATCGCGTCGATGGTGTCATTGCCGCTTCCGCAACCTTCAATAAGTCCCTTTATGAAGAATGTGAAGAGTTTAATATCCCAATTGTTCAATACGCACGAGTTGTTGAAGGTACTAGGAGTAGCTACGTTATCAGTGACAACTACGAAGCAGGCCAACAAGCCGCGCAACTTCTGCATAAAAGTGGCGTGAAGAACGCGGTTTATTTGACGGGAGAAGTGCCAACCTTTACGAATGACGAACGCCAAAGCGGCTTCTGCTCTGAATTTGAAGACCTAACCGGCAAGACGCCACGCATCATTGAAGCCAGTTATGACTACGCGAGCTCACTTGATAAAGTCCGTGCCATACTGGCAGACAAAAATCGGCCTGAAGCGGTGTTCTGTGCAACCGATAACCTTGCGATGGCGGTCATGGATATCGCTCGTATAGAATGCGGGTTGAGCATTCCTCAGGACTTACAAGTCATTGGCTTTGATAATATTCCTCAGACAGAATGGTTAAGCTATCAATTAACCACATTCCGCCAGGATTTCCGTCGCCTCGCTCGCGAATGCGTGAAGATCATTGTTGATCAAATTAATACGAAAAACGGAAGCCTAGTAAAAATGATGGTGCCAGTGAAGTTAATCGAGCGACAGACAACAAAAGCTTAAATAGCTATAGCCAGCCATTCGGTTGGCTTTTTTATGTGCCTCTGACTCCCAAACGGCTCATTTAGTGTTGTCAGTATTAATGAACCCATGTATATTTGTGAGCCATTACACTATATGAACCAAACAAAAAAGGCTCATAATCCTTATGACCACGTATCTTTACACTCGTTATTCGCCAAAAAATCGAGCTTACCAAGAGCACCTTAATACTCTAAAAGCTTTTGCACCCGAAGCTCAGCATTTTGAGGATAAGGTTCGTGGTTGCATGCCTCCAACCGAGAGAGAGGCATTCTTACGACTGCTCGATTCCGTCAGAGCTGGGGATACGATTGTGCTCTGGTGGCTGACCGCATTTGGTCGCGACTTTAGTCAAGCATTGAACACGATAAAAATGCTACTCGATAAAGGGGTAACATTGAAAACCGTATGTGAATCAATAACTTTTGAGCCAGGTTCTGTTCAAACTCAAACACTACTCACAGTGTTATCTGGATATGGGAAAGTGCAGACTGAACATCGCCTGTTTGCCGCAGAGCAAGGGCGACAGGCCATTAAAGAGCAGCCAGAATTATGGAAACAGAAGTTTCGCGGCCGCCCCGCAAACAAAACCAAACACCAACAGATCGCAACGTTACTGCTAGAAGGCTACACATTGCAAAACGTAGCAGAGCAATGCGAAGTCAGTCTATCGACTGTGAAGCGGGTCAAAGCAAAGCTAAATGAAGTGGATGACGAAGGCGGCTTAAGATCACGACGCCAAAAAGGTTGTTTGAATGGAGACCAGTCATGAGTCGCCCAATCAACTTTCATACTATACTACTCGCCTGTCTTATTATTAGCGTTGGCCAGTTGAGCATGGGGCTAGTCATGCCCTCTTTGCCATGGATAGCAAAAGACTTTTCCATCTCCCTCGACCAAGCTCAACTACTTGTGAGTATTTATTTGCTCGGCTTCGGCCCCTCTCAATTTATCTACGGGCCAGTGTCAGATGCTTTAGGACGAAAAAGAGTATTACTTACCGGTTTACTCATCGCGATGTCTGGTCTGCTGATAATTATTTTCTTCAGTGACACATTTACAGGGATGGTGATGGGGCGCTTTTTACAAGGGTTAGGTACAGGATGCTGCGCGGTACTCGCGAGGGCGTCGACTCGAGATAGATTTAGCGGGGATGAACTCCCAGTGGCAATGTCTTACATCGCCATGGCGGCTTCAATCACGCCACTTATTGCACCTGTGATTGGCGGCTTTATCAACTTCCACTTCGGTTGGAGTATGGTGTTTATTTCTCTATTGGGCTATGTCTCGCTGGCCTGGGTAATCATCGCCTTTAAGTTCACAGAAACCATCACAAAACGTTCTGTCATTCCGTCACCCCGAAAAATGTTACTCCAATACAAGAGCTTACTTACGTCTCGTTACTTTATGAGTTTCGCCAGTATCAGTTGGTTAAACTTCAGCTTAATGATTACGACAGTCTCTGTGATGCCATTTATCATGCAAGATCAAATTGGCATGACCTCCGCTCAATACGCGATGTGGGCGCTCATTCCCGCTTTGGGTATGTTATGTGGTACCACGATTTGTAACCGAGTAAGGCCAATTATTGGCAATAAAAAAATGCTGCTTTGCACCCCATTTCTTCACCTCGCTGCCGCAATGTGGTTATTTTTCTGCCCTGTTGAGCCTCTATTTCTGATGCTAGGACAGCTATTAATGATCTTGGGTAATGGTATTGCCCTACCTTGTGCACAAGCGATGGTAATGCAACCTTATAAAAAGCAAGCAGGTGCCGCAGCGGCAATGTCTGGTGGTGGACAAATGGTCGTCTCCTCATTGGTCAGCTTAACTCTGGTGCAGCTTGGATTGAGTCAAGCATGGCATCTAGCGATCGTTATCGTAATATTTGCATCGCTTACCTTCACCAACATTCAACGTGGCTTTAGTGCAGAGCAACCTTCAGAACAATAACAAAAAACATACTATTGTCCTTATAGCTACAACAAATCGTATAAACTTAAATTTAGGAAAAGTTGGCGGATACTAACATGATGTTGCATTTAAGAATGGGCGCCTTAACACTCGCCACATTGATATCCGCTGGTACTGATGCGAGCGCCAACGAGAACTGGCAGTTCGAGCGTGACAAGAATGGAATCACAATTTACTCCCGAGAACATAGTGACGGTTTAGTTGAGATCCGTGCCCGGATGTTCACACCCACCAGCTATGGTGCATTTTTAACGCTACTGGAAGACAGTGACAATATCCCGAACTGGATTGACAATGCCAGTCATAGCCGGGTTTTAAATCAGATATCGGCCACCGAGAACATCGTTTACACCCAGTTTAAAGCACCATGGCCTGCCAAAAATCGGGATATGGTCACCTACTCAAAGTACTGGGTCGATGAGCTGGGATTCACCATAGAAATCAAAAGCGCACCTGACTCATATCTTGCTGAACAAAATGGTTATGTTCGAATTCGCTCGGTTGATGCGACTTGGGAGTTACAAAAACTCACAAACGATACAACACTAGTGGAATACAAGGCGTTTGCTGACCCCGGAGGTCTATTGCCAAACTGGCTGATCAACAAACTCTCAAAAGAAAGTGCATGGGCGACATTTAGTAATTTAAGAAAAGAGTTACCTGAATATCAGCAATACTCTCATCCTCAAATAGATGAGTAAGCGTCGCTCTTCCCACTCGCTTTTTAATGCGGTACATAATAATAACAAAAGGCGGCATTGCGCCGCCTTTTCTACTCAATGTGTTACTGCTGTGCAACCGTTACAGGTTTAGTTGCACCGCGGTAATCAAACTCAAAACCAATACCTTGGTCTGTCACGTCCATCGTCATACCACCAACAAGCTCGCCTTGTAAGCTTTTGACAACATCATCCGGAACCGGCTCCCCTGTGATTGACGACGCACTCTCTAACACTTCCAAAATACGCTCTGAATCAAAATCAAAGCTGAACAAGCCATTTGGAGAAAGTGATTGCGCCATCACTTCTTTGCTTGCTTCCGCAGCACTATCACCACTGTAAAGGGTGAAATGGTTTTCGTTTAGACGAGCAAACACGTCCACCTTCATGCCAGTATGCATTTCTAATAGGTCACTGACATTAACAGGTTGGTTATCCGGTTGAATTTGCAATTGAGCAAGTTCAGGAACGAACATTTGCGCAGTTTGAATAAGCATCATTGGATCATTGGCAGAAAGAGACAACATACCATCTAGCTGGCTAAATACTTCACCATGCTGAGCATTAGTATCTACTTTGATATCAAACATTTGCAGGCTTAACCCTTTAAGGCCGTTAACCATGCCTGACCCCATGCTTACAGCGGCTGCTGGATTCTGGCCGCCCATCTCTTGCTGCATTTGTGTCAATAAAGAGCATTGGTATTGAGGCTGAGTCAAGTCAGCCCAAATCTGACCAATCGATGGCGCTAGCGTATTAATGTCTAAGCCAAGCGCCATACTAAAGAAACTCTTATCACTTTTAGACTCTGCCAATACACCACGAATCGACTTGAGCGCATCTAGAATCACTTTATTGTTGGACTCAACAACAAAAGAACCTTTAATGAACGCCTGATCGCCTTTCATCTTGTATTCTGCAAACGCGACGGACTGAGGCCAGTTTTCTGCAACTTGAGTAAGCTCAGTATGGCAGGCTGGTGAACGCATTTCCTCAATAGTTGGTTCAGGATCTATTGCATCCAACGTGCTGATTTGACGAGCAAACATATTGCCATCTTTCGTCGTCAAACCTTTAATCACTTCGCGATGATCAAAGTAACCAAAAGAGTTGTTGTTTTCACCGTATTTGGCTTGCAACACCTCAAGACGTCCACTCTCAGCAATATTTTGACTTGGTGCTTCAAGCCCTAATGCCATTTTAATCGGGTTTTGAACGCCCAGTTGCGGAACATCAACCGTTAACGTAAGCACGTTATCAACCACGGCTACAACCAAGCCAATACCGTCCTGCGGGTCAATTGAATCAGTCATCTCGTAACGACGATACTCGACGTCACCAAGCTTAACCAACTCATGCTTAGCGCCGCTCATCTGCTCTTCATGATCCAGTGTTTTCCATAACGCGGCAGGGTCTTCAATATCCACTTTGTACACGGGTACCATACCAATTGTGTACAACACAGGATTAATGTTTTCCCCGGTGCCCAAATAAGCTTTTAATGTTTCTGGCGACGCAGCACTCTCTAGGTATCCATCGAATAAGTTAACTGCAAACTGCTGTTGTGGAGACAGTGGTTCATCGGCAAAAAGTTCTGCAATCGAGCCTTGATTCGCCGTACCGAATGCGTTCATGTATTTATAATGGTTAAAAGGTTCTGTCTGATACGTCACCATAAGTGAATCTGCAGGAACTTGCGTTAACAGTGAGCCTGCATCACTCGCGGTAGTATTGTTTTGGTACAGGTAGCCAGCGCCCCCTGCTGCTGCGACCACTGCTGTAGCCAATAGTAGTTTTTTCACGACCAACTCCGTTGTCATAGTTATGTGTTCCTAAACGAAATGTAACGCTTAGGTTTAAAGCCAATGAATAGTGCTTTATATCAACCGCTATCATAAACAAGTTATCGATGTAATGAATGTCGGTTTGATAAATTATCCAACATTTATAAGGCAAACCGTGAAGTAAGTTGAATTGCGTGCGGATGCTATTGGCAATATTCACAATCCAATTTCTCGGATAACCGCCTTAAAAATCATAATATTCAGTTAAATGAAGCGATTTGGAGTAATTACGACCAAAATCAGCAGAATATTAAATCTTTATTGAGTCTTTTATCTAATATCTGAAAACGCCTCACGACCTGACACTTCTTTCCAATTTGCCTCTGGCGGTCCCTACTCGTTTTCCTTACATTCCTACTAACTCAGTGACGAGACGTATACCAAATACGAGCAATAGAAGACGATGAAAGACCAGTTGACGATCTCTATATCAACTATCAATGGCTCAAGACATTGGTACTTCAGTAAAAGGATGCAACGTAACATAAAAACGTTTTTCGTTTTTTTTGTTGTTGCTCTGGCCGCGACCGTAATCTTAATTCATCACTTGTACACTCGCGTTGATAATGCAGCGTTAAAACAAGCTGAATTGACAGAGCATTCACGCACCATGGGTGAAGAGCTCAGCACACTGAAAACACTTAAATCAGAGCTAGAAAATGACCTTTCAGAACGGGAAGAACGGGTACAACTTGTTTCGGAACGTTTGGGTGAATTAGAGAAAGTGCTTGGGGTTGGAGAACATACCTCGACAAATAACTTGGATGCTAGGCTCGATGCGGCGGCGATAACCTCAAACGTTCGCATGGTGTTATTAAACCAAATACCAAGTGGTTCTCCAGTCGGCAAGGTACGGCTATCTTCCGGATTCGGTAAGCGTATCCATCCGGTGACAAAAGTTGCCAAGATGCATCGTGGGCTCGATTTTGCCGTAAATATCGGCACCAAAATTTATGCCCCTGCCGATGGGGTAGTGGAAGTCACCCGCCGCAGCAATAAAGGCTCTGGTAACTTCCTCAGGCTGCAACATTCTTTCGGTTTTTCGAGTTCTTATTCGCACTTGAAAGCGTTCAAAGTAAAAAGTGGTCAGTTCGTCAAAAAAGGGCAGCTGATTGCAATTTCCGGCAACAGTGGGCTCTCTTCTGGCCCTCACCTGCATTACGAGGTGCGATTTGTTGGGCGAGCACTGAATCCGAAACCATTTGTCGATTGGAGCCTTAATGATTTCGAAGACATTTTTACTAAGGAGCGAAGAATACGATGGGAATCTTTAATCAAAACAGTGGAACAACGAGTAGCTCAGCAGCTTCAACTCTCATCGCCAAAGGCTGTTCTCTTAGCGGAGAACTCAAAGTAGAAAACGATGTCCAGATTGATGGCATCGTCGATGGTCAAATTAACGTGGAAGGCACTCTCGTTGTCGCAGAAAGCGGGCGAGTAAACGGTGAAATCTACGCTAAACAGCTGATCATTAATGGCATGATGGACGGAAACTGTCACGCAGAACACATTCAAGTGCTTGCCAAGGGACGCGTAAGCGGTAGGATCTGGAGCAATAACCTCAGCATTGAACCTGGTGGCAAATTCTTTGGTGAAGCAGCCGAATTACCTGAAAAGGAAGTGGTAACGTTAAAGGGTAAGGCTCAAGACAGTGCGATCACAAAAGAAAACAACACCAACAATGAAAAGCGACTTGCGCGTAAATCAGCATAAAAGCTTTGATTAAAGTGCTTAAAAAAGACGGCTTTCACGCCGTCTTTTTTATTACTATTGCCACGATTTTCGTCAGAAACTACGTGATTATTCGGCCGGATTTAAAACCATCACCGAGCGTTTTGCTTGTGGACCAAAAGCTGATTTTGCATGCGCTTTCACTTCATCTAACGTCACACTTTTAGCCACTTTCTCAACGTCAAGTAACACATCGACGCCGTAATCATGCACCAAATAACGAGTATATGCCCATGATCTCTGTGCTGGGTTGTCATCCAATCCTTGCATCGCGACTGCCAGTTGTTTCGCGGCCGTATCCACTTCTTTTTGGGTAATATTTGACGCTAAATCATCAAACACTTTGCCCAGTTTACTCTCTAAAAGAGCCACGTCTTTGGGCTCGACTTGAGACTCCAAAAGCCAATCAGAGATGGGTTCGCGATCTTGTGTCATGGTGTAAATGCTTGGGCTGTAATCAAGGCTAGACTCTTCTCGCACAATATCCAAAACACGCGCATTACTAATACGTTGCAAAATATCTTCGATAACCGTGTCTCTTGCCGTACGTTGGTAATCGCTCGTATTAGTCAAACGCATTACATACAACGATGAAGGTTCATGCCCATCCGCAACCACAGTTCGCTCCGGCACTTCCGGGTTAAACGCAACGCGATAATCAATCGAACGACTAGGTTTCATTTCGATAGAGGCCACATACTTACGCAAAAGTGGTGTAATTTCTTCCGGCTCTACGTTTGCAACAATAACCATCTTAAAACCATCATTGGTTTTGAAAAGTTGCTCATGCACCGCTAGTATCTGCTCGGAAGTCACTTGTTCAACATCATCACTGGACACTATACGATGACGACTCCCCGGCAAATAAGAATTGCCGTTTGCTTTTTGAATCAGTTTTCCCATCGGTGATTCAAAAAAAGCGCCGCTCTGCTGTTTAAACTCTTGCTTCGCTGCCGCCATCTGGCGCTCGTCGACTTTAATCTCCGTCGCTAGGTTGTATAGTCCATTCAAAGCATCGGTTAGGTGCGTATTTGGCGCCGTAATTTGCGCTCCGTGACTGGTCGCATCAAGCATCGCGCCAAGCGCAATGTTGTTTTTGCGTAAGTAGCTATCTAGCTCTGAACCAGAAAATGCCCCTAACCCACTGCGTATTGCCGTTGTTGCTGCGATTTCATAAGCGGCATACAACGTCGGATCAACAGCGGCTTTACCACCTTGGCTCGCATAGTAAATATACGCTCGACCACCCGCTTTAGTATCTTTTTGGAACCACACTTCGACACCGTTTGATAGCGTATAGACTTGAAAACCACCCGCTTCCTGACGCATGCTCGTGATGCTGCCTTCCTGGGTAGGCTTTAAGAATCCATCCACTTTGTCATACATCTCTAACGGTTTTTCGCCAGTTTGAAGATAGGCACTGTTTAGAGCGGCAAATACACCATTGAACTGTTCTGACGTTTCGCTTTTCCCCAAACCAATAAAAAAGCTTGGCTGCTGAGATAACAAAGCCGTCAATTGTGTGTTAATGCTCTCTAAATTCTCGTTGTTGATGAATTCTGCCAAACTCTGGGCATAATTCTCTTTTGATTGGCTGACACTGTCTTGTCCAATTTGAAAAACACGTGCTTCTGCGTAACTGTTTGGCTTACGCTGACTCCAATCTGAATCAATATTTGCAAGTTCACCTTGCCAATTTGACATAACGCTATCTAACTCGGATTGAGTCGCACCATAATCTCTCAACGACGCCAAGGTACGAATGAAAGTCTGGTGCATTTGTTCGCGGCGATCTGGTGCAAACGAAATCCCTGCCGACATCATACGCTGATAGTTAGAGTAATAGGGCTCTGCATAAGCGTATTGAAAAGGTTCAGCGGCATCACTGAGTACACGGATCAAACGCTGTTGAATGAGTTGTGTTGCGACTTCATCACGCCACACTTCATGTTGTTGCTCAATCGTCGTGCCGCCACTTAGACCACGCTCAATCACTAAATGAAGACTGGGTGATTCCATCGTGTTACTTGGCAAGATTCTGTTTTCGTTGTTCACTCGAATATCACGGCGCTTCTCTATTACCGTATCCGAGGTACTTTCCCAGTTCGAGAACTTGCTTTTGATAATCTTGGACAGTGAATCTACGTCGATATTACCAGTCACAATCAACTCGGCATTTTGTGGCTGGTACCATTTGTCGTAAAACGCCTTTAACTTACTTGAGGAAGCATTTTGAATCGCTTCGCGAGTACCAATTGGGTCATGCTCACCATACATAGTGCCTTCAATCGAGGCTTGGTAAGCATGCATAGAAAAGGACTTATCATCCGGATTAGCACGTCGCCATTCCCCGAGAATCACCCCTTTTTCTTTCTCTACTTGCTCAGGAGCAAACTCAAGCCCGTTACCGATATCTCTCATCCACTTTAGGGCATCTTCTAGCTTCGTATTATTCGCAAGGTCAAGTTGGTAAGACGTTTGCTGATAACTGGTAAAAGCGTTGATATCAGCGCCAAAGCTACCACCAGATTGCTCGAAAAGTTTGACAACGTCGTTACCGGTAAAATGCTCACTACCATTAAACGCCATATGCTCAACAAAGTGAGCGTAACCCTTTTGAGAGGATGTTTCTTGGAATGAGCCGATATTCATCACCAAACGGACCGAGACTTCTTGGTCTTCTGTTGGATAAAGATGGTATTTCATACCGTTCGATAACTGGTCCACGTGCCAGTTGGCGTCAGGTTGAATCGGCGTCGACTGTTGTATCAGAGCACACCCTGACACTAATAACGCGGGGACTAACAATATACTGCGCATAACGATTGCCCATAACAATGATTAAGCTAATCAATATATATCCGGTGCTATAACCTTCACATTTTTAATGGATTATCAAATACGCAAATGTGATAAAGATCACCATTTATTGAAATGAATTCTCATTTACAAAAATCGACAAATCCTTACTTTACAAATACATAAATAATATCATCCCAAATCCTTTTGCTTATTTGATGTAAAACTCAAATTCGCGACATGGAGTCAGTATTTATTTTGAGCAATAAAATATAATTATTGAACAGATTCGAATCTGACTTTCTGCTGCATATTCAACAGCGCAGAGAGCACTGATGAGAATAAAAACACAACTACTATTATTCAAAGATCTATTATTCGCTTTATGTTCAAAAATCTATCATTAAAAAACAAACTGGCAATCTCTGCCAGTGCCGCCATCATTCTAGGGGGAGTGCTGGTAGAGGGGCTGTCTTTTCGAGATTCATTAAATAGGCTCGATGTCGAAGTCGCACAGCGACTAGAAAGCACTAGCGCATCTTACAATCAATACGTAAAGGACTGGCTACTCTCTAAAGAGCGCGCACTAACTTCACTCTCTTCTGATTCAGAGAAACGTTCTCTGGTTACGCATTTGAAACAAGTCCGAGACTCTGGCGCGTTCGATAACGTTTTCCTCGCTTACCCGGACGGGTCACAAGACAACGCTAATGGGGTGGTTTTGCCACCAGGTAATAACGATCCTCGTAAGTGGGGTTGGTATACCAATGCAATCGCCAACCCATCGAAAGTCTTTATGGATAACCCAACCGTCGCAGCAGCCACGGGGGCTAACGTCGTGTCGCTCGGTAAAGCCCTGCAATTGCATGGTCAAACCGTCGTTCTGGGTGCTGACGTAGAGATCGGTGATATCCTGAACAGCCTGAACCAAGTGATCCTACCGGGTGAAGGTTATATGTTTATTGCCAATGAACAGGGCAATATTTTCACTCATAACAACGGTAAACTGCTGAATCAACCGGTTAGCAAGCTAGGCCTCAACAACAACGACATTACGTCTGCCGCACGTTCAGGTACAGAGCGTCGCGTCTCTATTAACGGCACCGAATATGTGATTTACGCGCGCCACATAGAGGGTACCAAGCTCACAACAGTGACGGTGTTAGATCAAAACTCGTTGGTTGCCCCACTCTACGATGCTGTTTGGGATCAGATCATCGCAACCACCATCGTCGTCGTTATCTGCGTAGCTTTGTTTAATCTGCTATGTAACATCTTGTTCCGTCCGCTCTACAACGTTTCGAATGCGCTTGCACAAATCGCAAACGGTAGCGGCGACCTAACTCAACGCATCAAAGTAGAAAACCGTGACGAAGTTGGTGAGCTGGCTGAAAACTTCAACCAGTTCGTTGAAAGTTTGCAGCAACTTATTGGTCACATTCGTCACCAAGCGGAAGAACTGAGCCAACAATCGGAGCTGAGCACGAATCGCGCGAATCAATCGGTTTCCGATCTGAACCATCAGCAACAAGAAATCACGATGGTGGCGACCGCTGTGACTGAAATGGCATCGGCAACGCAAGAGATTGCAGCACATGCAGAGCAGACGGCTAAAGCCGCTCAAGACTCTTCAGCGAGCACACAAAATGGTCATGAGTTAGTGATCAACTCCAAGTCATCCATCAACAATTTGTCTTCTGAAGTCAACCAAGCGAGCGTTGTCATCGGCGAGCTCAACCAGCACGCGCAAGACATCTCAACCGTACTATCAACGATTCGAGACATCGCAGAACAAACCAACTTACTGGCTCTGAATGCGGCGATTGAAGCGGCGCGTGCAGGTGAACAAGGTCGCGGTTTTGCCGTTGTTGCAGACGAGGTTCGCGTGCTATCACAACGCACACACACCTCAACCGAAGAGATTCGCTCGACGATCGAGACTTTGCAGCAAACCACACAACGCGCTGTGACCATCATGGATACAAGCTCTCAGCTCGCGCAAGGTTCGGTGGAAGATGCAGATCGCGCAGCACTGGCTCTGGATGAAATCAACGCAGCCGTTGCGCTGATCAGCGATATGGCAACGCAAATCGCGACCGCCGCCGAAGAGCAAACGCACGTAACCAATGAAATCACGCAAAACGTCACGTCCATTAAAGATGTGACCGATCACTTGGTAGTTGGTGCCGAAGAATCGATGAATCAATCTGCTGAGCTGAAATCGCAAGCTGAGGATCTCAACTCGAAAGTGGCAACGTTTAAACTGGCTTAAACGCCACATTAAGGACACTCTTAAAAATAACAAACCCCGCTAGCAACTTTGTTACTAGCGGGGTTTGTTTTTATGGATCGACGTTTTTATTGAAGATAGCTTTCGAAAGACGTAAACCTACACCGCCACACACATCGGCGTGCCTGAGATTGGGTCGTTAAATACTCTCGCTTGTAAATCAAACACCGATGCCAACATACCTTCTGTCAGTACCTCTTGCGGTGTTCCCTGCGTGACTAACTGACCTTTTTCCAACACCACCAAATGATCGCAGTAACGGCACGCTTGGTTTAGATCGTGCAGCACTACGACCACTGTTTTGCCTTTGTCGTTCATCTGCCTCATGAGTTTCATCAGCTCAACTTGGTGAGAGAGATCCAAGTAAGTGGTTGGCTCATCAAGCATCACTACGTCGGTATCTTGCGCCATTACCATCGCAATCCACGCCCTTTGCCTTTGACCGCCAGACAGCGATTCAACTGGCTTGTCAGCAAACTCAATCACGCCAGTATCTTGCATTGCTTGCTCGACTAAGGTCTTGTCTTGTTGACTTAACCGGCCCCAATGAGAGAGATAAGGCGAGCGGCCATATTCGACCAGTTTTCTGACGGTAATACCTTCAGGACTGACAAGAATCTGCGGCAGCAAAGACAACGAACGCGCCAAGCGTTTATCCCCGTAGCTGCTTAGTGGTTTGTCGTCATACAACACTTGGCCAGAAGCGGGTTTATTGATGCGTACCAAGGTTTTTAATAGTGTCGATTTACCGCAACCATTTGGACCAACTAGTGCGGTAATTTTACCTTGAGGAATCGACAAAGAGAGATCTGGAATGATGGTCTGTTTGCCGTACGCGACGGATAAGTTCTGCGTTCGTAACATGCTTACCAACCTCTATAACGATACAAAAGAAAAATGAAATATGGTGCGCCAATAACAGATGTCAGCACTCCCGCTGGTAGCTCAATTGGCGGCTGTAAGCCTCTCGCTAAACCATCGGCGCAAATCACCAACAAAGCGCCAAGGGTTGCAGCGGCTGGAATCAACAACTTGTGGTTGTGGCCAAACAGCAAACGCGCAAGATGCGGCGCAAGCAGGCCAACAAAGCTGATCGTGCCTGCCACAGACACACTGATACTCGCCAATAGCACGGCAGCAATCAACGCAATAATTTGGATCTGTCTTGGTTTCGTGCCAAGTGTAGTGGCGCTTTCTTCTCCCAGTCCCATAACATCTAGCCGCCAAGCCAGCCAAAACGCCAATGGTAGTAGCAGCAATAAAGCACTCCAAATAAACGGCACTTGTTGCCAGTTTCGTCCCCACAAACTGCCGGTTAGCCATACCATCGCCGTGTTGATTTCAATAGGGTGCACAATCAGAAGAAAATCGATACCGCTGGCTAAAAATGCGCTGACAGCAACACCAATCAGCGCCAAACGTGCTGGTGTTGGTTTCGACCAGTAAGCCAGCACAGCAATAAAGCCAGCAGCAAGCAAGCCTCCCGACATGGCGACCATCGGCAACATTGCCACTGGCGCATTCGGATACAGCACCAAACAAGCGGTAGCCGCCAGTCCTGCTCCGGCGCTTATCCCCATTAAATCTGGTGAGGCAAGTGGATTACGGATGACGCCTTGAACTAAAACGCCTGACAGCCCCAACCCAGCGCCCACGCCAATGGCGAGCAACATTCTCGGTAATCGATATTGGTGAATCACAAAGTCCGAGTCAGAGAAAGAAAACAGCAATGCAAAAACCTGTTGAGCCGACATGTTCGCCGCGCCAACAAACAGCGTGAGAGAAGACGCAATCAGCAACAATCCAACTAATGCAAACAGTTTGGTTTGATTCATCATGATGATTTCCTCATTGCAATCGCGATAAAGCAAGGTGTGCCCAACAGCGCGGTAATCACGCCCACTGGCGTTTCAGCCGGAAAGGCAATCGCGCGTGATAAAGCATCTGACCACGTGACCAATGCCGCGCCACACAAGGCGGAAACCGGAATGAGAATGTGATAGTTGTGACCAACAATCGGGCGTACCAAGTGCGGCACTAACAACCCGACAAAGCCAATTGGTCCAGCAATCGCTACGCTAGTTCCTGCCAACAGCACAACCGCTAAACCACTGATTAATCGCGTAAGACGAATGTTACCACCCAACCCGACAGCAACTTCGTCCCCCAACGCGAGTAAATTTAAGTTTCGCGCTAAGCCCATGGCGAGCACCAAACCTAAAGTCGCAAAAGGCCACAGTTGCTGCCACTGCTCAGAATCTACCGCGGAGAGTGAACCCGTTAACCAATGCAACACGCTGTAAGCCATGTCATCCGCCAAAATTACCGACGCACGAGTTAACCCTATCAGCAGTGCACTGATGGCAATGCCCGCTAGCACTAAACGCAATGGGTGAGAACGCGCGGAGAAAAAACCGCCCAACAACATGACCGCACCACCACTTAGTAGCGCGCCGAGTACTGCGTTGATGATTGGGTTCAATTGACTAAAGAATGGTACGCCGATGGACGCCAAGGCCATAAAACACGCCGCACCTGCATTAATGCCGAGAATGGATGGCGACGCCAAAGGGTTACGAGTCAATCCTTGCATCAGCACTCCGGATACCGCAAGCGAAGCGCCAATTAATAACCCAGCATAGGTACGAGGCGCACGCAGCGTCGCGAGGATTTGATGCAGCATATTGCCCTCATCAAACGCAAACCAATAGCTTGTCAGATCATTAACGCTCAAAGAAAAGTTGGACCAGCCAATCATTGAGGCTGCATAGCCTGAGAGCGTACACAACGCCATAGCACAGACAAACAAGCTCGCTTTCCAATGCGATTTGCTAACCGAAGACGCGCTTTCCGAGCTTATCGCCGAACTCATGAGCGCTCCAATAACGCTTCAAGATTGCGGGCAATTTCTTCCGCAGCCAACATGCCGCGATTTAACGACCACAGTTCAGGAGATACCTCAACAAGTTGCTGTTTTTTCGCAGCGGTTAGCAGCTTAAATAATGGGTTTTTGCGCCACTCATCCACAATATTTGGTTGAGAGTAAAGTCCAACTAACAACCAATCAGGGTTGGTTCTTAGTAAAAGTTCGAAACTGGTTGGGATATACGCTTTTTGCTCAGATGGAGCCAGCGGGCTTTGGATGCCCAGCGTACTCAAAACGCCCCCAGCGTAAGAAACCGGGCTATGCAGCCACATCCCTTTGTCAGAAACCACACCAAACTGAATGGTTTCTTGTGTCGCAAAATGCTGTTTGAACTCCGCCATTGTCTGTTTGTGCTGCTCAATTCGTTGTGTCATTTTCGCTTGCTTGCCAATCGCAACCCCGATTTTCTGTGCAGATTCGAGGTTTTCTTTATACGTCTCTCCACGGCTTTTTAACAGCAAGGTTGGCGCAATTCGCTGCAAATCTTGATAAATCGCGCGATGACGTTCGGCATCGGCAATGATCAAATCCGGCTTGAGCACCGCAATCGCCTCTAAACTCGGTTGTGAACGCATGCCGACCGATTGCCAAGGTTCAATCTTGGCGCGAACAGCAGGGATGACTCGTGTGGCATCGTTGTCATCGGCGACGCCTACAGGTGAGACATCGACTGCCGCTAATGCATCGACAAACGAAAATTCTAAAACCACAATACGTTGAGGTATCGCTTCTAGCTCAAAAGTGCCTTGCTCATCTTGCACGCTGCGCACCTGAGCACTTGCGGAAAATGACATAAAAACTGAGCTCAACAGCATCAGCAAAACGGTTGAAAAGTGTTTGATCGTAAATTGTTTTTTATTTTTCATCTTGCTTTTTTCCAGTGCTAAGTGTTTTCCAGTACCTAAGATCGGCAAAGTCGCCAAGGTAAATTGGCGACTTTTCTTTTCAAACTCGGTGAACGAAACGCTTAAAACTGATAGTTCAGATCCAGTGTGTAAGAGCGTCCCGGAGCTGGGTACCGACCAACTGGGCTGGTATCAATCCCACGGAAGTAATACTCCTCGTCAAACAAGTTGTTTACTGCAACATTCATGCGTAACTTGCCTTTGTCGTCTTTGTATAAATCCGTACCTAAGTTGAAGTTCCACACCATGTAAGACGGCACTTTGCCCGTTGCACCTGTTGCGTCTTCGGCACTGGTGTTGGCGTTATCGGTATACGAATCACTGAAGTAGAAGCCCGATAGCGTGGTGTCCATGCCGTAAAACGCGTAGGTCGCATCCCAACCAAGTTGATGTTTAGAGGTGTAAGGCAGCTGGTTACCTTTATTCGCACCCTCTTCTTCAAGCGTGGCATCGAGGTAGTTGTAACTTGCGCCCAAGCTCAGAGCAGGTAGAACTTCAGGCACGTAACGAGCAGAAAGTTCTAAACCTTGGTGAAGTGTTTTTCCGATGTTATCGAAGGTCTGCGTTGAGCTTTGCCATTGCAGTTGGTCTTCAAAATCGATGCGATAAAGTGCAGCGTTAAAACTGGTCGCATCTTGGGTGTAACGCGCGCCGACTTCGTAGTTCCAAGCCAGTTCGCTCCCTTCTTCACCCAAGCCTCGGATGTAGGCAATTTGTGGCGCACGAAGTGATTTTTGCGCGTTCGCATACGTCACCCACTGATCAGTTAAGTTGTATGCCACCGTCAAACCTGGCAACCATTCCGTCACGGTGTTGTCTGCTGTTTGTTTTTTACCACGATCGGTAAACGTCATTCGAACCGACTCAACACGCAACCCAGGCGTTACCTTCAATGTATCATTGAACAAACCAATTTCGTTGCTAACGTATCCAGCAAACGCGTCCGTATCTAAATGCCAATCACGCGGAACGCTGGTTGCACCACCGGCGATTGGAGTCTGAGTGAGTTTGTAGTCGATGTCTTCGTTAACATAACGGGTACCCACGATCCAGTTTTGAGTAACGGATTTACCTTCGCCAAAGTACATCGCCATTTTTGGCTCTATACCATACACGGTAAATTCACGTGGAGAGGTACGAACGTCCGTCGCTGGCAAAGCCGGATCAGCCCAATGGCCACCCGCGCTGTTAAAGCCCCACTTGAAAAGACGCTCTGACTTATGGCCAAACGTTAGCACTTCTAGCTCAGCACTGTCGGCAAATGGCAAATCGTGGATGTACTTAACACTCCAGCGTGTCGACTTACCTTCATAATCATCGTAAGGACGTTTCGATTGGTGACGATCTTGTTCGTAGTCTTGTGGCGAAAGTGCGCCCGGCATTTGCGTTTCAGCATCGTAACGTTGCAGGAATGCTTGAATCTCTTGAGTGTCACTCAATAGCCACTGTGCTTTAGCTTGAAAGTTCTTCACGTCCGTATCGGAATGTTCACGGAAGCTTTCACCTTTTAGGAAGTTACCTTCCAACTGCAGTGCAAACGTGTCGCTTAACCAGCCGCCCGTGCGCAGGTAAAAATCATTCAGCGGCGCATCACCGCCATCAAACACGGTAAGGCGGTTACTGATTTCAGTTTGCCACGTGTGTGGAATCGGTTTGGTCACTAAGTTGATCACACCACCGACGTTGTTTGGGCCGTACTGTACTGCGGCACCACCGCGTACAATGTCAATACGATCAAGCATCGACAGTGTTGCTGGGAAGATAGACTGACCAGTGTGACCATATGGCGCAAGTGTTAGCGGTACACCATCCATCAAGAACTGAGCATGACCACTACGGCTTGCTTTCAAACCACGTACGGAAATGTTAGGCAATACGCCCGTTCCGCTTTCATCCTGAACTTTAATACCCGGCACGCGCTGTAGCGCGTTATCAATCGAGCCTGCGGCGGTTTTCTCGATTTGATCGCGGGTAATGACGGTACGAGCACCTGGGTACTCTTTGACGTCTTCAATTTCAGATTTACCAATCACGCTACCAGTGACAACGACGGTTTCCATCGCGGTAGTTTGTTCTTTTTTAGCAGGAGCGGCAACCGCGCTCATGGATGTGGCAGAAGCGATTGCAATCGCAAGCACACTGTAAGTGGTAGACAAACCAGCACGTACACGCACTTTACCATCCAAATTCTGGTAAGACATTAAGATCTCCTTTGCGAGAAATTGAGCCTCGGGCAGAATACATCCCGTAGGCTCTCGGGGCTAAACATCCTCAATATGAGGAAAAAATCGGCTAACAGGCGCTAACTACGCACAAAAAGCCTAGAACTGATATCCGTAGCTGAGCATGAACTCGGCTGGTGCGCCGTAGCCAATCTGGTTTAAGCCAGACGTGCCGTTTGTTGCGCCAAGAATGTATTTCTCATCCAAAATGTTGTAAGCGTTCGCTTGGATTTTATGACGACCAGTGGTGTACGCCGCCATCAAATCCACCGTTGTGTAATCGCCAAGTGCGACAGCTTCGTCGTTACCTGCGTAACGGTCGCCCACGTACTTCACACCACCGCCTAAACGCCAGTTGTCATCCAATTGGTAAGTGCTCCAAAGAGAGAACAAGTGGTCTGATACATCGTTCGGCTTTTTGCCTGTGGCTTTGTCTTCCGCGTCCAAGTAGCTGTAACCCACAGAGATGTCCCACTGTTTGGTGATTTGACCGCGAGCCTCTAATTCAATACCTTGGTGACGCACTTCAATTTTATCGATCACATCGCCGTCCACGTTAGTTTGTGGTTGCTCTTGATCAATCTGGAACAGTGCCGCATTCAACATTAATGCGTTATCCAAAAGGTACGCTTTCGCACCCACCTCTTTTAAGTCGGTGTGGAAGAATTCCGCCAATTTTGGATTGATGTAGATACCAGCGTACGGTAACTGCCAAGAGCGCGCTAAACTGGCGTATACGGATGTGTCGGAATTGATGCGGTATACCAAACCAGCACGGTAGCTGACTTTGTCATCATCCAATTTTTCCTTATCTGAGCCCGCTTTTTGTTGTTCGAGTTCCATCGAGTCGTAACGCACGTTACCGATCAAAGAAAGGTCACCCCACGTATAGACGTCTTGCACATACAAACCTGTCGTGGTGGTGGTATTGTCACGAAATGGCTTAAAGCCCGGATCAGGCGTTGGACCAACGACTGGGTCGTAGATATTTTGCGGAGGAAGCGTTTTGTCACTTGCCAACGTTAGGTCGATATCGATCTGGTTGAAATCTGCACCCACCATCAATTGATTGTCCCTGGTTTCCCAAACCAACTCAGATTGTAAAGTGGTCGTAGTACGTGGATCGTAACCAAAGTTGTTGACGGTTTGAGACACTTCATTACCCGTCACTTTGCCCTGACGCGTGCCTTTTTGCTCAAGTTCGATATGGTTGAATGCCGCTCGGTTGTTCCATACCCATTGATCATTCAGACGCCATTCGTAATCCACCGCAATACGGAGACTGTCTGACTCCTGATAGTCGTTTGTGCCGCCAAAGTAAGTGCTTACTGGCAAATCAACTGGCTTGCCATTTTTTGATGGCACACCACGATACGGCACTAGTTCTTGATGGGCGTATTCCACGTCAATATCAATGGTGTGACCTTCCGCTGGTAACACACGAATGGTCGGTGCAATGAAGAAATCGTTTGAATCAACATGATCAACGTACGAGTTGGCTTGACGGTATTCCAAGTTAATACGCCCGTTGACCTTATCTGTAAACGCCATTGAGCTGTCGACCTGACCAACATACTGGTTGTTGCTGCCTACACTACCGTTTACGTGAGTAAAATTCTCACCGTTAGCGCGTTTCGTCACCAAGTTGATGATGCCCCCAGCCGAACCACGGCCATACAAAGCACCCGCAGGGCCTTTCACAATTTCAACGCGTTCAACGTTCGCTAAGCTGCGGTAAGACTGCAACGTACCGTCATCTCGCAAGCCATCACGGTACATATCGTTGAGTGAATCAAAACCACGGATCATGAACTGATCGCGGCTGCCTTCGCCCAAGGTGTTATTGACCCCGGCTACCCCATCTAGCGCATCCACTAAACGCACCGCGCCTCGGTCTTGCATTTCTGTTTTCGTTACTACGGATACCGCTTGTGGCACATCAAGCCATTCCACATCGGTTTTGGTGCCTGATTGAGGCATGTGTTCAGCATAACCTTCGTACTGATGACCGAAGACTTGAATCGTTTCAGTTGCTGATGGGGTTGAGTTCGTCTCTTCTGAAGCCACTGCGCTTGGTGCTACTAATGAAGAACCAATCGCGACCGCCAAGGGGGTCAGGGTCAATAATTTATTCATTCCATAATTCCGTTTAGTTGTTATAAAGCCAACGGATGGAAATAAGAACAAATATTATTTCTATTTGCAATATTAATTTTATGCTCTATATTTATTTACCCTAAAAACACAACTAACAACAAAAAACCAAATATCATAACAATAAACACTAAAACTTCTGCCCTCCGTCTCGAGAGAGGCACATTGGAAGACGACCGTGAGCGACTTTATCAACGTTAGAAGAAAATGTTAGAAAATTAGGAAAGCTCATGAAATCTACGATGATTATCGTAAGTCATGTCGTTAACGATGCAGTCACTCACGGCTTTGTGCCTGCAGCTAAAGCGATGGACCTTCACGTCGTTCTTATCACCGACCACAAGCTAAGCCATTTAGAGCTGGCGAGTCGTGATAGTCACTTTAATCCGGATACCATTCTAGAATGTGATGTCTTCAACCCATTAGAACTCATCGAAACCATCACGGAGCATGAATTAAAGCCAGACGCTATTTTCAGCAATAGTGATCACTTACAAACTTCCACCGCCATCTGCGCGCAATTTTTTGGTCTACCGGCCAAAGATTGGTCTGTCACGTTAAAGGCCAAAAACAAACACTTAACTCGACAAGTGTTGAATGAAAAAGCCCTACCCAACACACAAAGCTGTTTGCTGCACCGCCATTCGAATGTGGCATTAGGCATGGCCTTCCCTGTCGTAGCAAAACCCAAAGAAGGCGTGGCGAGTTTGGATGTGCAGCGCTGTGACTCCCAAAGCGAGCTCGACGCATACTGCGATGCGTTTTGGCAAAAACACCCAAACGCCGCCATTCTGGTGGAGCAATTCCTTCAAGGGCCTTTGGTTACGCTCGAAACTCTGGGAGATGGTGAGCGCCTTATCGCCGTGGGCGGTTTTGATGTGTCGCTCTCAGAGCCGCCTTACTTTATCGAAACAGCCGCAGACTGGAACGGACCAAACGGCATTGCTCACCGAGAAGCTTGCTTGGCTCAACTGAAAGCGTTCGGCGTTGGTTTTGGAGTTTGCCACAGCGAATTTATCATCACGGAAAACGGCCCAGTTCTGGTGGAAATTAACTACCGCAGCATTGGGGACGGTCGCGAATTCTTGCTCAACAATCTCGCTCACTTCGGCTGGTTTAGCACGATTTTGGGTCTGCATCTGGGTCGAAGATTGGACGGCGATTACCAAATTCATGGTTCAGCGCACGTGCACTACGTAGTTGCGGGACACAGTGGTGTGATTGACGGAGGTTCGACGTCGTTCATCCAACACGATGACGATATCATCACCCAGCAACAGGTACTAAAAACCGCTGGAGAACACTTCCAACAGAGTTATTCCAATAAGGATTATCTCGCCCGAATTTCGATTGTCTCACCATCAGGGCGAAACCTCGACCAAGCGCTGCAGAACGCGCTTAGCAATTTCGATCTCGCTCCGACTCGTGAGGTGGCAGCATGAATGACAACGCTTTGTATCTAACGCAACGATTGATCGACACTTGCTTGCGCGAAGACATGTTTGGCATTTTGTCGAAGGCCAAGTTCAGTAGAGACGCGCCAAAAGGGGTAATTGTTCCTCAAGACGAGCAAGTCTGGCTGATATTTGCCAACTCTGATTTCACGTTGTATTTACCTGTTGCGCCAACGTATTACATGCAGCACTGGCGCTACGGTCACGCCAATGACGAAACACCACCAGGTTGGTGGGTGGAGAAAAATGGCCAAGTCGAGCATCAACAGCATTACAAAGAGTGGATTGCGCTACTAACGACACTGGCGCATGAGAGCTCTCACGAATTATTAGCGGGATATCTTCAAGAACTGGAATGCGCAGAGAAACACAAAGCACTGTGTGACCAAGCGTTTCGTCACCACACCGACCACATTTCTCAACCAATATCCAAGCTTGGCTCTTGGCATCAAAAACTGCTGCTTGCCGACCAGATCGCTTCTTACCTTGACCACCCGTACTATCCAACTGCGCGTGCGAAGTTTGGTCTGAGCGATGAAGACCTTGCTAAGTACGCGCCCGAGTTCGCACAAAGCTTTGCTCTGCATTGGATTGCGATTGAAAAATCACTGGTGACATTAACCAGCGAACAACCTGATTGCTGGCCGACGATGGAGCAAGTGGGGCTTCCTGCTGATTTTGCACTGAGCCACGTACTGTTCCCTGCGCATCCGCTCACCCTTCGCTCTTTAGAAGCCTTACCCGAAGGCATGATAGAAGCGCCGTTGACGTACCTAGACGTGACGCCAACGCTTTCCGTTCGTACTGTGGTAGTCAACGACGCGCCGCATATTCACATCAAAGTTCCGCTGATCATGCGATCGCTAGGCACGAAAAACATTCGCTTAATCAAGCCTTCAACACTGTATGACGGCCACTGGTTTGAACGCCTACTCAGCCACCTTGAACAAACGGACGCCGACTTAAACACTCGCTTGTTCCATTGCAACGAAAAGCACGGTGGACACGTCGGCGAGGATAAAACCTTCGCGTACATCGTACGTGAGTACCCACTTACTCATTGCGAAGACAAAGCGTTAGTTCCGGTTGCAGCACTGGCTAGCCCAATGCCTGACGGTCGCTTGTTTTTAGAACATTTGGCGGAGCAGTACTATCAACAAGATACGCTGGCTTGGTTCCAAGATTACGTCGACCTATTATGCCAAGTGCACCTCACCTTGTGGCTTCGTTATGGCATCGCATTGGAGTCCAACCAACAAAACGCCATCGTTGCATTTGATCAACAGGGCAAAATGACGCTCGCGATGAAAGACAACGACGCAGCGCGAATTTGGCCAGAGCGCTTCCACTTTGCAACAGAGCATGCAGCCCAAAAACACGGCGCAGGAACAATTCCAGTGGATTGCGATGAACTGCTCGACCAACGCATCAAAGTCGACAATGAATTGGCGCTCGGTCAGATGTTTACCACCATCACATTACAACTGGATATTGCAGCGATTGTAGAAGCCATGGCAGCGAAGGGCATTGCCTCTTCAGCATCGCTTTACGCCATCGTGGCCAAAAGCATTGCTGAGCAACTCAACCGATTGGAAGGCGAAGGGTTAGAAACAAAACTGGCACGCGAGTTACTGCAAGAGGCACCTGATTTATACGCCAAGTACTTGTTGAGTTCTGGCAGTTTGCTCTCGAAAGAAGCCTCTGGCGCGAGTGACATCAATAAGTTCTATGGTTTGTCGGCTCCGAACTTCTTGCTGCTTTCTAGCGAAGAAGCGCAACGCGCCTACTTAGAAGCCATCAAAAAAAGCGTACGTTAAACGATTATGACCAAACTCATCTACAGTGTGTTGTTGTGCCACTTTATCGCTGCGTTTGCCGCGTTAGGTATGCCGCTATTTCTACCCGTCGTGTTGCCAACGTTAGGCGCAAGCATTGATGCAGACTGGGCAGGGGTATTGTTTATCCTACCTACGTTTTGTACTGCGTTGGCGGCGCGATTTTGGGGCAGCTTTGCCGATCGCTATGGTCGCCGCCGCTCACTCTTGCGTGCGCAACTTGGCCTTGCAGCAGGGTTTGCGCTATGCGGCTTGGCAGACAACCTCGCCATGTTTGTGTTTGGTCTTATTGTTCAAGGAACCTTTGGCGGCACCATGGCCGCCTCAAACAGCTACTTATCTAGTCAAATTAAAGAAGCCAAAACACTCGGCAAGTCACTTAATAAAACCCAACTATCTGCTCGCTTGGCGCTGATCGTTGCGCCCATTGGGCTCGGCTGGAGCTTGTCAGAGACCAACCCGCTCAACGCGTACCTGTGGTTATGCGTTTTGCCTTTAATTGCGATGGGCATCACGCTAACACTGCCAGCGGATAAACCCGCCGAACAAAACCTCGAAAAGCCAAACTCAGAATCTCAGCAAGAACAACCTGTTGCGCAGAAAAACGCAATGCATGCCATTCGTTGGATCTTCTTTGCTCAGTTCGGGTTTGCGTTTTCTATGGTGGTGACCTTTCCTTATTTCTCGTCGTTTGTGCAGCAATATGGCATCACTAACCACGCATGGATCGGTTTTTTGTACGCACTGCCGCATGGTGTCTATCTGTTGCTGGCAGGCAAAATCCACGTGTTGTCAGATGGGCTGAATCGCCATCAACCGCTGCGCACGTTGTGGCTTGGGTTTGCATTGCTTGCCGTGAGCTCTGCCTTGCATTTGATTGCATCCGAAACCGCACTCATTGCTGCGAGAATTATCTTCGGCATCGCGATGGTGTGTTGTTATCACGGATTGCATCAGCATCTTGCGAGCAATCTGGATCGCAAACTCAGTGGCAAAGTATTTTCTCGCTTTGATGCCATGTCCAAATGGGGTGGCGTGGCAGCGGGATTTTGCGCTTCTTTCATTTCTAGCTTGGGGCTACTTGAGGTTCCTTTCCTACTTTCTGCGATAGTCAGCGTAATCACCTTGATCGCGCTGGTTCTCCATTCAAAATTTGGAAATCAACATGTTACAAACTCAATCCTCTCAGACTAGCGAGTTGCGCGCGCATGAGGTGCAGCTCAACCGTGAGAAAGCCCAACTCAACACGATAATGGGTGTTCTTAATTGTTACTTACGTGAATTTGCGCTACCGAATCAACAAGTGGAATGGCACTACCAATCGACATCGCTACCCCAAACGTTAAAACGCAACTATCCCGCTAAACAGCGGATAGCCGTTCATCTTTCTCAACAAAATGGCGTGTTGGTTTTGCCGATTCACTACGCGAGCAAACTGGGCAAAATCAAATTGGCAGAACTGCCTTGGGCGAAAATGCCGGGATCTGGTTGGGCGAAATTGGATGCCACGCAAACTCTTACGCTTTTGCTTAACTATCTCAAGCAGGTATTGGCGATCCCGTTTAACCATGAGCTGATCGAACAACTGGAAAATAGCGTGTTGGTTACCGAGCAGTTTCTCAACGTCGCGCCCAAATCGCATCACAACGAATTTATCGCTTCGGAACAATCTCTGATTTGGGGGCATACTTTCCATCCGACCCCGAAAAGTCGTTCGGGCGTCAACATGGATGATCTCTTGGCGTTTTCTCCAGAAGTCGGCGCGCAAGTCCCGCTGTACTGGTTTGAAGTGGATACGTCCTTACTTGATGTGCTGAGTTCCGACGGAGAAGCCAACCCTGCTCAGCACATGCTACAACAGCTCGCGCCACAACACACCACCAGCAATGGGAAGACCCTCTACCCTTGCCATCCTTGGGAAAGCTACACCATTTTGAGCAACCCAAGCGTGAAGCGTGCCATTGAACAAGGCAAGATCACGCCACTGGGTTTAGGTGGTGAAAAGATGCAGCCAACCTCTTCAGTTCGTACCCTCTACCACCCAGACATGGACTGGTTTGCGAAATTCTCCATCAACGTACGATTAACCAATTGCGTGCGCAAAAACGCGTGGTACGAACTCGACAGCGCCGTGCAGCTCACGTCGATTCTTAAACCAATTAGAGAAAACGAACAGTTGCACAACCCCGTATTTAAAGTGATGACGGAGCCTTACGCCACCACGTTGAATCTAGAAAGTGTCGCTGAGCGCAATTGGGACGACAACACCAAAGCGCGCGAATCGTTTGGGATTTTGTATCGCGAAAATTTCTCGCTGAGCGAAGTCGACATCTTAAAACCAACCCTCGCAGGCGCTCTGTTTGCTTACGACAAAAACGGCAACAGTTGCATTGCTCAACGCCTTAAAAACAAAGCGCGTACAACGCAAAATCGCTATTCCGACATCGCGACACTGTGGTTTGAACGCTATTTGCATTGCCTAATTCCAGGTGTGTTTAACTACTACTTCAAACACGGGGTGGCGTTTGAGCCGCATTTGCAAAACACCTTGATTGGCTTTGAACAAGAGATGCCGTGTTGTGTTTGGATTCGTGATTTGGAAGGCACCAAGTTACTGCCGGAGTTCTGGCCAGCAGAAACTTTAACTGACTTGTCTGAACGCGCGCGACAATCGGTTTACTACAGTCGCGAACAAGGCTGGAATCGCATCGGATACTGCACCTTTATCAACAACATCAGCGAAGCGATTTTCTTCATCGCAGAAGGTGACGAGCCACTAGAGCAAACGCTATGGAATGCGGTGCAAAGTGCCATTGTGCGTTGGCAATCAGTGAATGGAAAACAGCCGGAACTAGAAGCGTTGCTGAATGGCGGTCACTTCCCGAGCAAAAATAATTTCACCACGCGTTTGATGCAAAAAGCCGATAAGGAGTCGGGCTATACCCAAGTCGCCACGCCTTGGCAGCAACACGAAAAAGGAGCGCAACATGTCTAATTCCCTCTCTCTACCGACACTCGTTTGCCAACAAGTTCACACACTCGCACAGCAGCAAAGTCAACCCTTGTGCGCATACGTGTATGACCTAAGCGCCTTAGAAGAACACATCAAACAACTGCGTCACGTTTTGCCGAGAAATGTCGAGCTATTTTACGCAGCCAAAGCCAATCCATCGGGCCCGATTCTTAAAACGCTCGCGCCGTATGTCGATGGTTTTGAAGCGGCATCTGGCGGGGAGTTGACACACCTCCACCAGCAACAACTCGATAAGCCATTGATCTTCGGTGGCCCCGGAAAAATGCTAAGTGAATTGCAACAAGCGATTGAGCTTGATGTTGATGCAATTCATGTCGAAAGCCTCACCGAGCTACAACGCATTGGAGCACTAACCGAGCGCCTCAACCGCCCTGCTTCGATCTTTTTGCGTATGAACATTGATATCGGCGACATCACGCTCAGCAAGTTGGCGATGGGCGGCAAGCCGACCCCTTTTGGTTTTGACGAGTCCGAACTGAGCAATGCTTTGATGTTGCTGCGCGATTTCCCGCAAGTGTCACTCAAAGGATTCCATTTTCACTTGATGTCGCATCAGCTCGATGTTGAACGTCACTTAGCGTTAATGCAGCGCTATTTCCAAGTCGTGAAAGCGTGGCAACAAGAGTTTGAACTCGGTGAGCTGATGATCAACTTGGGCGGCGGCATGGGGATTAACTACCAAAACCCTAAGCAACACTTTCCGTGGATGGAGTTTTGCGACAAGTTGGAATTCCTCATAGCCAAAGAGCAAGTGCAAGACTGGACACTGCGTTTTGAATGCGGACGTTTCATCACGGCGGCATGCGGTTATTACGTGATGGAAGTGCTCGATATTAAGCAAAATCTTGGCGAAAACTTTGTCATCGCGCGCGGGGGAACTCACCACTTCCGCACGCCAGCGGCGCAGAGTCATGACCATCCATTCGTCATCCTGAAAAGCGAGCAACACCATGAGATTTCTCATCCAATTCAGCATGCACAAGCGACCTTTGTCGGCCAGCTTTGTACGCCCAAAGATGTGCTGGCACGCAATCAACACGTCGCCCACGTCGATATTGGTGATTACGTTGTGTTTACCTTAGCGGGCGCCTATGCGTGGAACATCTCCCATCAAAACTTCTTGATGCATGAACCGCCGATCTTCCACTATTTTTAAACGGCATACTTCGCTTCATTCAAGCCCCAATCATTGGGGCTTTTTTATTCCACTCGGCACAAATTCATTGCCATTAACCGCTTTGCGAAATAGCAATAATGCGTTTTATCAGCTCGTCGGGTTCCATCTTGGGATTGCGGTAAAAACGGAAGATTTCCGAGTTTATCGCTTGCTGGGCAACCGGATTGACCGCCATCGAATCAATCATACTCGGCACAGCGAGGTTGTGTTTAACGCCGTAGTGAAAGTCTTGATATGACTGGACCTGACACGGATTAAAATCGCTGATGTCGATATCGGTACGTACCGGAATCGAGCCTTTTACCTTATTGAACTTAGCTTGAAACTCGACGTCTGCCAGCGCGCTTGCGGTTTGCTGAGCCGCCTCGGCAGAAAACGACTTGCTCGACATAAACACCAAGCTGTCCATGTTGTAGAGGAATACACCATCGCTGTCAGGCGTTGGGTAACAGCCGACCTCTTGCGGAACTGAGACTTGATTGGCGAGCAGTTCACCCAAAATCCAATCGCCGCCGATTTGAAACAGCGCCTGACCGTCGGCTAGCGCTTGGGTCGCCGTATCCCACTTACTGTCGGGTAATTGGTTGTCGATCAACAAACTCAGGCGGCGAAATTGCGTCAACGCTTGGCGCAGGGTATCACTGTCGATGCTGTCTCGCTCAAGTTTAACCATTGCATTGGTGTAGAACTCAACGCCGCCAGTGGAGATCACTAAGTTCTCGAAAAGTTGGGCGACTTGCCACGGCTGCTCACCGACCGCGATTGGCACGATGCCATTTTGCTTCGCAAGCTCCATGGCGGCGAACATCTCTTGCCAATTTTTCGGCGCGGAAAGATTCAGTTGTTTAAGCAGCTTGTGGTTGACCCACAACCAGTTCAAGCGGTGCAGCGTAAGTGGCAGGGCGATATAGCCGTTTTGTGTTTTATTGATTTCGATAGACAGCGGGTAGAGCACCTCGTCCCAGCGCTGCTCATCCGCTACCGCGTTGACGTTGTGCAAAATACCGATGGCATCCCACGCCTTAATACTTGGCCCTTCGATTTGCGCGAAGCTCGGTGGATTGCCCGCCAGCGCGCGAGCTTGCAGTACCGTCATTGCGCTGTCGCCACCACCGCCTAGCACCGGGCTTTGCAGCAGCTCAATATCGTGCCGTTTTAGCTGAGCTTTGAGTGTTTGCAGCGCTTGCTGTTCGCCGTCAGAAGTCCACCAATGTAAAAACTCTACCCCTTGTGGCGACTCCGCGTGAGCAACGCAAGGGGCGAGCAACAGTGGGAACAAGAATGCCAGTTTGTTCATAGTCAGTCTCTCGGGAAAGTCAGCGTGGCGCAGAGGCCGCCAAACTGAGAATGGCTCAGCAACAAGTTGCCGCCATGAGCCTTTGCAATACTCTGTGAAATGGTTAACCCCAGCCCACTGCCTTCTTTATCGTTGCTAGCGCGGAAGTACGGCTGGCAGAGCTTTTCAAGTAATAAATCGTCAACACCGTCACCGTGATCTTCAATGTCAATCTGGATCGACTCTGGGCTTTCACTCAGCGTAATGTCCGCTTGATGGCCGTATTTGAGCGCGTTATCGACCAGATTCTGAATGCAGCGCTTAATCGCTAACGGTTTGCCGGCAAAGTGGGTGCGGATTTCACCGTGGATGCGAATCGTGTCCGGCGCATCGGCGATATTGGCGGAAATGTGCTGAATCAGTTGGGTGAAATTGATCGGCTCGATTTCCTCGTGGATATCGGTCTCTTTAATGCATTGCAATGCGCCTTTGACCATCAAATCTAGGTCGTTACTCAGGCGGATAAAGCGTTCTCGGTCGGCGTCGTCATCCAGCATTTCCGCCCGTAGTTTTAGGCAAGCAATCGGCGTTTTCAGATCGTGGGAGATGGCGCTGAACAGCATCTCGCGGTCTTTAATGTGGCTGTCGATGCGTCGATTCATTTTGTTAAACGCACGTACCGCCGCTTTCAGTTCGTTACTGCCGCGCTCAGAGACTTCGGGCACGTCTAATCGACTCGACATAAGGGTCGCGGCTTTTGCCAGCTCTCGAATGGGTTGAATTTCTTTGCGAACGATAAACCAGGTACACAGCAACAGCATTAGCGCGGACAGCAATAGCGTCAGCCATTGGCGCAGCTCAAAATAGTTAGTCTCTAGGTTGATGTAAGGCGCGGGTAGCACCGCCGCGAGATAAAACCATTCGTTCTGCGCGACTTCGACCTGCATCACCAGAATGGGTGGATTGAGGTCACCAAACGAAAGCGAATAATGCGCCCACAATAGTGGCAATTCATCGATAGGTAGCTCGTTGTTGAACACTTTGAGTTTGTCACGCTGGGTGAACTCCACCTCGATATTAGGAATGCCGCTCAGCTCGCTTTCTAATACCTCGCGAACTTGGTTGATGACCAACGTTTTGCGCTCGCTCTCTGGCAGTGGGTCGACATCAATTTGGTGATTGTTGAGTGAGACGAAAAAGCGCGTGCCTCCCATGTTGCGCAGTTGATTGAGGACCAAGTGGCGATATTCCGAAGGGAGGGTTTGAAAGAAGGCGATGGTAGAAGAAGCGCTCAGTGCTAAGCTTTTGACTGTGGTGGTCAGGCCCTCTTTATCGCGTTCGCTGGCGTGTTGATACCAGATAATCCCGGATAATACCTGCGCCAGAATGATCACCAGCAACAGGAACGCACTGGTGCGAACGACCAGTGATCCCGTCCAGCGTTTAATTCTCATAATGCACGTCCGTGGTCAGCATGTAGCCTTTGTTGCGCACCGTTAGGATCAGCGAACGGTCTTTATCTTCAAGGTGATGACGCAAGCGGCTGATCTGCACGTCAATGCCGCGTTCAAACGGGTCGGCATCGCGTCCCCAGATCTCGCGCGCAATGTCATCGCGAGATAATATTGATTGCGCGTGGTTGACGAACAAACCGAGCAGCGACAAATCCGCGCCACTCAGTTGCTTAACCTCGCGGCTAGCAACGTGGGTCAGTTGCCGGGTTACGGTATCTAATAACCAATCGTCAAAACGCACTTTACGCGTCAGTTTGCTATTGGCGGTCGATTGGCTGCGTCTCAGAATCGTTTTGATGCGCGCGAGCAGTTCACGCGGACTGAATGATTTGGTGATGTAGTCGTCAGCGCCCATTTCTAGCCCTGCGACTCGGTCGGCTTCTTCAGTGACGGCGGTCAGCATGATGATCGGGATATCGGAGTTTTTGCGCAGTTTCTGGCACAGGGTAAAGCCGTCTTCACCGGGCATCATAATATCGAGGATGATCAAATCAGGATGGTGATCGTTGAGCAGTTGCCACATCACGCCGCCGTTTTCCGCGCAAAGCACTTCAAACCCTGCGCGGCCAAGGTAATCCGACAACGCTTCGCGAAGGTCGAGGTTGTCATCGACGACCAGTATCTGCTTGTTTTCCATCCTACTTTCCCTGTGTCCGTCCCTGTGACTGCCCCTGAGCTTGGCGCTGGCCAATATGATGCATTCTTAAACGCACATTCACAATCGAGCCGATTACAATTTTCACTTCTCGGTGTAAGAGATTTGTAAGCGGCCACTTACAAACTGATTGCCTTTTGTAACCTTAGGCGCCGCCTTGCTCGCTATGATCATCCTGACCTAACGTGAAACAACATGACCTGAAGGCATCAGGTCCTACAACACTGGCATTCGTCAGGAGGAAACCATGTTTGCAAGTATATTTGGACAACTACAAAAAATAGGGCGGTCGTTGATGCTGCCTGTAGCGGTGTTACCGGTGGCCGGCTTGATGCTGGGTATTGGTAACGCGGGCTTTGCGTTTATTCCAGACGCGGTCAACAAAGTGATGCTCGCTGCCGGTGAAGGCGTGTTCGGCAACATGCAGTTGATGTTTGCGGTCGGTGTAGCGCTCGGGTTATCAAAAGGCAATGACGGTGCGGCTGCGCTCGCTGGCTTAGTTGGCCTAATTATTATGAACGCATCGCTCGGTATCGTGACTGGCCTGCGCGGCTTAGAAACTGACGCCACCATCATGGGCGTTGAGACGCTGCAAACCGGGGTGTTTGGCGGCATCTTTATCGGTGCGGTCGCGGCAATCATGTACAACCGCTTCTACAACATCAAACTGCCGGAATATTTGGGCTTCTTCGCGGGTAAGCGATTTGTGCCCATTGTCACCGGTCTATCGGCGATCGTCGTTGGTGCGATTCTCGCGTTTGCATGGCCACCTGTCGGACAACTTCTTGATGCATTCTCTCATTGGGCAGCGTACCAAAACCCGGTACTCGCGTGGGCGGTTTACGGCGCGGGCGAACGTTCATTACTCCCTGTTGGTTTGCACCACATCTGGAATGCGCCGTTCTTCTTCGAAGTTGGCAGCTATGTAGACCCAGAAACCGGCAAAGAGTTTACTGGTGAGCTCACTCGCTTCTTCGCAGGCGATAAAACCGCAGGTTATCTGTCTGGTGGCTTTATGTACTCCATGTGGGCGCTACCAGCAGCGGCACTGGCGATTTACCACTGCGCGTCTCCAGAGCGTAAGAAAATTGTCGGCGGTTTGATGATGTCTGCGGCGTTGACCTCTTGGTTAACTGGTATCACAGAGCCAATCGAATTTACCTTCCTATTCGTCGCACCAGTGCTGTACGTAATCCATATTTTCCTCACCGGTATTGCGTTTGCGATCACTGCATTTTTGGAAATCAAACACAGTACGGACTTTGCGCACGGTGCGATCCAGTTCTTCCTTTACTACCCAATGTCGACCAACGCGTGGATGTTCATCATCATCGGTCCAATCTGGGCGACGTTGTACTACGGCTTGTTCCGCTTCCTAATTGTGAAGTTGGATCTAAAAACGCCGGGCCGTGAAACCGACATTGCAGAAGTGAAGATTGCCGGACAACCTGATGAAATTGCGGTGGATGTAGTGGCTGCATTGGGCGGTAAAGCCAATATCAAGTCAGTCGATGCGTGTATCACCCGTCTGCGTGTCTCGGTGAAAGACATTGCCAACGTTGATGTTGCTAAGCTAAAAGCGCTCGGCGCGCGAGATGTGTTAGTGATTGGCGACAGTTTACAAGCGATTTTCGGTACGCAGTCTGACTCAATTAAGTCAGAGGTGCACAGCGTACTCGCCACCTCCTGATCTTACCTCCCCCAATCTAGGTAAGATTTGCCAACCTCCTTGTGAGGTTGGCTTTTTCGTTTTCGGAGTAAAAAAAGCGAAGCCAATAACCAGCCCTACTTCGCCGCCGCGTGGGTTAAATTGCCCAGCACGCCGCTGATTTTGTTCAATACCTCGTCGCAGCCTTCAATATGATGGCGCTGTTTTAAATACATCGGATCGTTGTAAGCTAACCACGTTTTGCCTTCAGCATCTTCATACACCAACACTTTTTGGGGTAAATCGAGCGCCACTTCCTGCGCACAGATCATCAGTGGCGTGCCCACTTTAGGGTTTCCAAACACGATAACTTCAGTTGGTCGCAACGTCATATCGACTTTCGTGGCATTCTCTTGATGGTTAATGCGTGCAAAGACGTTCAACCCTTTTTCTTGCGCGATAGCGACAAATTTATCCGCCGTATCTTTTGCTGAATGTGTGCTCGCAACGGTTACCACGCCCTCACCAGCCAACGCACTCAATGACGTCAACGCCACGACCAACCCGATGATTACTTTTTTCATTTGTCGTCCCTTCCTCTCTCTGAGTCGAAAACTAGATATAGAAAAACCAAGTGTAGGAAAACTATAGAAGTCAGATTCCGCTATCGCGAATTGTACTCTACCCACTCAAGAGTCGACCGTGTAACACGGATAAATTGATTCAGATTAATAAAGCATTAACTAGCCGAGCATCAAAAGCGTGAAATACGTAACATTTGCAGCCTATTTTAGTAAGAAAGAGAAAAGTAGTGACACGCGATCAATTTGAGTTATTAGCACCCGGTGGTGATTTAGATTCCATCAAAGCCGCCATTGCCGCTGGCGCCGATGCAATTTACTGTGGGCTCGACCGCTTCAATGCTCGTAACCGAGCGACCAACCTCACCTTAGATAACTTAAATGGCGTGTTAACGTTGGCCCATCAACACAGCTGTAAGATTTTCCTAACGTTGAATGTGCTGATTTTAGAAAGTGAAATTCCAGCGATTGTTCGCTTGCTCAGCCAACTGAACACCACCAAAATCGATGGCGTGATCGTGCAAGATCTCGGTCTGGCCTACATTCTCAAACATCACTTTCCCGATTTGGATGTGCACGCTTCAACGCAACTAAACACGCATAACGAAGGCCAGATCCTCTTTCTCAACCAGCTCACCGCAAGCCGAGTAAACTTATCTCGCGAACTTAACATCGATGAAATAAAACATCTGGCGCAATTTGGTCGCGAGCACAACGTAATGATGGAAGTGTTTGTCCACGGCTCATACTGCATCGGATTCTCCGGAATTTGCTACATAAGTTCCGCTCGCAATGGTGCATCAGGTAACCGTGGACGCTGCAGCCAACCTTGTCGCGAACAGTACGAAACGACCAAAACGGGCAACAACTACCCACTCAATATGAAAGACAATTCCGCCTTTGGGGACTTGGAAGCGCTTGCCGATGCTGGCGTGTATTCATTAAAAGTGGAAGGACGAATCAAGAAATCGCACTACGTCTATACCGTGGTCGACAATTGGCGCCAGAAAATCGATCGCTTGTGCGAGGGTTTGGAACTCTCTGAAGACACAACCGAGTTGTACACGGTGTTCAACCGTGATTTCTCCAACGCATTTTTGCAAGGTGATTTCGGCAAGGCGATGTACATCGACAACCCGCGCGACCACGCTGTAAAGCATTTTTCGAAGGTTTATCAATGCCAGTCTGCTGATGATGTGCAAGCGGTGAAAAAGAAACTCTACGACGACAAAACCGCGATCATTGAGAAAGTGGCAGAGCAAACCAAGTCGTTCGATGTCACTTCGACACAAGTATCCGGCAGCAGCTTGAAAGGGTCGATTGATGTACCAACTCTGCCAGCGTTACCTCAACCAGAACCTCGCCAAGGTGCGCCAAAATTATCGGTTCTGCTCTCGTCAGCACAAGAAGCCATGCTGTGCGAATACCGCGACATTGATGTTTACTATCAATTACCAATGGGATTGTCTGGTGAACTGAGCGCGATGATTGAGTTGTTCCAAGCCAACCCAATGCTCAAACCTTGGTTCCCTGCCATTTTGATTGGCGAAGACTACCAAGCCGCGCGCGTATTTTTGGAAACCATCCAACCTGAGTTGTCGATCACCAACAACTCAGGCGTCAGCATGATCGCAAAAGAGCTCGGCTTAGGCTGGGTGGCAGGCCCACAAATGAACACGGTGAACTCATACGCGTTTAAATGCCTTCAAGACGAGTTCGCGGCAAGTGGCGCGTTTGTTTCTAACGAGCTGAATATGAAGCAGATGCGCCATATCAAGCGTCCGAAAAACATGCGCAGCTTCTACAGCATTTTTCATCCAAATACCCTACTCACGAGCCGCCAATGTTTGTTCCAACAAACCGAAGGATGCCGTAAGGTGAAGGTCAACAAAGGTTGTTTGAAACGCTGTGATAAACGCACGTCTATCATCAACTTAAAAGACAATCCTTACGTGGTGCAAAAACAGAAAGGCAGCCACAATTCAATCTACAGCGAGCACAACGTCTTAAACCTGCAAGTGCTGCACGATCTGCCGCAATTGTTTACCGATGTGTTGATCGATCTGCGTGATATCCAGACCGAAACGAAAGTCTCAGCAAGCAAACCTGAGTTGATTGACGCGCTCTTAGCTCTACTTGAAGATCACAGTGAACAAGCCGTCCAAACGCTGAATGCCATGATTCAACCAACAACCAACGCGCAGTATTTGAAGGGGTTGTAGGCGGTACTTGAAAGTTAAACAACGCATCCACTCTCAACATATCTTGAACACACACAGTGCACTGACTACAATAGCGCACTTTTTACGGAATTTAGGTCACACAAAATGACAGACACAGCTAAACCAGCTCTACCAGATCGCCTAGCGGGTAACCCACGTAGCCCATTCTTCATCAAAGAATGCTTCGAGCACCAAATCGGTATTCGTATCAACGGTCAAGAGCGTACTGACGTAGAAGAATACTGCATCAGCGAAGGTTGGGTAAAAATTGCTTCTCCTAAAGCAAAAGACCGTTTCGGTAACCCAATGCTAATCAAGCTTAAAGGCGAAGTTGAAGCGTACTACGTGTAAGCTGACCACGCTGAATGTATTTGAAAGCTCGAGTTTGACTCGGGCTTTTTTAATGCCTGTCATATCCCTTCCTCATTTAATCTCTTCCCTCTTCTTTTCAGTACAAAGTAGGGTCTGTTTATCTTTCGAGATTAAGTTTTGTTCGAGATAAAATCGTTTTAGGCGAGGCAAGGAGTTGTAGCCTAGCATCCTAAGTAAATACTCCTTAACAAAGCATAGAACGATTTTAGCCGAACCCTTTGGGCAGCGTTTGTTGGTCATTTCTCCTGCGTTATCAGCTTTTTCATGTAGGCTAACTACACATCAAAGCTTCTGCCTTGCACAAATACCCAACAATTCGCTGCAAAAATCAGCTCGAAAGGTCAACAGACCTTAAACTCGATGTAAATCGCTGTTTTTATCTAATTGTTGTCTAAAGTTTCTAGAGAACTAACTGCAATAGTGATTGCCAAAAGAAACGACACCTTTTGAATACAGGGAGAGGAAATGGAAAGCCCACTTGTCACACTCAAACACGCCAGCAAAAGCTTTGTTGATGGCAAAGAAACACATCGCGTGTTAGAAGGCGTCGACTTTACGTTGAACACAGGAGCGAGTGTTGCGCTAACGGGCGCAAGTGGTAGCGGCAAAAGTACTTTACTCAATGTCATCGCTGGCTTTGAGCCACTTTCCGAAGGTGAGTTGTGGTTAGATGGCGATAACACAGCGGCTTGGAAAGACCCACAATGGAGCCAATTTCGACACCAAAAACTCGGTGTTATCTTTCAGCAATTCAATCTATTAACGCCGCTCAACGTGCAGCAAAACATCGCCTTCCCTCTGCATTTGAATCAGCAGAAATGGAACGACTGGTGCGATTATTTGGTCGAGACTCTGGGCATCAGCCAACTGCTCGATAGACATGTTTTTACCCTTTCCGGTGGTCAACAACAACGAGTCGCTATTGCGCGCGCCTTAGCACACAAACCTAAACTGCTACTTGCTGATGAACCCACAGGTAACCTTGACCAAAAAGCAGGGTTAGAAGTGATGAAACTGCTGAGTGAAATCACCACCCAAGGCAATACCGCCGTGCTCTTGGTGACCCACAGCCATGAATGCGCTGAATTTATGAAAGCACGGCTGCGATTGGATAACAGTCAGCTACAGAACAGCCATCAAGTAAACAAACATGAGCTTCACCATGAAGCAAACTAAGCCATCAAACAACAGATTCACTCATACTCGACTCGCCCTGAATCTGTTTGCAGCGCACTATCGGCAGGCGCCACTGCAAGCCGCCGCAATTCTGATCGGTATCGTGTTGGCTGTGACCTTGTTTGTTGCGGTGCAAGCCATCAACCTCAATGCCAAGCGCAGTTATGCGGAGTCTACCGAGCAGCTTAGCGCACAAGCTCAGAACGTAATTATTCCACCAGCAGGGCAAAACTACCTGCCCGAATCGCTCTACTTCACCCTTAGACAAAACGGACTCAGTACAGCGCTACCTGTAATCGAAGGGCGAGTGAGAGACGAACAAGGTCGACGCTGGTCAGTACAAGGTAGCGAGTTGATTGCCGCTATCTCTTCACGTTCTCGCTATTCATCAGATAGTGAACAGAACGTGTCTTTGTTCGATAGTGCTTTACCTTTGCCTGAGCTTTTAGCCGGCAAGCCAATCGTGATGATGAGCCAATCTCAACATCAAAACTTAGGAGAGGTAGAAACCCTAACTCTGGACGACATTCCAACCCAAGTGGTGGTGCTACCTGACGAATGGCAGTTAGGTAGCCGAATGTTGATGGACATTGGCTTTGCCCAGCAACTGCTCAATAAACAAGGACAGCTCAGTTACATTGCGGTTTTCCATTCGGGTGATAAAGGGAATAAAGACACGCAAGCAAATTGGCAGAACCTTATTGGTGAGCAAGGACAATGGATTGCCAATAATCAAAGTACCGACCTTGGTTCGCTGACCGACAGCTTTCACCTCAACCTCACGGCAATGAGCTTACTCGCGTTTTTAGTCGGGCTGTTCATCGCTTACAACGGCGTAAAGTACAGCTTGCTTAAACGCAATCGGCTGTTAGTGCAAATTCAACAAGCGGGTGTTGCGCCGAGCATTGTGTTCTCTGCGCTGTTAGTTGAACTCACAATTCTCGTTACCATCGGCGCTTCCCTCGGTTTTGTATTGGGCATGCAGCTTAGCCACTGGTTACATCCGACCGTGGCACTGACTCTAGAACAACTTTATGGCGCGACACTGCTGCCCGGCACTTGGCAGTGGCAATGGTGGGCGCAAGCCCTGCTACTCACGTTAACCGCAACCCTATTGGCATGTTGGCAGCACTTTAAACAGCGAGTGCGCCAGCCGCTTTCCTCTCATGGCGGATTTTATCAAGCGCCGGAAGCCTCTAACGAAAACCAATTGTTCGTGATAGGTGCTGCGTTGACGGCTCTCGCACTCGCAGGGTTATGGCTGAGTGAGCATCATCGCTTTACCATGGCGTGGCTCGGCGTGCTTGTGGTGTCGATTCCTTTGTATCTACCTAAAACACTCAGCGTCTTAGCCAATTGGTGTGAAAAACGCACCACTTCCGGTTTGATGCAGTATCTGTTTGCTGAGCTGCGCGAGCTGATTTCTCCGCTTTCTCTCGCCATGATGGCGCTGCTACTCGCCGTTACTGCCAATATGGGGATGAACACGCTAGTGGGTAGCTTCGAGTCCACCCTAAAACAGTGGTTAGAACAAAGGCTGCACGCCGATATTTACGTCAGTCCTGCGCAAGGAGAAATCGCTGATATAGAGCACGCGTTAGAGCAGTTTGACAATGTTGAGACCGTCTACAAGCAATACTATGTCGACGATAACCTGCAAGGCTTACCGATTTTGCTTGGTACCAAAGACAAAGACACCTTAGAGCAAACCATGGTGTTCAAATCGCATTTGGAGAACTTCTGGCAGCGTTTTTACCAAGGTGAGTCAGTCGCGATCAGTGAACCAACCGCGGTCAAACTGGGTTTATCACTGGGTAGCGAGCTCACGCTTGATGCCGTTCCAAATAAGAACCTGCTTGTGGGTGCGATATTCCATGATTACGGCTCACCCAATGGTGAAGTGTTATTGGCTCCCAAATTATGGCAAGAGAGCGGCTTTACCGACCTGCCAACAAGCCTTGGCATTAAAGTCTCAGGTGACCCACAAATCGTATACGAGCAACTGCGCGAGCAATTGAATCTGCACCCAAGTCAGCTCTACGATCAGGCGCAAATCAAATCCATCGCGTTGGATATTTTCTCGCAGGCCTTCGCCATTACGCGCGCACTCAACGGCGTAACTTTGATGGTCGCGGTAATTGGTCTGTTCAGTGCTTGTTTTATGTTGCTCGACGCGCGCAAAGCCGCCATTGCAAGGCTGTATGCACTTGGCGTTAGTCGTCGTAAATTAATGACCATGGTGGTCGGACAGATCGTCGCTTTGGTCAGTTTTACTCTGGTTATCGCCCTGCCCCTCGGAGCCATGGTGGGTTACGTGCTGACAGACATCGTCACCTTACGCGCTTTTGGTTGGAGCTTAAATTATCTGTGGAATTGGAGTGACGCCCTCAGCATTGCGGCGATCACCATCTTAGTGGCAGTGATCGCAACCTTGATTCCGCTGTGGCGATTGGTCAGTAAGCCTGTCGTATCCAGTTTGCAAAGCGAGGTGTTGTGATGGTTCGATTGGCAAGCAAACTTACTCTACTCATAAGCAGCTTATTCCTGTTCGGTTGTGAAGATCCCCAACAACAAAATATGGGCACGTTGCTGGGCAGTGGATATACGCAAAGCGAGAGCAACCTATTCACCCCCGTAGAAAAAGGGAATGAACTCACCTTCCCGGCAGACCATCAAGCGCACCCGAATTTTCGTCATGAATGGTGGTACTTAACCGCTAACTTAATTGATGAAGATGGCAACCCACTTGGCGTCCAGTGGACACAATTTCGCTTTGCTGCTGCGCCGCCAACTGGCGAAGATGACGTAAAGAAAACCGAATGGCAAGCTCAACAAATCTACATGGCGCACAGCGCAGTCACGACCGCGGACAAACACTACGCCGATGAAAAATGGTCGCGCGATCAAACATCCCTCGCTGGCGTCGACACTTCACCATTTCGAGTTTATCTCGATGATTGGCAGTGGACCTCTTCAACCACCGACCTCTTCCCTGCCACATTGAAGGCGAACTCCGAACAGTTTGGCTATTCGCTGACGCTTACCAGCAGCGCACCTTATCAAAAGCAAGGCGAGCAAGGTTACAGCACCAAAAGCGCCGATGGTCAGGTGGCTTCGTATTACTACAGCCAACCGTTTATTGATGTGTCCGGTGAGGTCACGATCGACGGCGAAACCCATCAAGTGTCGGGCAAAGGTTGGATAGACCGAGAGTGGAGCTCGCAATTCTTACTCGACTCACAACAAGGCTGGGACTGGTTTGCCCTAAGGTTGAGTGACGACACCAACTTGGTGGTGTTCCAATTGCGTGATTCTAAAACCGGATCATCCAGTTACTCCAGTGCAAGGCTGATGCAGCAAGATGGTTCTGGCATCGCTATCCCACAGAAAGACATTCAGTTAGAGGCAACCAATCAAACAGAAATCCAAGGGCGAAAGTATCCAACCCAGTGGCAGGTGTCGATTCCTAAGCAGCAAATCGAGCTTACCGTTTCTGCACTCAACCCGAACGCGAAAATGCCGCTTTCTGTGCTTTATTGGGAAGGCCCAGTACGTATTGAGGGCTCTCATTCTGGGACAGGTTATATGGAGCTAACAGGGTATTGAAATATTGCGCGGGAGCCCCAATTATTCTGCTAGAACAAATACTGGCAACCAAGTCATACACTGATTGAAAGGAAATATGATGAACCCAATTATCGCCTTGCTGAAAGAGAACAACATCAGCGATGAACAGATCAACGAAATCTTCCAGACTCTGACGCAAAACCCGCTCGCAGCAATGGCAACCATCAGCCAACTAGGTCTGCCACAAGAGAAGCTACAAATGCTGATGGCGCAAGTGATGCAAAACCCTGCGCTAATCAAAGAAGCCGTAGACGAGTTGGGATTGGATTTCTCAAAGGTTGAAGAAGCAAAAGAGAAGCTTCAAAGCCAAAACCAAGGCAACTAAGTCTTAATCATTTAGCGCTGAATATAGAAAAGGCCGTTAACCCGAGCATGTGGGTTAACGGCCTTTTTTGTTCCTACTTTGTTGTTGACTACTTTTCTGTCAGCTAATTATTAGCGATTTAAAGACGCGAATTGTTCTGCTGTCATGCCGTAGTAAAGCTTGTCGTCGAAGCCATGCTCTCGTTTGTAGTAGTCTTTCTGACGGCCTTCTTGAGTAAAACCATTTTTCTCTAACGTCTTGTAAGAACCAGCATTAGAAGCGTAGCAATCGGCACTGACTTAATGGGCGTTTAGCTCAGTAAAGCCAATGTCGGTCATCATTTGGCAAGCGCGAGTCGCAACGCCTTTACCCCATGCACAAGTTGGTAATTGATAACCTACTTCGTAGTTGCCAGTTAAGAACATCACTGCGGTCACTGCACACATTCCCATGTACTGGCCTTGTTGGTCACGAATCACGAACGTTGGGCTATCTGGCCAAACACTGTCTTTAATCGCTTGTGCCGTATTTTCAATAATAGGGCCAAAGAAACCCTCATATAGGCTGTTGTCAGCAGGTGCGAAGAACAGATACTGATTGACCTTATCATCGTTCAACATCTCGATAATATCTTGTAGATCAGAGCCTTGAATCAGTTGGATAGTCAACGATTCGTTAAATGGGATGGCTTCGCCTTGTTTTAGTTTTTGATATGACATGTGTTACCTCGTTATCTGCTGAAAATAGTAGCTCAGCGGATAAGAGAAAAATTGGATTTTTGCGACAACTTTCGGGCTGATTAGCAATGAATTACGACTCAAAGTCGCCATAGATATCGATGGTTAAGTCGCGCTTTTTCAAGTATTTGCTCGGCGTTTTTCTTAGCTGCTGTTTGAGGGTACGAATTAAATGCGATTGGTCACTGAAACCAAATTGCTGGGAGAAGCTCGCCCAATCAATCGCCTCTTGTTGCTTGTAGAGGGTCAAAATCATCTGCTCCAGACGTGCCATTTGTTGATACTGCTTAACGCTCAACCCCACCACTTGTTTGAAACTGCGCTCAAGCGTTCTTCGAGAGCAGGCGCACTGTTTGGCTATCTCATCAATATCCATCGCTAACTCAGGTGAGCGTAGCGCTTGAGCATCCATCACGGACACCGCTTTTTGTGACGCCAAAAACGGTTTGGTGCAACAAGGTTCGATATCTAACGAATCTAGATGTTGTTTGATGTAGTTCAGCAAACATTGCGGTGAATCTTGCAACTCTAGCAGCCATAACCCCTGTTGAAAGCGCTCATCAAACGCCGCGTTGAGCCAATCAAACCATTCGCATTGGTTAATTGCTGCAACTTGGGATGCATCACTAAACCGTGATTCAATGGCATACAAACCCTCTGGACGAAAGGTGATACCAATACGCTTGATGGGAGCCGTATCTTCCAACAGCAGCAAATGTTCGTTAGCCGTTAATAAGTGGCAGCCTTTGCCAGCAAGCTTTGTGTCTCCCGTATCGTAACTGTAGTCTTGCTCTGATGGCGTAAAGAGTAAGTGAGCACGCGGGTTTGGAATAAGGTGCGGCTTGGGGTCAATGACTTCACCCTCAGGCACTTCCAAGTACCAAATTTGATGAATAAGCCATTCGTACTCTGGCAGAGACTGTTTCCAAGCGATCATGATTGTCCTAGCGGTTAGTAAAGATAATAAGCGCAACGTTTTTGCTTAAACACCAGCTCGTTGAGTGTGACTGATTGACGCGCATCTCGCCACGCATTTCTCACCCTGCTCCCTTGCAAGCTTGTTGGATTGCGGTAGGCTTTGAGCAGAGAATACAAGCTGAAAAGAACAAGGAAATCCCCCGATGCGCGTCGACTACCACCAACGACTGGTTCCTGTGATTCGTTATTTAGAACAACACTTTAATGAACCGCTCAACCTACCAGAAGTGGCCGCGCTGGCGAACCTTTCCCCTTATCACTTTCATCGCACCTTCAAAGCCGTGCAAGGCGAAACACTGGCCGACTTCATTCGACGTTTACGTCTAGAAGCCGCCGCCGATGACTTGTTCAAATCCAAGCAACCGGTATTGAACATTGCCCTAGAGTACGGATTTTCTAGCTCACAGAGCTTAGCCAAAGCCTTCAAACAACATTATGGCGTCACACCTACAGCCTTTCGTGACTGCGAAAACTATCAGCAATTTTCTGAATTAGCACGAAACAGCAAGATTGGACACACGTTGCGCAAGAATGGAAACGAAGTAACACCAAGCGATTCATATACTGGCTCTGAACTCACCAAATGGAGCACGACAATGGAAACGCAAAACTTTGAAAAAGCAAAACTGGCTTACATTCGTGTAAACGGCCCTTACGGCCAAGGCTATGAAGAGCCATCAGGTCGCCTGTATCAATGGGCAGGAATGAAAAGTTTGGCAGGCAATACCTGCATCTTCATCTACCATGACAACCCAGAAATCACGCCAGACGAGAAGTGCCGTACTGATATCTGCTTGATGGTGCCAGAAGATACCGAAGTTCCGAAAGGCATTGAACTGCAAGACTTCCCCGGCGGTCAATATGCCGTGATGCGCCAGCACATTACTGACCCGAGCCAATACTCAAAAGCGTGGGATGATGTCATGAGCAAAGTGATTGAATCCGGTATTGAGAACGACGATCGTCCTTGCTTTGAACTTTACCACAGCTTTGACCCACAAACGCACCATGCAGACGTTAGCTTCTGCACTTCCATCAAATAAACCAAAAGCCTGCATCGTTGCAGGCTTTTTCATTTCTTACTCTGGTTGCTTAAATCCGTTCTTCCAAACGCTGTTTATCTTTTAATCCAATTACTTAGAACACGAACGAATACCTCAGTATTTTCGTGATCCTACTTCGCGTTTTGACCACGCGCGTTCATTTGCTCGGCTGAGTTGGGATTCATTTCACAGATTATTCATGAAGCGAACCTAGACTGAAAAAATTCCATCGACCCCGTTCGACCTACAACGCTAGGCACAATAAAAACTAGGTACTACAGCACCTCTAGGACATTCCATGAAGAAGAACTTACTTGCCATTGCTCTTGGTAGCGTAATTGCGCTGACTGCTGCCCCATACTCTATCGCGGCTAACGATGCTGCTATCCAATCTTCCGCCGACTACTCACAGATCGTCACCAAACGTCAGGTTGTCGACCAACTGCTGAATGACGCGGTACAAGCATTCAAATCCCCTGCGCGTATCTCGCATGCGGGTTTTACCGCCAAAATGCCGAGCAACATGGAGATTGTTACCGACCGCTTACTAGAAGCCTACAAACTTGAGCCGTACCGCACTGACCTACTGATTTCTGCGGCAAACGCACAGATCTACAACAAGAATGCAGACCGCGCGATTGAACTATTTGAACAAGCTCTTTCTGTCGCACCAGACGATGTGGATTTGCACGCTTACTTAGCGGTATGGCAACGCTTTGAGGGCAACCAAGCAGAATCAGCGAAACACATGGCGACGCTCATGAAGCTCAATGCAGGTAAAGCGGCAGATATCCAACGCATCTTCGACACCGTAGACCGCGTACTTGCAACGCCACTAAAAGAGAAAGCCGATAAAGGCAAACTGGATGACAAAGGCGCTATAGTCACGTTGGGATACGCGCTGAACCCAGATGGTTCAATGCATCAAATCTTGGTTGAGCGTCTGGAAACCACGCTAGCAATGGCGAAAGCAAACCCAGACGCGTTGATCGTGTTGACGGGTGGTGTACCGAAGAACCACAAAACCGAAGGCAAATTAATGGCAGATTGGCTGATTGAAAAAGGCATCAGCAAAGATCGCATCATTGAAGAAAACTACGCCACCAGCACGGTAGGTAACGCCCTATTCAGCAGCTACGCATTGGCGCGTCATAACATCAAGCACGCGACCATCATCAGCTCAGCGAGCCATGTGCGCCGTGGTCAAACCTTGTTTGAAATCGCAAGCTGGCAAACTGGCCCGCAAGACATCACTTTTGACACAGTGAGCTATCCAGACAAGCCACTGAAAGACTTAGCCAAAGCCAGCGATGGCGAATTGCTTGGTATCTACCGCGATGCACTGCGTACCTACGGTATGTGGAGCTACCGCTCTTACCCGCTAGAGTCACGTTAAGTATCCTCGACTCATACCAATCAAAAAAAAGCCTGCGTACTTGCAGGCTTTCTTGTCTTTGTAACGTGGTAAGAACCGCTTAAATCGCTTCGCCGTTTACCGTTACTGCTACATCAATGTTGCCACGAACTGCGTTTGAGTATGGGCAAACTTGGTGTGCAATGCGCGTTAGCTCTAGCGCTTGTTCTTGTGGCATGTCTAGCTCTACCGCTAGGCTCACTGTTAATGCAAAGCCGCCGTTATCGTTCGGACCAATGCCCACTTCCGCTGTTACGGGTGCACTTTTCAGGTTTACTTTACCTTCACGTGCTACATGCAGAATCGCGTTAGAAAAACATGCCGAATAACCCGCTGCAAAAAGCTGTTCTGGGTTAGTTGCTGCGCCTGTGCCGCCCATTTCCTTCGGGTATGACAGCTCTAGATCGAGAAGACCGTCATCAGTTTTTACTTGACCATTACGACCAGCCAAAGCGGTAGCTTGAGTTTTGTATAGAGTAGTCATGCGAGTGTCCTTCTCAATTTAAGTTGCGCACAATTTAATTGCTTGCAATCTTATATCGAAGTAAAGATCGTTTGCAACTATATTGTGCACAATTTATTTTATGACTCTCTTTCCCTGTGAGCAGGTAGGCAACGCCAATGAGCCAGTGTTACACCGACAACACCATGACCGACGACGATAAACTCTTACTCGAAAACCAAGTCTGCTTCCCGCTCTACAGCGCAGCAAATGCAGTGATCCGAGCGTACCGCCCGTTGCTGGACGAGCTTGATCTGACTTATTCGCAGTACTTAGTGATGATGGTGTTGTGGGAGAAAGATGGTGCCAGTGTGAAAGAGTTGGGGTCACAACTGCATTTGGACTCAGGCACACTCACACCGCTGCTTAAACGCTTAGAAGCAAAAGGCTATGTAGAGCGTGGTCGCAGTGAAACCGATGAACGCGTTCGCGTACTCAACCTAACCAAGCAAGGTCGTGACCTTAAAGAACAAGCTAAGTCGGTGCCAAATGCCATGATGTGTAAAATCACATTAGAGCTGGATGAAATGATCATGCTGAAGAAGCTGTGCGGCAAAGTGCTCGACAATCTGAGCTAACAAGATAGAAGCATCCGCTTCACCACTTCCTATTAGAAAGAGCCTGCCGAGATGCAGGCTCCTTCGATCTTAGTTAGACGATCTACTCAAAGTAATCATCGGTATTCTCTATTGCTAATCTGCCTTCATCTTCAATAAAACCTATCAAAGCAAACTCATCTACATCGGATATGCCTATCAAGTGAAATAGGAAATGGCTATCAATAGGATAGTTACAAGCGATTTTCCTTAAACACACTCCGATGAGAATATACTTTCCGAAAGCAACAACAGCTCAGCTTAAAACATTCAAAGGAAAGTAAATTATGATTAATACTCAAATCAAACCATTTGCAGCTACAGCGTACAAAAACGGTGAATTCGTTGAAGTAACAGAACAAGACGTTCTAGGTAAATGGGCAGTATTCTTCTTCTACCCAGCAGACTTTACGTTTGTATGTCCAACAGAACTGGGCGACCTAGCAGACCACTACGAAGAGCTACAAAAACGTGGCGTAGAAGTTTACTCAGTATCAACTGACACACACTTCACTCATAAAGCATGGCACGACAGCTCAGACACAATCGGTAAGATTCAGTACTACATGCTTGGCGACCAAACAGGCAACATCACAAACAACTTCGGTGTGATGCGTGAAGGTCAAGGTCTTGCAGACCGTGCAACGTTCCTAATCGACCCAGAAGGTACTATCCAAGCAATGGAAATCACTGCTGAAGGTATCGGTCGTGACGCAGAAGACCTACTACGCAAAGTGAAAGCAGCTCAATACGTAGCAGCACACCCAGGCGAAGTTTGCCCAGCAAAATGGAAAGAAGGTGAAGAGACACTAGCTCCATCACTAGACCTAGTTGGCAAAATCTAAGCCACTGAAATTTAAGTTCTAATCAGTTCCGATTTCCTTTTTCTGATTAGAACTGAATTAGAGAGCACTTCAGGTTAGATACCTTGACGACCTTCTGCCTGATTTGCTCTCTCCCCCTCAGGTTTTATCTACAGTAACCACTTTTTAGTTTTAATTAAGGTAGTAACAACTATGTTAGACCAAGCGATCCAACAACAACTCAAACAATATCTGGCTAATGTAAAAGAAGAAGTTCGTTTAGTGGTTAGTCTAGATGAAAGCAAAGCATCGAATGACATTTTGTCTCTAGCGAACCAAATCGCAGAGATGAGCGACCTAATCACCGTTGAACGTGACGACAACGCAAGCGCACGTAAACCAGTGATGGCGGTAACTAACCCAGCTAAAGGCACAGCACTACGCTTTGCAGGCTTGCCAATGGGTCACGAATTTACCTCTCTAGTATTGGCACTGCTTCACTCTGGCGGTCACCCAATCAAACTAGAACCAGAAGTGATTGAGCAAATCGCAGCACTAGACAAAGATCTAGACGTAGAAATCTTCATTTCACTGTCGTGTCAAAACTGTCCGGACGTGGTTCAAGCGTTCAACATGATGGCGGCAATCAACCCGAAAGTAAAAGCAACCATGATCGACGGTGGCTTGTTCCAAGATGAAGTGAAACAACGCGACATCATGGCAGTACCAAGCGTATTCGTGAACGGTGAGCTATTCGGTCAAGGTCGTATGTCTCTGACTGAAATCCTAAACAAAGTGGATGACGGCGCGAGCGAGAAAGCGGCGAAAGCACTGAGCGAAAAAGACCCATATGACGTACTTGTTGTCGGCGGTGGTCCTGGTGGTAGCGCAGCTGCACTATACGCTGCTCGTAAAGGTATTCGTACTGGCGTTGTTGCTAAGCGTTTTGGTGGTCAGGTTATGGACACCATGGCAATTGAGAACTTCATTTCGGTAAAACGTACTGAAGGTCCAAAACTAGCAACTGACTTAGCAGAACACCTAAAAGAATACGACGTAGACGTCGTGACTGAGCAACAAGCTGAGAAGCTAATGGGCGCAGCACACACAGAAGATGGTTTGATTCACATCCAACTTGAAAGCGGCGCAACGCTGAAGAGTAAGAGTGTCATCCTAAGCCCTGGCGCACGCTGGCGTGAAATGAACGTTCCGGGTGAGCAAGAGTACCGCAACAAAGGTGTCGCGTACTGCCCACACTGTGACGGCCCACTGTTCAAAGGCAAGAAAACCGCAGTTATCGGTGGTGGTAACTCAGGCATCGAAGCAGCTATCGACCTTGCAGGTATCGTAGAACACGTAACGGTTCTTGAATTCGCAGACGTACTTCGTGCAGACCAAGTACTTATCGACAAAGCGAACTCACTACCAAACGTAGACATCATTACGATGGCGCAAACAACAGAAGTAGTAGGCGACGGTACTCGCGTAACAAGCTTGAAGTACAAAGACCGCAACACAGATGAAATCAAAGAGATTGAACTGTCAGGTATCTTTGTTCAAATCGGTCTAGTACCAAACACAGAATGGCTAAAAGATTCAGAAGTAGCCCTATCTGAGCGCGGTGAGATTGAAGTCGGCAGCCGTGGCGATACTAGCCTAGAAGGTGTGTTCGCAGCCGGTGACGCAACAACCGTTCCTTACAAACAGATCATCATTGCGATGGGTGAAGGTGCAAAAGCAAGCTTAGGCGCATTTGACTACCTAATCCGTAAGCAAGGTTAATCTCCAATTTCTTGAGCATAAAGCGCACGGTGCTGTGTTTTCTTCCCCGGAAAACCAATCGGGGCACCGTGACAGCGATGAGTAACAAGAAATACAATCAAAAAACCTAGAAGCCCAAAGACTTTGCCAGCAGATATTAACTGCTGGCTTTTTTGGTTTGGGGAGAGGTGTAAGCAAATCTCTCAGCGCTCCGAGTTCAAACTGGAGGGAATGGCTCTACAATCACGGATAATTCAGTTCACTCCACCAGCATCACAACGCGCTGCGAATAGATTCTGAATACTCGCTTAGGCTCTTGCAGAATGACGCTGTTCGTTTAGCGTTCTCTCCCCGTCATTCCCGCGAACCTAGGTGAGACTCGGAATCTACTCACCGTAAACTCGATCGAAAATGAGTAGCACGAACAAACAAAAGTTGAAACAAGGTTGCAAGCACCTTACCCAACATTCAACCAGCAACCCCACCTAACCTCCCCTTGTATCAAACTCCGAAGCTCTCAACACGCAGAGCTCAAAAGGGAGGAACTGGTTCTGTGCTCGCGGATAGTTCAATTCACAACGCAACATAACAACACACTGAAAGTAGATTCTGAATACTCGCTTAGGCTCTTTCAGAATGACGCTCTTCGTTTAGCACTCTCTTTCCGTCATTCCCGCGAACCTAGGTGAGGCTGGGAATCTACTCACCACAAACTCGATCGAAAATGATTAGCAAGAACACGAACAAACAAAAGGTGAAACAAGGTTGCAAGCCCCTAACCCAGCTCTCAGATTCAAAGCACCAAACCCACCGAATCTCTCAATGTATCCAGATCCAAAGATATCAACCCTAAAAAATTTTAAAAAAGCCCTTTACCTCAACTTTACTTGAGGTTTTAGCATATTCATCGTTGGCTAGAAAATGACAAAAAGGAGCACCTCATGATCCAACTAGAACATATTAACTTAGTCGTGAAAGATATCCCTGAAATGCTGAAGTTTTACCAAACTGCATTTCCACATTGGTACGTGCGTGATGAAGGTAAAGGCGAATGGAGTGGCAAACCAAGAAACTGGCTACATTTTGGCGACGAGTATCAATACATAGCCATGAGTGACCACGGCGAAGGAGAAAACCGCGAGTTGAGCGGGCACCAAGTTGGGCTAGCGCATTTTGCTTATGTGACCAACAACGTCGATGCAATCATCAAAAGACTAACCGATGCAGGTTATCCGATTGCCCAACCTGGGGCTGATGAGCCATACCGCAAGAATGTGTATTTTGTTGACCCTGCCGGTTTTGAGATTGAATTTGTTGAATACCTGGCGGATGACCCAAAACTTCGTAACCTGACAAGCTAAAAGAGATGTAAATAATAAAACGCCAGCAGATAGTGACTGCTGGCGTTTTATTTTTTATCTATCGGGCTTCTTTATCTCATTAGCGCTGTTTGGCAAAAACCTGAGTCCAGTAATACCCGTAGCTTGCAGAGTGATTTTCGACAAGCGACGCGCCCATCTGATCGAAATCCGCACTCATGATATTGAGGCAGTGACCTTCACTCGATAACCAAGCATTCACGACGGCGTTAATGGTGCTTTGCCCTACGGCGACATTCTCACCAATGGCGCTCCAAGCATAACCCGTTGCGTTAACTCGATCTGACATTTTGCTGCCATCAGAGCCTGTGTGGCTCATGAAATCGCTGTTCGCCATATCGCTTGAATGTCGATAAGCGGCGCTTTCCAAATCGTAGCTCCAAGTCAGGGCCCCTACAGGTGGCATGGTGGTTGCGCCACACTGTTGTGTAGTAGAGCGGGCGCTGTTGACCGCTGCAAGCATCTGCTCGGCAAATGTGCCTTGTGACGATGTGGAACCTGTGTTTTGTGAGCCGCTTTCTGCTGGGGCTGACGACTCCCCATCGCCGCCACATGCGCTGAGAAGTAGGGCCAAAGCAGGCACTAAGATCTTAGTTGGCATTGTCTTTCCTTTATGAGTGACGAAGAGCAAACTGCGCTTTTCGATAATAACGCCCAATAAACTAACAAAAACCAATAAAAGCACCATATAGCTTAGGGGTTTTTAACCAAAGACTCACATGAAGTTTTCAATCGCCTTGGTTCGGTCGATAAATCGGCAACGTTTCAGCCCAAGTATGGAATGGCGTTTCATCCATATCCTGTATTGCTTGAGTGATAAAATCGATGAACACCCTAACTCGGGCAGGCACATATTCCCGGTTGGCATAGAGAAGATACACGCCATTTCCTGCTTGGCGCATGCTCGGAAATATCGGCACTAAACGCCCCGCTTTAAGCCAGTCTCTCGCGATAAAATGAGGGATCTGAGTTAATCCTAAGCCTTCTGCGCAAAGCTCTGCCATGGATTCACCGTCATTTACAATGTAGTTTCTTTCGGGGTCATATTCACTCGCACCGTCTGGTTCTGGCATCCGAATCGGCAACAGTTTCCCCGTTTGTTTAAAACGAAAACGAACCCAAGAATGGTCATTGAATACATCCGGGCCACTCGGAACACCATGGCGCGCTAAGTAATCCTGACTGGCACAAATGATAAAATCGATAGGGCTCAACTGACGCACAATCAATTGACTATCGTGAACGACACCAGAGCGAATCGACACATCAATACCTTGCTCAATAATATCAACGTAGGCGTCATCGTAATGAATATCGATAGTGATGTTAGGGTAGCGGCGGCAAAACTCTTTTAATAAAGGACGAATATAGAGGCGACCGTACGAGACTGGCACATTAATCTTAAGCTGCCCTGAAAGCGCATCATTGTGACTTTTTAATGAATCCTCACATGCCGCCAGCTCTTCCAGTACAAACCTAGCAGTATTTGCGTACCGACGACCAGCTTCTGTCAGGCGGCTCTGTCGCGTAGAACGTTGAAAAAGCTGTATACCCAAATCGCTTTCGAGACGATGTATGGCTTTGCTCACGGTCGAAGGGTCAGTGCCATACACTTTGGCAGCCGCAGCAAAACTACCGCCATCTAAAGTGGCAATAAAAAATCGTAGGGACCGTATCTTATCCATATAACCAATGAACTCTATTCATGAATTTTATTCACTTTAGTAAAGACCAAGTGGCTCTTCAATCACTAATTAGCCTAAATATAATGGACCTCAATAACTTGATGCTCTGTTAGCGAGGAAAAAAACATGGGTAAAAACGGATTGAAGAATGCACTACAACTATTGATAGCGACACTAGTCCTATTCTTTGGGGTGCTTCAAACAGCACATGCCGCAGATAAACGAATTGGTATTCTGGTTTACGATGGCGTACTGACCTCTGATGTTACTGCGCCTTTAGAGGTTTTTGGCGTCGCAAGTCGTCTCACCTGGTTTAGTGATTATGACGTGCTCACCATTTCCGTCTCCGATCAGAAAACCATCACCACTGAAGAAGGATTAAAAATTGGTGTGGATGCTTGGATTGGTGATCTGCCGGAACTCGACGTACTGGTTTTAACATCCAGCTATGACATGGATGCACTAATCGAAAATAAAGATCTCATTCACTTTATTAAAACGACATCAAAGGCGGCAGATTGGATGGCAAGTAATTGCTCTGGCGCGTATTTGTTAGCCGAAGCTGGCCTTTTAAACGGTAAAAAAGCAACAACTTGGGCCGGAGGTGAAAACGGCTTTCAAAGAGATTACCCTGCTGTCAAAGTACAAGTCGACCAGAATTTTGTCATTGATGATGGCGTTATCACTTCGAACGGTAGCCTAGTTAGCTATCAAGCTGCTCTTAAGCTACTTCACCTTATGACTTCAGAGTCTAAAGCTCAGGAAGTCGCAGATGCCATCCAGTACTCACGCTTTTCCAACCAACCATTTTAAGCGTGTAAGAAAGAAATCAGAGTCACCCTTCGATATTTGGAAGGTTAACTCTTCGAATTTGTCTTCCTAATCGAACAACCCTTTTTATCACTGTAAAAGCGATAAAAAGGGTTGTCGTTCATCTGGCAGACACAACGTGCTCTCCAAACTTTTTATCTTAATGCTATGGAAAAACATAAACGTTACGAAGCACTGACGAAAGATCGATACCAAGAGATCTACCGTCTCGCGTATTGGTTATGCAAAGATCACCACCTTGCTCAAGATTTAGCGCAAGAAACCTTTCTGAAAGCGTGGCGATTCTTTGATAAATTAAATGACCCCAACGCCGCGAAGTCTTGGCTCATTACTATTTTGCGTCGTGAGAATGCTCGGCGCTTTGATAGAAAACAGTACGATTTTGTCGACATTGATGAGTGTGCAATACAGACAAAAACCTACCCTGGCAGTGACTACGACATGGCCCAAGATTGGCTTCAAAAACAAATGATGATTCTCGAACCCAAATACCGAGAGCCGTTGCTCTTGAGCTTAGTGGCTGGGTTGAATCATGATGAAATTGCCCAAGCCTTGAGGCTCAACCACAACACAGTGGCGACTCGATTATTCAGAGCGCGTAATCAGATCATCGCACAGAAGGAGAGTCATTAAGACACAAAAAGTAGTCAACCATGTAAACTAACTGGCTATGCTCCGGTCTATTTCATAAGTCGTTACACAACTCGACGCTTTAACGCTTTACATCAAGCGCGACTAGATGAACACTTCTTGTCAAAGTACAATAACAGCCGACATAGAGTAGAGTCAGTAAAACATTATGAGTAACACGACGGCGAAAAAGCCGAATCCCTTATTTGAAATCCTTTTCAACGTATTTATCCCTTCCTTCATTTTGATGAAGTTTAGTGGCGATGAGCATCTAGGGACAGCAATGGCGCTGGTTGTCGCTTTGCTATTTCCTATCATTTATGGCGGTATGGACCTTGTCCGTAACAAGAAATTTAACTTTATTTCTGCTCTGGGCTTTATCAGTGTTCTACTAACTGGTGGCATCGGCTTGTTAGAGCTTGATACACGCTGGTTAGCACTAAAAGAAGCCCTGATTCCTGGCCTGATCGGTTTAGCGGTTTTGGGTTCAACGTTTACCCGCTACCCGCTGATGCAGAAGTTAGTACTGAATGACACAGTGTTGAACCTCGCGTTGATTAACCAACGTTTAAAAGAAAATGATAAAACCGATGCGTTCGAACGTTGCCTTATGTCTTCTAACTACCTGTTTGCAAGTACTTTTGCGTTCTCATCTGCAATGAACTACTTCCTTGCGACTTGGATTGTGACTAGCCCTTCTGGTACTGCTGCCTTTAACGAAGAGTTAGGAAAAATGACGCTGTACAGTTACCCAATGATTGCCATCCCAAGTATGTTGATGATGTTCGGTATTTTTTATTACATTTGGCGTCAAGTACGTGCGATGACATCGCTCGAAACAGAGCAAATCTTCCATCTAAAATAGCCCCATCATTACAAATAAACCCATAAAAAAGGGAGGATTTTATCCTCCCTTTTCTCAACAGGCTCACTGTAATTCACAGCGTCAAAATGATTTTTCCTGACACTGCAGACGAGCGTCGCTCAACCATTTCAATCGCTGTTTGAAAGTCCTCTAACGGCAGATCATATGCAACGTTTAACTTTATTTCGCTGCTAATAAAGTGTTCTAACATTTCAGCAAACACCGTCTTTCTCCCGCCTTTACCTACCGATTCTTCCCAATACCGCAAAAAGAATGTACTAAAGTCGATGTTGTTGGCCTTCATCGATTCAAAAAACTCAGGCGTATAAGGCGTTAACGACAATGTTCCGTAGTTGATGTATTGGCCGTTTTCTTTCATGGTACGAATAAGATCCGTGCCAGCGTCACCACCTATCGCGTCCAGAGCGACCGTTGGTTGTGGCAGTTGGCGCGTTTGCAGCTGCGCTTGTAAGTCTTTCTTCGCGTCCAACACTGGAATGGTATCGTACGGATACTCGTCTCGCTTTGAGGTCACAGCAATCAGTGCAAAACCCAGTGAATGGGCGAGCTGGGCAAATATCTTACCGATCGCTGACCCTGCTGCATTGATGATCACCACATCGTCTTTGTTCAACTTAGCTACTTTAGTGGTGATCACCCACGCGGTTAACGCGTTGATGTACAACTGGCAGGCATAGCCGTTCTCCAAACGTTCAGGTAGCGGAAAAAGATTCTCGGGCGAAGCATCTATGTAGTATTGCCAAGTCCCACTCATCGCCACCAACACTTTTTGCCCAACTTGAAGGTCAGTTTGACCGACTGCACTGACTTCCACCACACGCCCAACCGCTTCAAATCCCGGCACGCGAGGTGGTACGTGAACGCGGCGGTATTGCCCAACACCATGAATGGAAAGCAAGTCACTTGGGTTAATGTTTGTAGCTTCGAGTCTCACCCGAACCTTGCCCTGAGCAAGCGGTTTGAGGGGCTCTTTTTCCAACGACAGCGACGTTTTTGGTTGACCAAAACAGAATTGATTCACTCGAGTATTTATCGTTGGTGCCATTGTTATTCATACCATGTAATTGAAATTCAAAAAGGAAGTTTCGTAACTTCTACTCAAAAGCATTAAGTGAAGTCGAAACTCTGTATTTCTACCTGCGCGATGCGCCGTTCACTCTAAACTGTTGTGGCGTCATATCAAAATAGGCTTTAAATGCTTTGATGTAGGATGAGTCGTTTTGATAACCCACTAGGTCTGCAATGGCTTGGATTGGCAACGATTCATCTAACAAAGAAAGCGAGTAAATTAGCCGAATTTGTTGCCGCCAAAGCAGAAATGAAGTATTGAATTCCTTGGCGAACAACCGTGATAAAGTGCGCTCAGACGCCCCAATTTTCTCTCCCCAGTCTTTTAGCGAACAGCTCAACGCGGGCTCGTCGGTCAACTGCTCGAAAATCAGTTTTAGTCGTCTGTCTTGTGGTAGCAATAACTGAAATGTCTGCACGTTGCGTTTCAAAATTTGATCATGCAACACCGCCAGCAAATGCAGCACTTCTTCGTGGCTTGTCTCACCTTCACACTGTCTGCGGATCTCTTGTAAAAGCTCATTTAAAAACGGCGTTAAAGCAATGGTTCTCACTTGTGGCTCGTACGTTGCGCCAAACTCAGGGTTGAGGTAAATGCCAACAAATATCGTATTGCTTAGAGCAATCGACTCGTGTTGAACACCCGCAGGAACAAATAACGCAGAGGTGTGCGGAACCAAATGCTGATAATGCTCAGTTTGTGTTTGCAATAACCCTTTGATAGGAAAGATGATTTGATGCCAAGTGTGTTGATGCAGCGCATCAGTGTAACCTTTTGGCATGTCGATGGTTTTCACTAAAACAGGAGAATGGGGATTCGCGGCCATCATCTCATTGGAGGTGACGACGCCTGACTTCGAATCAATTTGGCGAGCTAGCATTGTTAGTTGTCTTTTCATCCCTATACCGACACAAGTTTACTAGGCTATCATGCTCCGCATCGCGAATGAAGGTAAACACTTTATCTCTCATTCAAATAATAAGGAGGTTACATGAAGAAAATCGGCGTCGTAAAAGCTGTGCTAGCAGGGAAAACCGTCCCTTATGCTCATGGTGCGCAAAGCGCAATCAACAAACAAGTGCTGCCTGAGCGCCAGCATGCAACAGAGCTCGGTTTTATCAGTGATGAGCAAGGTGATCCGCGCTTTCATGGTGGCATTCAAAAAGCGCTTCATATTTACCCAAGCGAACACTACCCAATCTGGCAACAAGAATTAGGCGAAAGACCAATTTTCCAATCCGCCGGCGGCTTTGGCGAAAACATCAGCTCCGAAGGCGTCACCGAATCCACGATTTGCTTGAAAGATAAAATTCGCATCGGCTCAACACTACTGGAAGTGTCGCAAGGTCGTATGCCTTGTTGGAAACTTAACGTACGCTTTGACCAACACGACATGGCGAGAAGACTGCAAGATACGCTTCGAACAGGCTGGTATTTCCGAGTGCTGGAAGAAGGCGATATCGGTGCAGGTGACGATATTATTCTGTGTGAAAGACCTTATCCAGAATGGCCATTGGCTCGCATCATGGGTGCGGTTTTCACTGGCTGTTTAGATAGAAAAGAACTCACTAAGCTGTCTGAGCTGCCGTTAGTCGAGTCTTGGGGCAAGCTGGTCGAGCGCCGTCTAGAAACTGGTGAAGTCGAAGATTGGGAAATGCGCTTGATTGGCCCAACTGCCGTTAATACTCAAAAGTAAAATTTGTAAGCCATGCTCTGAACCGACTATGCCGTCAAGAGCGTGTTTTTTGTTTTACTTCGCACTCGGGGCTGGGCGTTTCGACTTACCTTGAAACTGCTTAATGCTCTTCTTAGCATGAGTTCGACGGTTGGCTTTTTTATCGCGTGGCGCGCGTTTGCTCTCGCCAGTTGATGGCTTATCCGTTACTGGAAAACCTGCCAGATCTTGCACTGGTAATGCACGTTGAGTCAGGTGACGAATCGCGCTTAGTGCGTCCATTTCACCATGACAAACCAATGACACCGCCACACCTTGTTCGCCTGCGCGAGCGGTGCGTCCTACTCGGTGAACATAGGTTTCTGCATGCATTGGCAGTTCAAAGTTGATCACTACAGGCAATTGCTCAATGTGAATGCCGCGCGCTAGTAGATCGGTGGCAATCAACACCTGAATTTGCCCAGATTTAAACTGCGCCAGTGCTTCTTCTCGCTCTGCTTGGCTCTTGTCACCATGCAGTGCATTGGTTGAGATGCCCGCTTTATTCAGCTTTTTCGCTAAGCCATCAGCATTCTCTTTCGCACCAATAAAGACTAACGCCTGAGTCCACGCGTTTTTTTGAATCAGTTCAATCAATGCCTTGGTTTTACTGCCTTTATTGACCATGTACAACGTTTCAACGATGTCTTGATTCGTGCTGTTTTCTTGATGCGCTGTGACTTGCTTTGGTGCCTGCATAAGCAGCTTCACTTTACTCTTCAACTCATCTGAAAACGTTGCCGAGAACATTGCGGTTTGGCGCTGATTGGAGGTTTGCATCGCGATGTTTTGAACATCAGGCCAAAAGCCCATATCCAACAGACGATCCGCTTCATCCAACACTAGGTAATGGATATTGCTTAAGTCTAAACCGTTGTTTGCCAGATCAACCAAACGACCTGTCGTCGCGACAAGGATATGAGGATTTGTCGCTAGCGCCTGCTGTTGTTGCTCTTTATCAACGCCGCCACACAAACACACTGCGTTGAGTTCAAGAACTTGACCAACTTGGTTAATTGCTTCACTCACTTGCATTGCCAGCTCACGAGTTGGCACAAGAATCAGCGCTTTTTGCTCTGGATTGACACCCAGCTTTTCCAACAAAGGCAAACCATAAGCAAGGGTTTTGCCGCTGCCTGTATTTGCCAAAGCCAATAGATCTTGACCAGCCAACAGCTCAGGAATGGCCAACGCTTGAATATCGGTCGGTTTCTTGAAGTCTTTTGGCAGTGCGTGAATCAGCTCAGAACTCAATGAGAGAGTAGAAAATGGCATTAACGAAAACCTTGTACTTTGGGTTGAAGAAGCAATAAAAATAATGAAGATGCGGTAAAACGCAGGCGCGGACTTTACCACAATCTGCTAGGTGAACCATCCTATTTTAGGCGCTTAAACCAAGCGGCGCCTATGCAAATCGTCAGAAAACTAAAAAGCGCAAAAAAGCCGTTAGTCTGTACTGCCACAGAGCTAACGGCTAAAAACCCTTGAAGAGAACGCTTCGTCAGCCTTTCACTGCGGCTGAAAAGAAATGTGCAGTTTATTAAAGCACAGCTTTACGATTCGGTAAGAACACCTCACCCAACATACAACGAACCGAGCCACCACCAATAGATTCTATGGTAGAAACGTCGAATGGCAGCAATTTACCGTGCGTTGCCAATTGCTTTCTTTGTGCAGGTGAGAATGCATCGTACGCCGATTGCGACATCGCAATCACCTTGTCGCCGTTGATCGTTTCCAGTTGCAGAATGTTACCGCAGAACTGGTTCATCTGATCAAGCGAAATTGAGATGACTTGCTTGTCTTTGGCGAGTGACTTCATTACAAAACGACGCTCAAATTCTGGGATCACTTCGTCACAAATCACGCAAAACTGTTCGCCAACCGCCATCATCACATTGGTGTGATAAATCGGCGCACCAGACGGCAAACGAGTTTGGAAAGAAATCACTCGTTCATAGCCAATACGATCGGCGTAATCTTCTAAAACCAGACGATCACAACGTTGTGAGAGTGCGGCGTAGACCGTTTTATTTAGGTGGTCAAACACCATCACACCCGTGCTTTCTAAATACGCTTGCTCGTCAAGATATTCAGTTAGACTGCTGCGTCGATGAACTTCTCGCCCTGCTTGCGCTAGTGCTGCTACAAGCGCATCGGGACGTACTTCTTTTTGACGGTTTTCACAGGCCATTGGAAAGGTGTACAACGTGCCATCTGGCGTAGTGCTAAACCAATTGTTTGGAAATACCGCGTCTGGCGTCGCAACATCTGAAGTTGGATAATCAAACTCAACAACTTGAACGCCCTCTTGACGCAGCGTTGCAACCATACTCGCGAACTCGGCCATTACTCGACGTGAGACTTCTTCTTGGCTGAGTGACACTTTATGTTGGAACTCATTATCTTGTGCGGTTTCTTCATTAAAACGAAACTCTTTCGGTGGCACCATCACTACGCAGTTTGCGGTTTGGCGCTGAGCACTTTGCGTGCTTTCTTCTTTCCCATTAGCAAATTGGGTCACTGATTCGTGTAATAGCATCCAATACATTCCTTATCACTAGAATGAGGAGATTGTAAATTTATTGTTAACTTCAGTTTTGCTGTTTTCACAATTAATTTAATTATCTAGAAGTAATTTTCACTGAACTTAGCTTATTTCTCCCGAAATTTTATTGTCACTATGCAGGTTTAAGGTTTTATGGCATCGCGATGAACATGCGAAGAATTCATCATAAGAATCAGAACCATAGACAACCACACCCATAACCAACTAGTTACATTTAAAACACAATCGGTTAGACTATTTTTTCGCCCCTCTCGTCAATCCGTCTGCTTTCTCGAGAGCAGCCAAAAACCCTTATACACGCGGCTTCGTCCAAAGCTGCGTGAATCGATGGATTTAGCCACCCCAAATGGCACTGTTTTAACTTTAGGATGAGTTATGTTTAAACGATTTGAAGGCTTTACAGAGCCGTTCCCCAAATCCACACCAGATCAGCCTCCTTCAGGGATGCTCGCTTTTTTACGTTATTACACCCGCGGCTACGAAAAGCCTTTGATCATCATGTCTTTGATGGCCACGATTGTTGCTGTCGTTGAAGTTATGTTGTTTGGCGCGATGGGACAATTGGTTGATTGGTTGTCCACCAGCAATCCAGAAACGTTCTTGCAAGACAATAAAGCAGATTTGATTTTTTACGGAACCTTATTGTTGGTTGTCATGCCCATTTTGGTGATCGTGTATTCGTTGCTCGTTCACCAAACATTATTGGGCAACTATCCAATGTCTATCCGCTGGCTTGCACACCGGTATTTGCTCAATCAAAGCTTAAACTTCTATCAAGATGATTTTGCAGGCCGAGTTGCAACTAAAGTCATGCAAACCTCATTAGCTGTGCGCGAAACCGTGATGAAAGCTATGGATGTATTTGTTTATGTTACGGTTTACTTCACCAGTATGATCATTATGTTAGCGACGGCAGACTGGCGTTTGATGATCCCAATGATCGTCTGGCTGCTCGCTTACATCGCTATCCAAATCTATTTTGTCCCTAAGCTCAAAGACGTCGCTTCAGCGCAGGCCGATGCTCGTTCGACAATGACAGGATGCATCGTCGACAGCTATACCAATATTCAGACGGTCAAACTGTTTTCTCATAGCCAGCGCGAAACCCAATATGCTGAGCAAGGCATGAAGGGATTTTTGAATACGGTCTATCGTCAAATGCGCCTAGTGACCGGCTTTGACGTTGCTGTAGAGATCTCAAACTATATTTTGGTGTTTTCCGTTGCTGCTTTATCGATTTACCTGTGGTTGGATAGTGCCATCAGCGTTGGCGCGATTGCGATTGCTGTTAGCCTTGCATTACGCGTAAATGGTATGTCGATGTGGATTATGTGGGAAGTTGGCGCCCTCTTTGAAAACATGGGAACCGTTGTCGATGGAATGAAAACGCTTTCTAAGCCTATTGATATTAAAGATAAACCAGGCGCAAAAGACTTGGTTGTCACTGAAGGAGGCATTCACTTTGATAACGTCAGCTTCCATTACGGTGAGAACAAAGGCGTAATTAGCCATCTCGATCTCAACATCAAACCAGGAGAGAAAGTAGGCTTGGTTGGGCGCTCCGGCGCCGGAAAATCGACTTTGGTGAACTTGTTACTTCGTTTCCACGATGTCGAAGACGGCAGCATTAAGATCGATGGACAGAACATCTCAGAAGTCACACAAGACTCTTTGCGTTCAAAGATCGGTATGGTGACCCAAGATACTTCTCTGCTACACCGTTCAATTCGTGACAATATTTTGTATGGCAATCCAGATGCGACAGAAGAAGATTTGCTGAAAGCCACTAAGCAAGCGCATGCCCATGAGTTTATCGAAACTCTGACCGACCCATTTGGTAATGTCGGATACGATGCGCAAGTTGGTGAACGTGGTGTGAAACTGTCTGGCGGCCAACGTCAGCGTATCGCAATATCTCGTGTGCTACTCAAAGATGCACCATTGCTGGTATTGGATGAAGCAACATCGGCTCTGGATTCAGAAGTCGAAGCGGCGATTCAGGAAAGCTTGAATGAATTAATGCAAGGGAAAACGGTTATTGCTATCGCTCACCGATTATCGACCATCGCACAAATGGATCGCCTCATCGTGCTAGATAAAGGCAGCATCGTTGAACAAGGTTCTCATCAAGAACTCATTGCGAATAACGGCATTTACGCCCAGCTTTGGGCGCATCAAACTGGCGGATTTATCGCTGAAGAACTAGACAATCAACACGCTTCTTAACGAGTGATAAGCTCAATAAAAACGGCGCTTTAAGCGCCGTTTTTTATTTTAATCCATGGCTAGATGCTCATATAGCCATTGTGGTTTCTCATATATGAAACACTCTCCATGATAAAGCTCACACTTTTTCTGCTAATATACCGCCTCGTTGCGTATCCATTGCAATGAACACAATACAGAGTATTGAGCCGTCTTCATTTGTCATTTCACTTTTTGAGAAACAGCTATACTCAATAGATGGCTTAGTTATTATATTAACAATAAGGTAATTAGCTTATGTGTAAATGTGGTTCAATGCAGATCGTACAACTCAAACCAAGTTGGGCTGACAAGCTATTTGGCTACTCAGAAAGATGGAAATGCCAACTTTGTTGTAAGATCTACCGCATCTAAAATTAAAAATAGAATCTTAGTTTTTCTAAGAAAAAGCAGTGGCCCGACAATGATTGTCGGGTTTTGTTTTTCTGAACATTCATTTTTTGTCCCTTCTCTACAAGACTACTCATCACGGCAAAACCTAGCATCTTAATGTGACTTAGGTATAGAATCAGGCCCACTTATTCTTTCCGATATTCATATATAACTGGTCACTATGAACAAAAGTTTGCTAACGAATGTCCTCGCTATCGCTTTGATGGCTGGAGGTCATCAATTACAAAACGACTATCTTTGGTATGCAGGGCTGTTTGCGTTCTCAGGCGCCATCACCAACTGGCTTGCCATCCATATGCTGTTTGAGAAAGTGCCTGGATTATACGGTTCTGGCGTGATCCCCGCGCGATTTGAAGAGTTTAAACTGGCTATCAAAAACTTAATGATGGAACAGTTTTTTACTGAAGCGAACATTGACCGATTCTTGAATAAAGAAATGGCGGGCGGTGTGAACATCGATCTTCAACCAGTAATTGAGAAAGTAGATTTAAATCCAGCATTTGATTCCCTAGTGGAAGTAATTGAAGGCTCTCAGTTTGGTGGCATGCTAGCGATGTTTGGCGGCTCGGAAGCGCTACAACCCATGCGCCAACCTTTCGTCGAAAAGATGCAAGAATCCATCATTGAGTTGAGCAAGAGCGATAACATCAAAGAAGCACTGAAAGAGCAATTCGAATCTCCTGCAATGATGGATGAGATAAAGCAGAACATTGAAGGTATCATCGATCAACGTTTAAGCGAATTAACACCGGCATTAGTTAAAGAAATGGTGCAAAAGATGATCAAACAACACCTTGGCTGGCTAGTCGTTTGGGGCGGTGTTTTTGGTGGTTTAATTGGCGTTATCAGCACCTTTATCGGGGCATAATCGCTCACCGATTTATTAAAAAGGAGCTTCGGCTCCTTTTTTATCTTGAAAAAATAATACGCCAAGTCACGCTAAATAATATGCTCAACACATTAGCGCTACGGTCATAGACATCAGCCTCGCCTAACCAAGGAGCTCGGGATTAACACCAAATCCCGTTTTATGTTCTTCTATGACCACTTCACTACGAGTTTGAATCACGCCCGGAAGCGTGCCTAACTTGCTCGACATAAACTCCTGATACGCTTTCATGCTCTTAACACGAACTTTTATCATGGTATCGAAATCTCCAGAGAGCGAGTAGCACTCTTCAATTTCAGGCATCAATTCCACCGCTTTCGCAAACTTTTCAAAAATAGAAAAACTGGTTTGGTCTAAACGAATATGGATGAATACTTGCACATCCAGCCCCAACTTTTCCGCATTCAACTCCGCATGATAACCATTGATATACCCTTCTTTTTCTAGCCGCTTTACACGATCAGAACATGGAGAAGTCGTTAAGTTAATCAGCTTTGCTAGTTCTACAACTGGAATTCTGCCTCTCGAATGAAGCACTCTCAAAATATGTAAATCAATCCGGTCCAATTGATAACTCATTAACCCACTTCCTTGTAACCACTTAGAAAGCATCACATTAATCGTTGCTCAAACAATTGCAAACCATCAAATGCACAGCATGTGAAATTCAGCAGAGAATAACCAGAAAACAACGAAGGAGGGAAAGAGCTATGATTATTGCCGCTCACTTAGTAGCCGTGAAGTGAAGAGAAAAAGCAACCTAGCGGCTCCCGCGGAGTCGCAAATTTGAAAGCGCATGACACGCCTGTATAGATATGTCGTTCGGGCAACGCCGCCCTGTTTAGCCATTAATCATGGCTATCACTCAGAGTTAGAGTGCGGCCGATGTATGCCGTGTAGGATGTGGAACAACCTCTCCAATTGCACGATGATTACAACAACGGCAGTAGTATTGAGGCTCCATCTCGTAATAATGTTCACCTGATACAAATTTCGCCATCAGCTGTGTAAAACTCACCATTTTGCCTGTTAACGAGTCAACAGACTGAGGCTCGCAACGCTTCATAATCACTTTATGTTGCGTTGATTTTCTACAAGCTGCGCAATATATATCCGGCATTTCTCTTCTCCCTACTTTTTCGTCCTACTGACAATTGACATATTTTGTTCAAAATAATTCCACAATTAAAAAGCTCCTTTAATTTTTTGTGCCCTATCTTCAAAAAATTGAACGAAAGTATCAAAAAACTGAGACATTGGTCAGACCTCAACTTTTGTACCATCAATATGAGCAAACGTGCTTATGTGTGTAATAATACGACACATTACACATAAGCAATTGTTCGGGCTTATTATTTAGTAAGGCGCATGACAACTTTACAGCTGGCTAGATCGAGCTTTCGAGACGCCTTGTTATCTCGATTTACCCCGCAAACCAGTTGCTAGCAGCTATAGCCGTCTCATCAAGGAAGAAATGCATGACGATACAACCGATTCTCACTACCGAAAGACTCGTCCTCCGGCCATTCAATATCGATGACTGCCAACAAGTGGCTTTACTCGCTGGAGATAAGCGAATTGCCGACATGACAGCAAACATCCCTCATCCTTATGAGCGACCGATGGCGCAAGCATGGATAGATAGGCACGATCCGATGTATCAGCAGCATCAAGGCGTGGCGTACGCTATTACCTTACGAAACACTGAGGAGTTACTTGGTGCGGTGAGTTTACCGCGTATAGAAGAGGGATATGTCGGATGATCATCCATGAAACTTCACAAAATCTGCCCAAGAACAACCCTTTCTTGCTAGGAACTGTATTGTTGTCGCTGTTCTATTTTTCCTACCTAGCAGACAAGATCGTCGAGTTTGGACTCGTAGCACTCACAATAATAGGATTGAAACTGCTCTCAACGTACTTCACGCGCCGCGCGTTCAATCCTAAAACGCTAGATATCGATGCAAGCACCAACACCTTGAAGTACCGCCAGGGCTCAACGGTTTACTTCCGTCTACCTCTTGATGACATTGTCAAAGTCCAAATACAGAAAGAGTTCTTCTCTAGCAAAAGTTTGATGCTCTACACAGTCAACGACGCTTACCAAGTGCCGAATTCAGACAATTTCGATTCTCTACAGTTAAAGGATTTAATGAAACAACTTGAAGAGAGAATTGATGATCAATCTCGCTAAAACGAAAAGAGAAGACATTCTAGAATGTTGCCAATTTGGTCTCTAAATAGAAAGACAAAAAAGCCAGCAATAACGCTGGCTTTTCTCTGTATTAGTCTTGTGCGACTTTCACGCGAATTTTGCTTTTTTCTACGTTCGTCAAATTCAGTGCTTCAAGAGCAGAAATGGCTTCTGCTTCGTCCGGCATGATGACAAAACCGAAGCCTTTCGACAAACTCGTGTCTTGATCAAGCACTAGCGAACACAGTTCTACTTTGCCGTACGCTGAGAATAATTTGCGGATATCTTGCTCGGTCATGTGACGAGCCAAGTTTCTTACTAAAAGTTTCATAATGAACCTAGTTGGTTTGATAACGGTTCGATTCTCTCAGTTTCTCTCTGGCAAACCAAGTGAATAATATGACGGCGTTGACTAGATCATTCTAAGTACATCTGTTTAAATGATTTTCCGTTCATTTTTCACCCATAGGAGAGTCGGCATGGAAACGAAACGTCTCAAACTCATCCCTGCTTGTTTAGAACGAGCCGAAGAGGCGCATCAAGCTGTCGTTCGCAGCCAAAAAACTCTCGAAGTCTATCTGCCGTGGGTACCTCATGTGCTGACATTAGAAGCGATGATAGAAGGGACAGAGAAAGCCATCGCAAACTTTGAAAACTTCGAAGAAGAGCTGCGTTACTACATCATTGAAAAGGAAAGCGATCGCTTACTGGGTGCGGTCGGCTTGATGATTCGAGATCCCGACGTACCGTCCTTTGAGATAGGTTATTGGTTAGATAATGCTGCCGTTGGCAATGGTTATGTTGCTGAGGCTGTGCTCGAAGTTGAGCGCTATGCGTTTGATGACTTGGGCGCAAAGAGAATCGCAATTCATGCTGATAGCACCAACCAAAAGAGCAGGGCTGTAGCCGAGCGCTGTGGTTATGAGTTCGAAGGTGAGCTCAGAAACGAACGTCTGACTACATCGGGAGAGCTGAGTAACACCGTTATTTACGCCAAAATTCGTCGCGACTAACACTCCAATCTAACCGAGCAATGCTAAGCTCTGATCTCAAGCTACCGCCACTAACGTTAATTAAGTTTCAGATAAAACAAAGCCCGCTAAAATAGCGGGCTTTGTGTTCATATACGGGAAGTTACTAGTCTAGTTCAACCAGTTTTTTCTCGAACGACTGGTGTTGGTCTAACACGTCTTGCGCAGCACCGCCCGTTGCTTTACTTACCACAATGATGGCAAGCGTAGAGAAGATGATGCCCGGTACGATTTCGTACACATCAAACCAACCGCCAGTTAGCTGCTTCCAAACCACGATAGTGATACCACCAACAAGAATACCTGCTAACGCGCCGTTACGGTTCATACCGCTCCAGTAAAGGCTAAGTACAACCGCAGGACCAAATGCCGCACCAAAACCAGCCCAAGCGTAAGATACAAGACCAAGTACTGAGCTATCAGGCGTCATCGCTAGGAATAGCGCAACAAGCGAAATAACGATAACACCGATACGACCAATCATTACGATTTCTTCAGAAGACGCTTCTGGCTTGAATACTTGCTTGTAGAAGTCTTCTGCAAGCGCTGAAGATGAAACAAGGAGCTGTGAGTCAGCGGTACTCATTACCGCCGCTAGGATTGCGGCTAACAACATACCCGCAACGACAGGATGGAATACTGCGTTAACCAATAGCATGAAGATCTTCTCACCGTCTTCTAGTTGAGTACCCGGATGACCCGTAACCCAAACCAGACCAACAAGACCAACAAGCATTGCACCGACCATAGATAGTGCCGTCCAAATCACTGCGATACGACGTGCAGTCGTTAGATCTTTGTTTGAACGAGACGCTTTAAAACGCGCTAGGATGTGTGGCTGACCAAAGTAACCAAGGCCCCACGCCGCTAGAGAGATAATGGCAATCGCAGACAATGGTTCGCCTTTCGCGTCATTCCATAGCGTTGCAAGTTCTGGGTTGATGTCATGTAGATCAGAACTTAGCTGACCTAAACCACCGTCCATTACCGCTATAGGAACAATCATTAGCGCAGCCGCCATTAGCAGACCTTGCACTAAGTCAGTCCAAGATACCGCTAGGAAACCACCGAATAGTGTGTAAGAAACGACACACACCGTACCGATGATAACAGCGTAGGTGTAATCTAGACCGAATACCGTCTCAAACAGTTTGCCCCCTGCGACCAAACCTGAGCTGGTGTAGAAAAGGAAAAATAGAAGAATGAAAAACGCAGAGATTGTCTGAATCAGTTTCGACTTATCGTTGAAGCGACGTGACAGGAACTCTGGCAACGTTAGCGCGTCAGTTTGGATACTGTAGGTACGGAGGCGTTTTGCACTGATGAGCCAGTTTGCCCATGTACCAAGAAGTAGACCGCCGGCTAACCAGAAGGCCTCGATACCCGCAGCGTACGCATAGCCAGGCAAGCCTAGCAGCAACCAACCACTCATGTCTGAAGCACCTGCAGATAATGCAGCAGGCCACGGACCTAGGCTACGGCCACCTAGGAAGTAGTCAGATGAATTGGAAGTCCTCTTATACGCGTAAACGCCAATAGCAACCATAATCAGTAAATACGCCACAAAAGTGGACGTGATAGCAAAGCTATTTTCTATCATTAGATAGTCCTCGTTATAATTATTTCCTTCCTTGCCTGCCCTGATATTTTACCGTCTCAGCAATACATCAGAGTATAAAAAACCAATCTGGACCGGCTCTCAGTCCAGTTACTCCAGATTGGCATTACAAGTCAGGTTAGTGAGTTTCGTTCCCCAACTCGAGTAGAGTTGCGTTACCACCCACCGCGGTAATATTTATCGTTCGAGTGCGCTCAGTAATGAAGCGCAACGAGAGATGAGGATCATGAGCCAATTTCGGTGACTCTAAATCCGTTTCAGAAACTAAGCCGACGATTGCACCGTCACGCTTAGCTAGTTGAAGATTGAGCGCATGCTCAACCTGTGAACGCCCAACATAACCCACACTACGTACATCGCTCTCAAGCAACGGGGCAGACGCATCGTACGCAACAACCTGGACTAAGTTAGATGGGAAGTTTGCCAACGCTACAGCTTGCTTAACCAGTTGGTTTAGCTCTGCATTGTCACTGCAAACGACCACACTGTTGCCTGCAATTAAGGCACAGGTGATCATCGCAAAAGCACTGTATAACGCATTATCAGCAGGCTCGATGTTGTTTTCACAAATCACCAAAGCCACACCGCGTCCTGCGGCATACAGTTCGTTAGTTTCCCCTGTAGGGCCAACTAACTGGTGAGTTTCTGCAAGAAGAGTTGATGCTTGTTGCAAGTGGTAAGAAACCACTTTGGCAACGGTAGACTGCTGCCCTTCTAGTGCAGATTTAAATGCCAGAACATGCTCGCATTTGTAATCAAAATCAGTCAGATTCCACTGCTCCCACGCAGAGAATGCATCTTTAAAATAGGTGATCTGATGAACCATAATGCGACTCCTTATGCGTTTTCTGCTTGAGCAAGAAGATGTTGAGTAAAGCGGAATAGGTAGTGTGGACCACCAGCTTTCGGGCCAGTACCCGACAAGCCTTGACCACCAAACGGCTGTACACCAACCACAGCGCCAACTTGGTCTCGGTTGATGTAGCAGTTACCTACTCGAGCATGTTTCTCAATCCAACGGTACGTGGTTTCGTTACGGCTATGGATACCCATCGTCAAGCCAAAACCCGTTTTGTTGATCTGCGCAACCACGTTCGGTAATTCAGACGCTTTAAAGCGAATAATGTGCAAGATTGGACCAAATTGTTCTTCTTTCAGCACATCGATGCCCGAGATTTCAAACGCACTTGGTGAGACAAAGTCACCATGCTGGCACGATTCATCCAGCTGTAGCTGAGCGACTTTAGTCTGTGTTTTGCTCATTTGCTCAAGGTGAGCGAGGAGTTTTTGTTTTGCATTGCTGTCGATAACCGGACCAACATCTGTTTTGTGTAGGTAAGGTAAACCAACATGCAGTTCATTCATCGCACCCTGAATCAGGTTGATCATACGGTCTGCTACATCTTCTTGTACAAATAGAACACGAAGGGCAGAACAACGCTGACCAGCAGATGCAAACGCCGAACGAATCACATCACGCACCACCTGCTCTGGCAATGCAGTACTGTCCACAATCATTGCGTTTTGGCCACCTGTTTCCGCAATAAACGGAACCGGTTTCGCGCTGCGCTCCGCGAGCGTGACGTTAATGCGTTGCGCCGTTGCCGTTGAGCCAGTGAATGCCACACCAGCAATAGCATCATGAGAAGTCAGTGCATGACCGATCTCAGCGCCGCGACCAGTAAGTAACTGAATCACACCTGCAGGGAAGCCAGCATCAAGCATTAATTCAATAGCACGAGCGGCAATTAAGCTTGTTTGCTCAGCAGGTTTTGCAACCACAGTGTTACCTGCAATCAGTGCTGCCGTTACCTGACCAAGGAAGATAGCCAACGGGAAGTTCCAAGGGCTGATACACACAAACACACCAAGACCTTCACGGCTAGAAATGCGTTTCACACCGTCAAAGCCTTCTAGCTCAAATGGCTGTAGGTTTTGCGCTTGTTTCGCGTAATAACGACAGAAATCCACTGCTTCACGAACTTCATCAATACTATCGTGAATCGTCTTGCCCGCTTCTTTGTGACAAATCGCCACCAGCTCAGCCAGATTTTCTTCCATTAAGTCAGCAAGCTTTTCTAAACAAGCCGCTTTTTGCTCAACAGGAACACCTTTCCAATCAGAGAAAGCACTTTGCGCCGCATCAATTGCAGCGGAAACGTGATCAAGAGTTGCAAATGCCACTTTGCCGACTTCCATTCGGCGATCGTATGGTGCGGTGATGATCTCAGCCGCATTTTCCTTGATCATGCTTTCGGCAAAGCGTTCACCATTGATCATCGGGCCTGCAACCCACTGGTTGTCCATGAAGCTTTCGACCTGAGCTTCAAATGGCTTCGCTTCACTGTCGATGTCAATGTTGACGCCATATGAGTTCTTACGCTCAGGGAAAATATCGGCAGGCAATGGAATTTTGTCGTTGTGTAGCGTGTCAAAACCCGTCAACACATCCACAGGGTGATGGGTCAACTCATAAATCGGACAACGCGCATCAACTAGACGGTGTACAAACGAGCTGTTCGCACCATTTTCAAGCAGACGACGAACCAAGTACGGAAGAAGATCAGCATGGCTACCGACAGGAGCATAAATACGTACTGGCTGACCGTACATTTTCATAACATGGTTATACAGTGAATCACCCATACCATGCAGGCGCTGGAACTCGTATTCTTTGTGCTCCGCCATGACAGCAATTGCCGTAACTGTGTGAGCATTGTGGCTTGCAAATTGTGGGTAGATATTACCGCGAACACCTTCGCTAAGTAGGAAACGAGCACAAGCTAGGTATGCAACGTCCGTCGCTTCTTTGCGAGTGTATACTGGGTAATTTGCATAACCCGCTTGTTGAGACCACTTGATTTCGCTGTCCCAGTACGCGCCTTTAACCAAACGCAGAGGAATAACGTCACCTTGCTCTTTTGCGAGTGCATTTAGCCACACCAAGACTGGTAGCGCACGTTTTGAGTAGGCTTGAATAACCAAACCAAACTTGCCCCAACCTTTCACAAGATCGCTACGGTACACTTTCTCAAATAGCTTCAGAGAAAGCTCAAGGCGATCCGCTTCTTCTGCATCGATTGTGATTGCAACGTCGACTTCAATTGCACGTTTCAATAGCTGCATTAGTGAGTCATACAACTCTGTCATTACACGTTCTTCATTTGCGACTTCGTAGCGCGGGTGTAATGCAGAAAGCTTGATGGAAATCGAAGGCGCAGGGCTGGTGTCGTTACCGTAAGTCTCGCGACCCACCGCTTCGATCGCCATTAGGTAATCTTTGAAGTACTTGTTCGCGTCCGCTGTAGTTAACGCCGCCTCACCTAACATATCAAATGAGTAGGTGAAACCTTTGTCGCGCATTGGACGACCGTTCTTTTGCGCTTCTTCGATCGTACGACCACGAACAAACTGGTGACCCATGATCTTCATTGCCTGATACATGGCTTTACGAATCACAGGCTCAGAGAATTTATTTACCAGACGGTTTACAGCCTGACCTGGGCTCTGGGTGCCTTGCTCACCAAGACCAACCACTTTACCTGTTAGCATGAGGCCCCATGTTGATGCGTTAACAAACACAGAGTCAGAGTTTTTCAGGTGAGATTTCCAGTCTGCGACACTCAACTTATCTTTAATCAAAGAATCTGCTGTCGCGGCATCTGGGATGCGCATTAATGCTTCTGCAAGACACATCAGCAAGATACCTTCTTGAGTATCTAAGCTGTATTCCAGCAATAAAGCATCAATCATCTGGATTGACTTCTTATCGGCACGAATGGCTTCGATAAGGTGGGTCGTTTGGGTAGTGATCGCCGATTTTTCATCCTCTGTCGGCGTCGCTAGTGGCAATAGTTGCTCTAGCCATTGAGACTCGTCCACCATATATAATGGCGAGATCAGTGACCACAACTTATCAAGCGGCTGCCCGATAAATTCCGGTGTCAACACGTTCGTAGCTGTAAACATGTGTGTTCCTCAATCTCACTCCTCGAAAACCGCTTCGAGGATTATCAATGGCTGGCAGTGTATTTTGAGGCCGATAAGAATACTTGTCAAAAACTACGACATTTTTGCCAAAAACTCGCTTTTATAACAAAACATCCACATAGTCACATTCAAATAGGTAATATTTTGTGTTGTAAATTTTAATTTTTTCATTGCATTCACAACAAAATATCAAGAATATCAATAAGATTTTTGTGAAGAGCTCGTTCTAAGAGAAAATGTAGGATCAAGTGGCATATCAGCCACTGCAAAGAACAGAGAATTTAAAAAAACGAGAGATAGGTCACGTGAATAAAACATAAAAAAACCATGCATAGTGCATGGCTTTATTCTAATTGATGATTATTTGACCTAAAAAACGCATTGTTATCCAACTTGTTTTTTATAACGGGAAGGTGATATTCCCTGTAAGCGAGTAAAAGTATGAGTAAAAGTACTCTGGCTTGAGAAGCCAGTAAACTCGGCAATTTGCCCTAAAGAAAGGTGCCCTTGCTCGATTAATTCACGAGCCATGTCGATTCGCTTTCCGAGAACATATTGATGAGGTGTAATCCCCATCTGCTCTTTAAACAAGCAATGGAACTGACTTTCCCCAAGAAACACTCGCCCGGCCAATTGAGCCACACTAATCTTATGACTCAGGTGCTGCTCAATGTAACGATCAATCGCCTCCAAATCAAAGCGCGACTCTTTTCGACTGGTCTCAAATGCCGAGATATGGCGCTGCATTAACGCAATCACAGTGTCGTTACACGCACGACTTAACAGCAGGTCATCCGGATGGTTTCGCATTTCCTGAACCAACATCTGTATCAGCTTCTGAATTTGACTATCTAACTGGAAGTAGACATGGTCTCTCTCCAGGTTATTGATTTTTTGAAGCATTTCGGGATCATCATTTGTCGGTTTGGGCATATTCAGCACCAAAATATCCGATTGATTGATGACGCCACCGAAAGCATGATCAGAGCATGCGGTGACCACACAACCTTGACCAGGGCCGACAAGATTACCTCGCCCGCGCACTTCAAATTCGGCTTGCCCTTTTAAACCAATCACGATCTGCGTATAAGAATGATCGTGGCAATCCATATAAGACGGAAGTGTGATCAGCTCCGCCGGCTTTGGCAGCATAATCTCTTGATATGAAAGGATTTTTTGGTTATCTGAATCACTCATTTTAAACAGTCGTCTTTACACGGTCAGCTTACGTCTTCGCATCATATACCTTCTTTGTTGGGTTGCAACTTTTACCCAACTCAATCGACAAGATCAAATCAGCATGCTCAAGTTCATTTACATGATCATAGTTCCGGAACGATGATCATGCGAGGTTAATTTACGGTCAGTGAGCAACCAATTTTATTAACAAAAACGGATAGATAGGCAACACCTTACGTATACATAATCAATCAATGTAAAGATCCTTATTACCGAACAATCTGTTATTTTGTAAAACACCGTGCTCCATATTAGATAACTCGTCCCTGAAACGGATCGAAACCCACTCTTAAACTCAACATAGAGGGATTTCCCCCCTTACTAATATGCTTCTGATTCAATACATTAGTTATCGAGCTTTAAGATGCATACGATCTAAAGCTCTCGGTATCTCATTGATACCTCTAACTTACTTAGCAGACCCTCGCTAGGTAATTTAGAACCTCTTCTACACGTCGACAAGATTATATCTTGTGTTGCCAGCCCGTCTTCAGGCTGGCTTTTTTTTTCGCTTCTCAACAATGAAAACAATGGCATAAGCTGATATCATAGCGTTTGTCTCACTGTCCCTCTCATATGCTTAGGTGCTGCTCTTTCGCTCACAAGTGATATGAACGTCAACCACATTACAACTGAGTTGTAGGAAGCATGATCAAGGACGATACGAGTTGTAAGCCGAACATTAGGCGGACATCCGTGAGCGCACATATCTGTAATGAAACAGACCATTTTCCCAATTAAACTCTTCGTTCCATTTCGTCGTTGTCTATGACTACCTGACGAAAACATCGAACACCTTGAATTTAATTGGATTGAGCGCCAATCAACGAACGTGTTCTAGCAACGTAACTGCCTACTTGGCAACATCAATACGAGCCATGTAACACGGACGTCTCTGTATTGGTAAAAGCAGTATGTAGTGAGTCCTTTTGTGAATATTTCAGTCGATACCATAGAACAATCCCTCCTTAAACAGCTACCAGGTTGTTGGGGATGCAAAGATAAAGATTCGGTATTCCTATACGTAAACCAGGAATACGCAGAACTGTTAGGGCACACGTCGCCCGAGGAGTGCTTGGGTAAAACTGATTTTGATATGGCCAGCCCAACCACTGAATGCGCGCAAGAATTTCAACGCCAAGATAAACATGTTCTCGAAACTGGCGAGTCACTAAAAATTCTGGATATCCACCCTTATCCAGATGGCCGCTGGCGAGCACATATATTTACTAAAACACCGTGGCGAGATGACAAAGGCGACATCGTAGGCACCATTTTCTACGGAAGGGAACTCACCGACACCGCCGTGATTGAAGTCGGGTATTGGGTTTGTCGTGCAATCAGTACCAACCCAAATCAACAATCCATCTTTCGTTTTTCTGACTTACAACCAAAACCAGAGAAGCTCACATGCCGCGAGCAAGAAACGCTTTTCCTCTTGCTCTATGGCAAAAAGCCTCAATTTATCTCTCAGGTCATGGGCATATCAACAAAAACCGTTGAAGGTCACGTCGCACGCTTACGTAATAAGTTTGCAGCGAACAGCAAGAACGAGCTAATAGATAAAGCAATGGAAGCAGGCTACGGCTCTGTTGTACCCAAAACGCTGCTTAAGCATCAATTATCGGTTGTGTTGAATGGAGAGCGATAATTCGCATCGCTTCTACCTACAAAAACACCGCCCCAATTCGGCGGTGTTTGTTTATTCATGAGGGACCATAAGCCTATGGCGCTAGACGATCAATGTCCCAACTTCCATCATGCTGGGAGAAAAGAAAACGATCGTGAAGGCGATGTTCGCCACCTTGCCAAAATTCGATGCTCTTTGGTTTTACGCGAAAGCCACCCCAAAAGGTTGGTACTGGTATTTCACCCTTAGCAAACTTCTGTTTTAGCTCTAAAAACTTACCTTCCAACACACCTCTGGCAGAAATACGGCTACTTTGTTTGCTCGCGATTGCGGCCAACTGGCTCTCTTTAGGACGAGAAGTAAAGTATTTCATATTCTCTACGGCGGTAAGCTTTTCAGCCACACCAGTAATATGAACTTGGCGCTCTAACGGATGCCAAGGGAAGTGCAAACTAATATTGCTGTTATGCTCTAGCTGCTGGGCCTTGCGACTGCCTAGGTTTGTGTAAAACACAAAACCATCTTTGTCGACGTTTTTCAATAGAACAATGCGTTGAAACGGCATGCCATTTTCATCAACCGTTGCAACTGTCATCGCAGTCGGGTCCGTTAAACCCGCTTCAACTGCTTGCTCTAGCCACAGATTAAATTGATCAATAGGATCAGCTTTCAAATCTTTACGACGCAGCCCACCTTTGGTGTACTCACGACGAATATCAGCAAGTTCCATCTTTACTCCTTCACTCGTTTTTGTCGATTGTGCTCCCGATACTGAGGAAATACAAGGACATCATTGTGCTTGTTATCGTTGCCGCTCACAGCATCACAGTGCGTCATTTGATACCATGACACAAAAAACCAGTGAGCCGATCGTGAACTTACTCAACCCCAAAGCCCTACGTCATTTTTTACTGCTACTGTGTGCCGTTGGCATTTCAGGGCTTGCGCTTACTCATCATTACGCAACTCAATACCAACATGATCAATGGCAACAAAAGCTAGAGAGACAAGCCGCGCAAGTATCACAAGAAGTGGACTACGAACTGGCAAAGTTTGAACAGATACCAAACCTATTAAGTCACGACCCAAGACTACTCAAAGCAGTAGAGCGCGGAACGCCCTCTCAAGAGCTCAACCTACTGTTATCAGATTGGTTGAAGCAAAGTTTGGCCGATACGATTTACGTTCATGACCGCACCGGGTTAGTCATTGCCTCAAGTAACTTTCAGCAAGAAGATACGTTTGTTGGCTCTAGCTTTAGCTATCGCCCCTATTTTAAAAATGCGCGACGCGGTGAGCCCGCTCAATACGTTGGATTAGGCGTGCGCTCGAATAAACGTGGGTACTTCTTCTCATCTCCGCTGTGGGTAAATGAGGAAGTCGTTGGCGTGATCACAGTAAAAGTGAACTTGGAGCAATTAGAACAGCGCCTTTCGCAAACCACGACTGACGTACTCATTACAGATAAACACAATGTCGTGTTTATGAGCAATTTACCAGACTGGCGCTATCGTGCACTTTTCCCACTGTCATCGAGTGCAATAATTGAACTTACCGAAACGCGTCAATATGGCGATACCTTGCCCGAATATTTTGGTGAGTTGACGGCACACAGTGGTGTCACGGAGTTTGATGACAATCAATTGCTTCTATCACCAAATTACCTCGCATACGCAACACACTTATTGGATAAAGGGTTTCGCGTCGTTGCCTTAATTAACCACAACAGCGTTCTTGCCGCCGTTTTACAGGCCGATATCGTCTTCCTGATCTTATATGCGCTCATTGCTCTAATTGCGTTAGCGTGGTTCCAAACCCTAGTTAACAAAGCACGCCTTGCCCATCTCAATGTGAGCCTAGAAGAAAAAGTAGTGCAACGGACACTAGTTCTGAGTGAAGCCAACCAAAAACTACAACAGACCATCCGCCAATATGAGCAAAGCCAACAAGAGCTTAAACAAACACAACAAGAACTGACGCAAGCCGCGAAATTGGCACTGTTGGGCGAGCTATCAGCCAGTATTAATCATGAGATAAATCAGCCACTTTCCGCACTAAGAACCTATACCGAAAACTCGCAGCGTTTGTTGGCAATGGAAAAATACCCAATGGTCGCTGACAATTTGGGCAAAATGCTGACACTCAATGACACCATTTCGGAAGTCATTGCCCGCTTAAAAGTCTTTACTCGGAAAGCCACGCACGATTCACACAATGAAATCTCAGTACTGCACGACGCGGTACATACTGCCACCAGCATTTTGAGCAACAAGCTTATTAAGCAAGGAGTAACACTAAAAGTTCCGGCCATCGACTATGATGTGAAGCTGGCCATTCACAGCGTTGAATTAGAACAAGTGCTGATAAACCTCTTCCACAACGCCGCACAAGCGATGGAAAACCACTGTATCGATCCGCAAATATCCATTGCTGTTCAGTGTCATGATGACAGTTGCGACATTCTTGTTTCCGATAACGGACCAGGGATGTCAGACGAAGCCCTAGCAAAAGTGTTCGACCCATTTTTTACGACTAAGCCGGAGGGTCTTGGATTAGGTTTAACAATCTCCAAGCGGATTATAGAGAGCTATCACGGCTCCCTCTGTGCCTATAAACATCAGAACACAGAACAACAAGCAGGAGGGATGACCTTTATCGTGACGCTACCAATAGTCAATCAGAATAAACGTACCCCAGAAGTGGAAAACGACTATGAATAACCCAGTTTTCTTTGTTGATGACGAACCACACATTCGTGATGCCGTGTCTCAAGCCCTGCTGATTGAAGGTATAGACGTCACCTGCTTACCAAACGCAGTAGAAGCCTTACGCGTAATCGACTCAAATACGCCTGCGATTATCATTACCGATATCCATATGCCCGTGATGGATGGCTTGGAGTTTATGCGAACTTTGCGAAGCAAAAACGATCACTTTCAATTCATCGTACTTACTGGACATGGAGATGTGAAAACCGCGGTAGATGCGATGAAAAGCGGCGCGTACGACTTTCTAGAAAAACCGTTTTCAACGGAACAGCTCATGAAATCGCTCAACAATGCCAGCGATAAACTGAACTTGTTGCAAGAAAACATCTGGCTTAAGAAAGAGCTCGACATGCAAACTCATGTTGGTCCGAAAATGATTGGTCACAGTAAGGCCATGGTTAGTATTCGTCGCGCCTTAATCAGTGCGCCTACAAGCCAGCCGCTCATTTTTGTAGGTCAAGATGGTACAGGTCGCCGGCTCGCCGCACAATTTGCCCACGACATACATGCAACACCGGATAGTGAGCTAATCGCCGCTTCTGGTGAAGACCTCTATGAGCTTTCATTAGAAGCGCTCGACAAAGCCATACACCGCTTAAGTGAAGGAAAACGCCACTGCAGTTTGTACTTACATAGCGCAGAGCATGTATCATTTGAGCAATGGGAATACTTGTTCAAGCACCCAAAACTTGAACGTGTTTTTGGCGCGACCACCCAAGCCGAGCCGCCTCTAAAATCCCTGGCGACTCTAATTCACTTACCGACGCTCGATGAAAGAAAGGAAGATATAGGGCCTTTATACAAGCACTTTGTGCGCCACACCGCGAGCCGATATCAGTTACAGCCACCACATATCAGCCTAGAAGAAGTCAAACACCTCACCAATCTCGAATGGCCAGAAAACGTTAAGCAGCTACGCCAATTTGCTGAACTTCGTGCCCTCAAGCCAGATACTTTTAGAATGGAAGATTGGAATAGTGAGAAAAGTCTTGAAATTCAGAGTATGACTCAGCGCACAGAATACTTTGAATATTGCTTGTTATTCGATGCATTGCAAAGACATCGCGGCAGACTCAAAGAGGTTCAACTAGAATTACAGGTATCACGCAAAACCTTGTACGACAAACTAAAAAAACATCAGTTGGATAAAGCCAAGTTCAAGGCGTAATAGCTATACTCCGGCGCTAATTATGCTTTTGTTTGATTTAGAAAGTGTAAGAAAGCTCATTTGAAGAGAGAATAACCCTCTTCTCATATTTTATTAGCCGAGCATGCTGACATGATCGGTTAATAATAATAAGATCAAAAAGATAATCCGTAATTATATAAGCAGGGACTGTGATGAGCCGAGATAACTACAACAAACTCAACGATGAAGAGTTGGATTTTGTTGATGACAAAACTGCAGCATTGCTCCTCAATACCCCCAACAGCGCGCGTTTTATGCTCTGGGTTATGGTTCTATTTTTCATTGCAGCAATAGGTTGGGCATCTTGGGCTGAAATCGACAAAGTCACGGTTGGTCAAGGCAAAGTGATTCCCTCCTCACAGATACAAGTAGTCCAAAACTTAGAAGGTGGCTTAGTCAAAGAAATCTTGGTCAAAGAAGGTCAGTTGGTTGAAAAAGGCCAACAGTTACTGCTTATCGACGACACCCGCTTTCGTTCGGATTTTCGTGAACGTGAGCAACAAGTTGCCAACCTTACCGCATCTGTGCTGCAACTATCCGCTTCTATTAACAGTGTTGCCGTTAATCGTGATTTTGAAACGGAAAACTGGCGTCAAAGTGTACTACTTGATTACGGTAAACTGACCTTCCCACCAACCTTGGAAGAGACTCGACCTCAACTCACACAGCGTCAAAAAGCAGAATATCGCGAAGATCTAGATAATTTACGCAACCAACTTTCTGTTATTGACCAACAAGTGCAGCAAAAGCAGCAGGACTTGGTAGAGATCCAAGCACGAGTAAGGAACTTGCGTCAAAGCTACCAATACGCGAAAAAAGAACTCGATATCACCAAACCTTTGGCAGACGAGGGCGTTGTTCCTCGTATTGAACTGCTCAAATTACAGCGCCAAGTCAACGATACCCGTCGTGAAATGACGTCCAGTGAGCTCAAGATTCCCGTATTGCAATCAGCGATTCGAGAATCCATGCTCAACCGTATTGATGTTGCACTCAAATTCCGCTCTGAACAGCAAGAGAAACTCAACAGCGCCCAAGACCAGTTATCTGCCTTGGTTGAATCAGCGGTGGGCTTGGAAGATAGAGTAAACCGAACGGTTGTGAATTCGCCAGTAACAGGCAAAATCAAAACACTGAACATCAATACTGTCGGTGGTGTTATCCAACCTGGTATGGATATCGTCGAGATCGTACCAACAGAAGACACACTATTGGTAGAGGCGAAAATTGCGCCAAAAGACATCGCATTTTTACGCCCAGATCTTCATGCTATCGTGAAATTTACAGCTTACGACTTCACAAAGTACGGCGGTTTAGAGGGAGAGTTGGAACATATCAGCGCGGATACCACTCAAGATGAAGAAGGCAACAGCTTCTACATTGTTCGTGTACGCACCGAAAAAACAAACTTTGGTCAAGATGCAGATTTACCAATCATTCCAGGAATGACAGCATCGGTCGATATCATCACAGGGAAGCGAACCGTTTTGGAATATCTACTTAAACCGATTTTAAGTGCCAAAACGAACGCCTTGAAGGAGTAAACCACATTAAGATACTCGCGATAGGGAGTATTGAGCGATAAGTGATTAAATAAAAAGCACTTATTTCTCACTGACGAACTCTCTAGAAGAGTATACTTGTGATACGAGTCGAATATGCGATCCAATTTGCAGCGTAAAGTTACATTATTAATCAGCTTAAGTTGTTTGTCGTTCCAACTTGGTGCGCTGAACAGTAAAGAACAACGATGGGTCAATACGGTCACAGCGGTGTACGGCGAACGTGCGGGATTGCGCGTAAATACATGGCGAAAGAACCTCGACTTATTTAAACAATTAGAGACTCATGAACAGCTCGCTGGCGTTAACGACTTTTTTAATCAGCTGTATTTCGTTGACGACATAAAACTGTGGGGAAAGACAGATTATTGGGCTACGCCACTCGAATTTTTAGGGAGTAACGCAGGAGACTGTGAAGATTTCACTATTGCTAAGTACTTCTCTTTACTCGAGCTAGGAATACCAGATTCAAAGATGCGTTTAATATACGTAAAAGCCATCGAACTGAATCAGTTTCACATGGTATTAGCTTACTACCCTACCCCAAGTTCTGAGCCGCTCATTCTCGATAATATCAATCCTGACATTGTCCGAGCCTCTAAGCGTAGCGACTTGCTACCGATATACAGTTTTAATGGTACAAACCTGTGGTTGATGAAGTCATCTGCTAGCACTGGAGAGCTAGCAGGGAAAGCATCACGGTTGAGCCTTTGGAATGACTTACGCTCGCGCGAACGTAAGTTGCAGTTAAATAAACCTAAAATTAACTATGACGAGTGAGAAACATGACCCTATATAAGAAGCTTGTGGTGGGGATGGTTACGGTCTTTATACTCTTGTTGGCATCAGTATTCGTAATCCAATTCAACACGACTCGAGACAGCTTGGAGCAACAGCAACGTTCAGAGGTCAACAACACTATTAACACCGTAGGTTTGGCACTGGCTCCTTACCTAAAGGACAAAGATAAAGTCGCGGTTGAGTCCGTGATTAATGCTCTATTTGACGGCAGCACCTACTCCGTTGTTCGTCTTACAGCATTAGATTCTGACTACCAGATCGTGCGTACTTACCCAGTTAAACCAAGTACGGTGCCACAATGGTTTATCGACATGAATCTATTTAAAGCGATTCACGATAAGCGTGTTGTGACCAGTGGTTGGATGCAGCTCGCCGAAGTAGAAATCATTAGCCACCCAGGCGCAGCTTACGAGCAGCTCTGGCAAGGTTTTATTGGCTTGCTGTCTGTATTCAGTGTTATTTTTCTAGCTGGTTTAGTGGCAATTTCATACATCCTACGTCGCTCGCTAAAACCATTAACGGCCATCGTAAATAAAATGCATGAAATCGCGAATAACCAATTTGGTGAACCGCTTGCTCGTCCAAGAACCAAAGATCTTATCGCGGTGGTAGATGGCATTAACATGATGTCTGCTCAAATCGAGCTATCATTCAAAGAGCAAGCCAAAGAGGCGCAACGTCTGCGTGCTCAGGCTTACCTCGATCCTATATCTAAATTGGGTAACCGCTCATTCTACATCAACCAAATCGACCAATGGCTTGCAGAGCAAACGCAAGGGGGTATCGCGCTACTCCATGCTGAATACATTGGGGACATTTACGAGACCAAAGATTACCAACGCGCAGATGCCCACGTTAAAGAACTGTCTCAACGTTTGAAAAACACCATTGATGTACCGGGAGCCACTATTGCTCGCTTGTCTAGTGATGAGTTCGGCTTGCTTTTCCCTCATATGGATGAGAGCGAGTTACGCATTTTATCGGACAGCATCGTCAATTGTGTGAACGGCCTAAATACTGACCCAACAGGCTTAGCAAAACCTAAAGCGTCACTAGGGGTTGCACACAGCAAAGATCAGAAAACGCGCTCTGAAATCCTCTCGATGGTGGACAACGCACTATCGAAAGCCAAAGCGCAACCAGACAAGCCATACGGCTTCATTGGCAGTGATACACCTTCTAGTTTGATGGGTAAACAGCAATGGAAAGCGTTGGTTGAAGAAGCCATTCATAGTGATTGGGTTAAATTCCGTTTCCAAGCTGCGAAAAACACATGGGGTAAAGTATTCCACAACGAAGTATTTTCAAGCATCGAAAAAGATGGTGAAACGTATCGTGCGAATCAATACCTATTCGCACTAGAACAGTTAGACGCCACCAACATCTTTGACCAGTATGTCATTGAATCAATGATTAAGATGCTAGAAAGTGGTGAACTTAATGACCCAGTCGCGATTAACATCGCGCAAAGCAGCTTGTCTCAACCATCGTTTATTCGCTGGACAACTAGCATGCTGGAAAAACACGCCAAAGTGGCCTCTAAGCTACACTTTGAAATTCCAGAGGAATGCTTTATCGATCAGCCTCACCACACAGCACTGTTATGTAATGCCATTCGCCAATCAGGTGCTGAGTTCGGCGTAGATAACTACGGACGTAACTTCCAATCTTTGGAATACATCCAAGAGTTCCGCCCGAACTATGTGAAGCTCGATTACCTATTCACACACAACTTGCACGACGAAAAACAAAAATTCACGCTAACGTCGATCTCTCGTACTGCCCACAACCTTGGTATTACGACTATCGCATCGCGTATCGAAACTCAAATCCAGTTGGATTTCCTCACTGAACACTTTGTTGAGGTATTCCAAGGATTCATCGTCGACAAGGAATAAAAAGGTTTATCAACGATGAAAGACCCTTTACTGAATTCGCTCATCTACGTTAGCCGTTACTATGGGTTAGCTAACTCGCCAGAAGCGCTAGTCAACGGACTACCGCTATCTGACGGTAAACTGACCCCATTTTTGCTACCAAGAGCAGCGGAAAGGGCCGGATTGGTTGCCAAGGAAAACCGCGCAGAGCTGGAGAGCATCTCCAGCCTAATTCTGCCGGCAATCTTAGTTCTTAAAGGCGGTGACTCTTGCGTTCTCAACAGCATCAATATGGAGAAACGCGAGGCCGAAGTCACCACCCTAGAAAGTGGAATGGTGCCGATCTCTATTCCATTAGAAGACCTACTTGAGCAATACACTGGTCGGTACTTTTTAGTTAAAAAGCAATTCCGTTTCGATGAGCGCTCTCCCGAAGTGCTCAAAACCAACGAAGGCCACTGGTTCTGGTCAACCTTGTGGCAGTCAAAACGCATCTACCGCGATGTTTTAATCGCATCACTTCTCATCAACCTCTTTGCGGTTGCCGCTCCGCTATTCACTCGCTTGGTGTACGACAAAGTGGTTCCGAATCTTGCGTTTGAAACCCTATGGGTACTAGCAAGTGGCATCTTTGTCGTGTTCCTGTTCGACTTCATTCTCAAGTCGCTGAGAAATTACTTCATTGATGTGGCGGGCAAGAAGTCTGACATTCTGATTTCATCCAAACTGTTCAGCAAAGTGATGGGGATTAGAATGGAATCGAAGCCGCCTTCGGTCGGTGCCTTCGCTCGCCATTTACAAGAATTCGAATCTATTCGAGAGTTTTTTACTTCAGCGACCGTCAGTGCTCTCATTGATTTGCCTTTTGCCATTTTATTCTTAGTGATTATATGGCTAATGGCTGGCGATCTTGTGTATGTACCGATGGTGGGCGTGGTCATTTTGATTATTCACTCGCTACTGATACAAGGGCCGCTGCGCCGCTCCATTGAGGAGGGTTCACGCCTAGCATCGCAAAAATATGCCAATTTGATAGAGAGCTTGGCTGGGTTAGAAACCGTAAAAATGCTCAGTGCGCAAAGCCAATTCCAATACCGCTGGGAAGAGGCAGTTGCGCACATGGCGAACTGGAATATAAAAAGCCGCCGAATTACGGATAGCATTCAAAACGCGGCAGGTTTTGTGCAGCAAAGTAGTAACGTAGGGATGATCATCCTAGGCGTTTACTTGATTGCAGAGGGCGACTTAACCATGGGTGGTTTGATTGCCGCAACCATGCTTAGCGGCCGCGCGATTGGTCCTTTGGTTCAGTTATCCTTACTCTCTACGCGCTACAACCAAGCGAAGTCTTCTATGACAATTATCAATCAAGTCATGGAAATGCCGGATGAACAAGAAGAAGGTAAACGTTACATTCACCGTCCAATAGTACAAGGCAAAATTGAACTTGAACGCGTGACCTTCCACTACCCAGATTCACCGGTGGCGTCGATTCGAGATTTGAGCTTGACCATTAACCCAGGCGAAAAAGTAGCGATCATAGGCCGTATCGGTTCGGGTAAAACCACGTTAGAGCGTCTCATCATGGGCTTGTATCAGCCGACGGAAGGTCATGTTCGCATTGATGATACCGACATCGCACAGCTGCATCATGTCGACATTCGCCGTAATATTGGTTGTGTGCCGCAAGATTCGAATCTGTTCTTTGGTTCTATCCGCGACAACATTACGCTAGGTCGCCCATTAACCGATGACCGTGACGTACTAGACGCAGCGAATCGTGCCGGTGTTACTGCGTTTACGCAATCTGACCCAGCGGGCTTAGAACGCCAAGTTGGTGAAGGTGGAGCAATGCTTTCGGGTGGTCAACGTCAAGCAGTCACGATCGCTCGTGCATTTTTGGGTCGTCCTCCTGTTCTACTAATGGATGAACCAACCAGTGCGATGGATAATCGCTCAGAGATGCACATTAAACATCAATTAGCACAGTTGAAACCTAGTGAAACGCTGATTCTGATTACGCATAAAACGTCTATGCTCGACATCGTTGATCGCGTAATTGTGATGGAAAAAGGCAGCATCATTGCAGATGGCCCTAAAGCGCAAGTGCTGAACGATTTGAAACAAGGCAAAGTGCGTGCGGTTAGCTAGCCTGAATTCACATTGATAAAAGACAAGGGCCCCGTTTAACTTGTGTTTAACGGGGCTTATTTTATTGGGAGCCCGAGATATTTAAGTTCTTCAAGCGCGACCCAAACGAGTACAAGGCCAACAATCACGAATAAAATCATAATCGCCTTTTCATCTTCTTCCATTTTTCAACGCCCTAAAAGCTATTTCAATTAATACACCTTAGGTTATCAGGACAAAAGTCATATTCAGCTCGTTTATAAGGAACTAGCGTCATAGAATGTCGGATATGGGATACAGCTCAAAGATTGCTCTTTTCAAAATCACGTCAGCTTTGGTTGAATATAAGTAATAAAGCCAAAGAGTTCGCAATGCTCACTAAGTCTTTGATTAACCAATATAGTACTCTGTAGTACCTCAACACAGAGACAAATGGTGTAAAGAAAAATTGTGATTACTTACAGCAAAAAATCAGCTATAAAAGCCGCTTTCTAGATATCGTCGAGATGAAGAAATGAATGATTGGATCCAATTAGAGCAAGTGAGCCAGTATTTCACTACGGGCTCCCTCGGTTACAAACTATTGATGGGCATTTTTGTCCTGATCGCGTATCGCATCCTGAAGAGGATTGTAAATAGAGCCATCCTAAATTTGGCAACAACGAAAGGTGTAAAAAAGGCTCGTTTGAGTTTTATTCAGCGCTGTTTCAATGTCGCGCTGCTATTTTTGACCGCCTCTATTTTTGCCATTATCACAGGTATTGGCTATGGCGATGTGTCTTTGTTCCTATCGTCCATTTTTGCCGTATTAGGTGTGGCGTTTATTGCGCAGTGGTCAATTCTGAGCAACATCACTGCCAGCTTTTTGATCTTTTTTGTCTTCCCATACCGAGTGGGTGACCGAATTAAAGTCGTAGATAAAGATGAAGACATCTGCGGTGAGATTCAAGAAATCAGTATGTTTCACGTGTTAATTAAGCACGACAACGGAAACTTAATCACTTACCCAAACAATCAGATTTTGCAAAAAGCAGTGCTAAAGCTGGCGAAAAACAAGCCAGAGCCAAGTAAAGTAAAATCTCGGATTTATACTCGCAGAAAGAAATAACCCACTAAAAAGCCGATGTATCTACATCGGCTTTTTAATGCACTTCTTTTTAAGTTTTAGTGTTGACCTCAACTTAACTTGAGGTTTTAGCCTTAGTCGCACGATTAAAAATCAACAATGAAAAAAGGAACCATTGTGTCCAAAATTGCGATTATTTATTTCTCTAAAACCGACGTTACTGGTCAGCTTGCTCGCGCGATTGCCGCAGGCGTTGAACAACAAGGCATTAAGCAGCAAGATGACTGTGAAATCCTCTCTCACCGAATTGAAGGCAATGAGATTATTGAGGGACGTTTTGTGAACCCTAAACTAATGGATGAACTTGCTGAGTGTGATGCGATTATCTTTGGCTCACCGACCTATATGGGCGGTGTAGCAGCGCAGTTTAAAGCATTTGCAGATGCAAGCAGTGAATCTTGGTATTACCAAAAATGGGCGAGCAAAATCGCGGCTGGCTTTACCAGTGGTGGGGCAATGAATGGCGACCAATCTTGCACATTACAATATCTACAAACGCTCGCTAACCAACACGGCATGATGTGGATCGGGTTGGATAAGATCAGCAATTCTGGGGAGCAAAACCTGAATCGTTATGGTGTACAAGGTGGTATTGTTGCACAAGGTGGTGAAGGTGGTCAGTTGCATGCTTCTGATGTTGCAACGGCGGAGTATCTTGGCAAACGAGTCGCTATGCTCGTGAATAAGCTATCCACTCGCTAACAATAAAAAGAAGCCCCGTAAGATACATCTTCGGGGCTTCATATTTATCGCTTGTTTTGAGCGCTACTTCTTGATGTAGAGGTCTTTCGAGTAGATACGACCTTCTACGTTGTTCTTGGCAAAACCGCCAACCGTAGGACGAACCAAACGTGCTTGCATGTAGTAATAGATTGGCGCGATAGGCATATCTGTCGCCAGCAACTGTTCAGCTTGGTCGTAAAATCCTTGGCGTGCTTTCTCATTGGTTGCAGCCAATGCACTGTTCATCGCGTTGTCGTACGCTTCACTGCTGTAACGTGCAAAGTTACCCGAAGAACCTGAGCGAAGTAAGCTCAGGAAAGTAGACGCTTCATTGTAATCACCACACCAGGAAGCGCGCATCACATCGAAATTGCCTTGTTTACGCGCCACTAAGTACGACTTCCACTCTTGGTTTTCTAACTCCACGTGTGCACCGAGATTTTTTTGTAGCATCGACGCTATCGCAACCGCGATCGATTTGTTTGCCTCACTGGTGTTGTACAGCAATTTAAAATCGAGCGGCTTGTCTTGGCTGTAACCCGCTTCTTTTAACAACTGACGCGCTTTCTCGTCACGTTGTTGCTGACTCCACTTACTGTATTCAGGCGGCGTCGCATCAAACCCTGCGGTGTACTGATGCGCAAAAGTATAAGCAGGAAGGTTACCCACTTGCGTGACACCATTCGTAATCACATCGCGCATGATGGAGTACGACACCGCTTGGCGCACTCGCACATCATCAAATGGCGGACGAGTGGTATTGAACGCGTAGTAATACGTACACAATAATGGCACCACCGTGTAAGCCTGCTTGTAATCTTGTTTAAGCTTCTGCGCCATATGAGTCGGCACATCTGACGTGATATCCAGCTCTCCTGCCGCATAGCGATTGATAGACGCGTTTTGGTTTTCAAACGGAATGTAAGTCACTCTGTTTAGATGCGTATCTGCGCTGTCCCAGTAACTTGGACTCTTAACCAGTTCAATGCGCTCATTCACGACCCACTTATCCAATGTGAATGCACCGTTGCTAACAAATTGGTCTGGATCGCTCCACGGCTTGTCGCGGTTTTCCACTGTCGCTTGATGCACTGGCATCATGGACGTGTGCCCAGTCATAGCAACAAAGTACGGCACTTGACTGTCCAACTCAAAACGTAGGGTGTATTTATCCACTGCCTTGATACCGAGATCGTCCAAAGGCTTTTTGCCCTCTGCTACATCGGCGATGTTTTTGATCTTGGTGAGTTTGAGATACCAAACATTTGGAGAAGCGGTTTTCGGATCTACCGCTCGGCGCAGTGAATAGACAAAATCATCCGCTGTCACAGGCTCGCCATTCGACCATTTCGCGTCTTTGCGCAAGTGAAAAGTAAAGGTTTGGTTGTCGTTGGTTTCCCATGATTCTGCCACACCGGGAATAATGTTTCCGTCACGATCTTGAATCACAAGCCCTTCAAATAAGTCACGAATCACATGCATTTCTGGCAGACCTTCGGCTTTCGCTGGGTCAAGCGTCGCCGCCTCTGCGTCATTCGCACGTACTAAATGCTGTTCTGCGGCAAGTTGAATGCCTTTAGGTAAGGTCTCCGCAGCAACTGATGTAGCAAGAAAAGGGGTGAATAAAGAGGAAATCAGCAACGCCGTTGAATGTTTTTTAAAATCCATATCTTTTTTCGTTCTCCTAACGCGTCTTGTGAAGCAAGTGCCACAATTAACATTTCAACCGTTGACGAGTTTAAACGGTTCAGTTTAGCTAGGTGTAATTAGCTTAGATATTGATACTACTTCATCAATCAGGAGATTACGGTGAGTCTAATTCCAAGAACGGAAAGAGCGGCATTTTTAATTCGGCCAACATCATACGGTCAATCCGTGCTTGGTGCGCCATTACTGTATTTTCCGGCTCAAGTCGAAAGTGCTTCGCGAGGTTTGATTTTGGCAGGCACTCACGGGGACGAGACGGCCTCGATTGCAGGTTTGTCCTGCGCGCTAAGAAGCTTGCCTGCTGATAACTTACGACATGATGTGATTCTGTCAATGAATCCGGACGGCAACCAACTAGGCACACGCGCAAATGCAAACCAAGTGGATCTCAATCGCGCGTTTCCAACCCAAAATTGGACTGAGCATGGCACAGTGTATCGATGGAGCTCTCACACACCCGTTCGAGACGTACAGGTGAAAACTGGCACTAAAAACCAACTAGAGCCTGAAGTTAGCGCATTAATTAACTTGATTGAACTGCGCAAGCCAAAGTTTGTGGTGTCGTTTCATGAACCGCTTGCGTTTGTGGATGATCCCAAACATTCCGACCTTGCCAAATGGCTCGGCGAGCAGTTTCAACTGCCAATCGTTGACGATGTCGACTACGAAACACCCGGCTCATTCGGCACTTGGTGTAGTGAACGTGATTTACCTTGCATCACGTTGGAGTTACCAGCGATTTCTGCCGATCTCACCATTGAAAAACATCTCTCTGCTTTTATTGCTTTGCTGAGGCACGATCCGGATCTCTAGTCCGCTGTTAAACAAGCGATCATGTGAGGATCTGTTTGATGTCGGTACTGATATCGCTGATCAACTGACGGGCACTGTCGTCTCTTTGCTGAACCAAGATGATAAACAGCAAATCGGTGATCACGTTTTGCGCGGTACGCGAAGCAATGGATGAGCTGCGATGTTCCGTTTCATTGGCAATCGTATCAAACGTAATATCGGCAATACCGCGCAAGCGACTTCTTCCAGGCGCAGATAACGCAATCACCTTCGCGCCCTGCTCTTTTGCCGCTTCTGCCGCGACGAGAATTTCTTTGCGCTCACCCGAAAACGAGATTGCGATCTGAACATCTTCTGGAGAGAGCGTGCGGGCAACAGCAATCTGCACGTGGCTGTCTTGTTCAGAAAGCGCCGTAATACCAAGTTTAAGCAGTTTAAAGCTTAAATCCTTCGCGGTCAGTGCAGAGCCCCCAATCCCGACCACTTGCACTCGACGCGCTTCACTCAACCATTTCACCGCTTGGTGACACGCTTCGTAAGACAGCGTATTGGTGGTTTGAAACATAGCGTCGGTTTTCGCTTTCACCAGTTTCTGTGAAATAACCGCAATGGGGTCGTCAGCCAAAATATCACTGTGCAGCGGTGTCGACTGCATCGCATGCTTACGGCCAATCTCTTCATTCAGAGCTAATTTAAACTCGCTGTAACCTTTAAAGCCGATACGCTGAGTAAATTTCACAATGCTCGATTGACTCACTTTTACTTGCGCCGCAAGTTCTTGGCTAGTGAGCAGCGCCGCCTTTTCTGCGTTTTCAACAATCCAATCGCCAACCAAACGACCACTTTGCGAAAGCTGAGTACGCCTCGCGACTATCCTATTGATAACTGACACAACAAAAACCTCAAAAATTTTAAATAAATTATTCCAAAACAGAAATAATAGGCGTTTGATTTAACCCCCTGATTATTCTAACCAAGACAGTTAATCCCGGATGTAATAGACGTATATTTTCTCTCATTATTCCAAATTTCTCCTGCATAAAGAATAACCTCAAGTGTGATTTTTATCACCAAACCTGAATATTTTATTCCATAAAATCGCCCTCAGATTGAACATTACGAAGAGTGCAAAACATGAAGATTGATTTAAGCAGATTGGTGACAGAAAGCCGTAACCCAGCCAGTGCCGAGATCGATACGCTTTCGACCATCGAGATGCTGCAAGTCATTAATGAAGAGGATCAAAAAGTCCCGCTCGCGGTAAAAGCGGTGCTACCACAAATTGCAGAGACAGTTGACGCAATTACCCAAGCTTTTGCAAATGGTGGCCGTTTAATTTACATGGGAGCTGGTACGTCAGGCCGCTTAGGCATTCTTGATGCAAGCGAGTGTCCTCCTACCTACGGCACGCATCCAGATATGGTGATTGGCTTAATTGCTGGTGGACATCAAGCGATTTTAAAAGCGGTAGAAAACGCAGAAGACAACGCGAAAATGGGTCAAGACGACTTAAAAGCACTTCACCTCACCAAGCATGACGTGGTTGTAGGCATTGCAGCGAGTGGCCGTACACCTTATGTACTAGGTGGTTTGGACTACGCTAAATCCATCGGAGCCACGACCGCATCTATCGCCTGTAATCCAGAATGTGCCATGGCAGAAGCGGCCGACATCGCGATTCTGCCGATAGTTGGCGCAGAGGTTGTCACTGGATCTTCTCGCATGAAAGCCGGCACCGCACAAAAACTGGTGCTAAACATGCTCACGACAGGCGCAATGATTCGTAGCGGTAAGGTATTTGGCAACTTAATGGTGGATGTAGAAGCCACTAACGCCAAGCTCATACAACGCCAAACCAACATTGTTGTGGAAGCAACCGACGCATCAAAAGAAGAAGCAGAGCGAGCATTAAATGCCTGCGGTCGCCACTGCAAAACCGCCATCTTAATGATTTTGGCCGATTTGGATGCCGAACAAGCCAAATCACGCCTCGCCGCGCACAACGGCTTTATTCGCGCAGCACTAAATAATAACTAAATAATCCGAGTTCTGAAGGATAGACCCTATGGCAAAAATAACTTCAAACACAGTATCGCAGTTGCTGTCCGCAGTGGGTGGCAGTAGCAACGTAAGCAAATGTGGTAACTGTATGACGCGTTTGCGTTTATCGCTCGCCAACAATGGCTTGGCTGATCAATCAGTTATCAAGCAAATTCCCGGCGTAATGGGTGTGGTGGAAAGCGATGAGCAGTTTCAGATCATTCTCGGTCCCGGAAAAGCTCAACAAGCGGCTGAGATGATGAATCAATTGATCGACAGCTTAACCTCTGGTGACAGTGAAGAAGCAGATATGCCGCAACAAGATCTTTCTGCCGTCGCAGCCGAGCAGAAAAAACAGATGAAGAGTAAGCAAACCAGTGCGGTTCAGCGTTTTTTAAGCAAGTTTGCCACTATCTTTACGCCGTTGATCCCAGGCTTTATTGCCGCTGGTTTGTTGCTAGGTTTTGCGACGTTATTGGAACAGATGTTTGTTCTCGACCAGACACCAAGCCAGTTTATGTTGGATTTGATCGCCTACATGAAAGTCTTTGGTAAGGGTCTGTTTGCTTTCTTAAGTATTCTGATTGGTTACAACGCGCAGCAAGCGTTTGGCGGCTCTGGTGTTAATGGTGCCATTCTCGCCTCTTTGTTTGTGCTGGGTTACAACCCAGAGGCTACATCCGGCATTTACTCTGGCATGAACGAGTTTTTCGGCTTTGCGATTGATCCGCGCGGCAACATTATCGGCGTACTTTTAGCAGCGATCATCGGTGCACAAGTCGAGCGTAAGGTTCGTCAATACATGCCAGATGATCTGGACATGATCTTAACGTCCGTTATCACTCTGTTGATCATGGGTGCGGTAACCTTCTTGATCATCATGCCGATCGGCGGCGAGCTGTTTAAAGGGATGTCTTGGTTGTTCCTCAACTTGAACGATAACCCATTAGGCGCTGCAATCTTGGCAGGTTTGTTCTTAATTTCTGTGGTATTTGGCATCCACCAGGGTTTTGTTCCAGTGTACTTCGCATTGATGGAAGCACAGGGCTTTAACTCGCTATTCCCTATCCTGGCGATGGCAGGTGGCGGTCAGGTTGGCGCGTCAATGGCGCTGTATTTCAAAGCCAAAAAAGACGCTCTACTGCGCACCCAAGTTAAAGGCGCTATTATTCCGGGTCTTCTAGGCATTGGCGAACCATTGATTTACGGCGTGACATTACCACGCGTAAAACCATTCGTTACCGCTTGTATTGGTGGTGCTGCGGGCGGCTTCTTTATCGGTTTAGTTTCTTACCTTGGCTTACCAGTTGGTCTTAATACGGTGTTTGGCCCGTCCGGTATCGTGGCGATTCCTCTCATGACATCTGAAAATGGCATCTTCCCGGGCATGATGGTGTTTGTTGCCGGACTGCTTATCTCTTACATCGTCGGCTTCCTCGCGACTTACTTCTTTGGCTGCAAAGACGTCGATTTAAGCTAAATCATTCTTCCCCTATAGGAATGGACTAGCTCGCGCCCTTGGCAAACAAGGGCGCACCCTCTCTCTACTTCACGACAATTTTTCTTATTCCGTTACTCGGAAGAGGCTTTGTCGTACCTAAAACAATAGAAATGAAAGGTCGTTAATCATGAAAAAGCACATTTTGGCTCTACTTCTCCCTACATTGATGGCATCAAACGCAATGGCAGCGCAGCTGTATCAAGCGGAAGATGGGTCAGTTTTAAATATTTACTCTCGTCTTGGTTTCAATGTCACCAGTAAAAATGACGAGCACGGCGATGCAAATGGCGAGTTTGATGGCCGTATTGGTTTAAACGGTTCACAAACCATCAACGAGTACGCGTCGATCATCGGCCAAGCGCAATACCAAGTGGGTGCAGCTGAATACGCAAACCAAGTAAACGACAAACCATCTCTGACTGCACGTTATGTATGGGCGGGTATTGATGCGAAAGATTATGGTCGTATTACTGGTGGTCGCGTGGCATCTGGATTGATTATGTTTACCGACATTGGTGATGTGTTCGCCTCTTCCGATGTTTCTATGGCGCGCCAAGCGAATAAAGTCGACAAAACCGCGACGCAAGTTTTCCGTCAAGATGGCACGCTGCAATATCAAAACAGCCTAGGTAATTTCGACTTTTCTGTCGCGTACATTTTAGGAAACAACACTTCTGAGCTCGACTACGGTTACAACGCTGCACTGCGTTATACGCTAGACATGGGGAATTTGGGTACCTTGGCGCCAGTGGTGGCGATGCAGAAAAATAAAGGTGATGCACGTGAAAGCAACGACACCGATTACACATTCTGGGGCGCAGGTACGCGTTACTACCTAGGTGATTTGATGTTGGGTGCGTTGTACTCGGAAGATGAACTAGAAGGCTATTACTCACAAACCAGCACCGACAAAGTGATGGAATTGACGGCGGTTTACAGTGTAAATGACAAATGGGCACTGCGTGCTGGTTATCGTTCTTTAGAAAACAGTGATGGTGACGAGCTAGAGCTGAAAGATACAACGCTAGAAGTGCAATACAAACTGACGCCTCGTTCTTCTATCTACACAAACTACGTTGATCGTAACGGCTCGCGTGGCTACAGCAATGGACAAGAAGTCTCGTTTGGCGGTGCGCACGCAGACGAAAGCTACTACCACTTAGGTCTGCGTTACGAGCTGTAAGCACGATACTTAATGTAAGTTAGCTGAATCCATGAGCTTCTTCTGTGTCCGGTCAGTAGTTATTGCCTTTAATGCTGATTTGAAGAAGCTCACCCTCGTAATATGTTTTCTTCGTTACCTGTTTTGACCAACACGCCTGCATCAGGAAAACTGGTGACAGTGTTTTCGCATTCCTTTGCTTCCTCAATTGTTGCTAAGTTTGTTGTCGCTATTCGCCGACAGAATATATGTTCCTAAAGTGTTCGATGAACGCTCGCGTTCTTCTTGGTAAGTGCTCACGTTTTGGGTAAAGCAGATAAAGCGGCAAAATCGCATCCGTTTGCCATTCTGGCAGCAAACTCACGAGTTTTTCTTTTTGTGCAGGGTCGAGTTTAGCCAGTGCAAATTCATCTAACATGGCTACACCACAGCCAGCCAAAGTAGCATCCAACATGGACTGGACAAGATTAAAACTCAGCATACTTTCTAACTCAATGCTGCACTGCTGTTGAGTTTGCTTATGCGTAAACGTCCACTTGTCTAACACCAAGTCACGACTTTTATAAAGGATGTGCTCTAAGTCACCAAGATCCTCTGGCGTACTTACATTTGGTTTATCAGCTAAATACGAGCGATGAGCGATCGGTTTACAGTGTAAAGTGCGTAGCTGATGGCCGACGTATCCCTCTGGGGGAGTATCGGTAAAGTAGAATGCGATATCAAACCCAGCCTCAATCAAGTCGAGAGGTGTCTCTGTGAAGATCACTTCGACGCTCACTTGTGGATGTTGCAATCGAAACTCGATCAATGTTTGGCTGAGTAACGCAGCTCCGAAAGAAGCGGACGCCGCTATTCTCAATTTTCCCGATACGATCTCGTTTGCCATGACTTGCTCATTGATCTGCTCAGCGCCTTCGAGCAGTTGCTTTACCTGCTGATAAAACCGCAAACCATCGTAGGTCAAATTAAACTGGCGCGTAGTTCGCTGAATAAGCTGCATCGACAATATGTCTTCAAGCTGTTTAAGTTGCCGACTTACATGCGCATTCGAACAATTCAGTCGCTTTGCTGCACCAGCAATACTCCGTTCCTCACACAAAGCGACGTAAAGTGGTACGTAGCTGAGCCATTTTATTTCCATACAGTAATTCTGAATCTCTAAAATCAAACTACTGGAAATAATAGAAAGCCTCTAAACTCTGTACAACCTAAATTTGAAAGGATGAGTTATGAGTGTTTTCGACACGTGGTTAAAAGGTCAAGTCGTTAAAGATCACATCACTAATCCCAATATCATCGTTGGCGATTACAGCTATTACTCGGGCTTCTATCATCAAAAAAGCTTCGAAGAGCAAGCGGTACGCTACTTGTTGGGTGACCCCGTCACACTTCAAGAATGGCAAAGTAGAGAACCCGATAGCATCGACAAATTAATCATTGGCAAGTTTTGTTCCATCGCTTCTGGAGCCACCTTCATGATGGCAGGAAACCAAGGTCATCGCATTGACTGGATTTCGACCTTCCCCTTCTCTCCTGAAGAATTTGGAGAAGGCGTACAAGACGGTTTCGAGCGTGCCGGAGATACAGTGGTGGGGAATGATGTTTGGATTGGCAGTGAGGCGATGATCATGCCCGGAGTAAACATCGGCGATGGAGCCGTCATCGGAGCACGCGCCGTAGTGACGAAAGACGTGCAACCTTATTCTGTGGTGGTTGGAAACAACCAAGTCGTACGTCAACGATTTAGCGATAAAGAGATTGAAACTCTACTCAATATCCAATGGTGGAACTGGCCAATAGAACACATTAAACAAGCAATGAAAGTAATGTGTAGCAGCCAAGTCGGTGCGCTTGCGGACTACTATCAAGAGCACATTGTCGATTTGTAGATAAAAAAAGCCCACACATCTTGTTGCGACGTGTGGGCTCAGTGAGTAAGAAAGCTTAAACCGCAGCGACGTCCTCTTCTTCCAAGTTCGCCGAAACTTTAATTTCGTATTGATTGAAACGGAACGAACAACCGCCATGAGTGCGCTTTGTCGTTACCTGCTCGTCGCCAAACAGCACCGTCACGCGAGTGAAGACACGCTCTTTGGCTTCGACAATATTTTCTTCTAACGCGACTTCAAAGTCGTGTTCCGTTTGTTCTAGCTTTTGCTTTATCGCTTCAAGCTGCTCGTTGTTTTGTGTTTTCATCACGTCAATCTGAGCTTGTTCTTCGTCGGTACGTTCGGCTTTAGGACGTTTCTTAAATTCGAGCTCTTTACGAATCACATCCATCGTTCCTTCTTGAGCGTATTTGTATTGATCTTTGAGCTCTGCTAATCGCTCCTTAAATGCAGAATAGCGTGCGAACGCTTCTACCTTAGTGGCGGTGTCGCCTTCTACGCCCAATTGTAAGCACACCACTTTGCCACCGACTTTTACATCTCCGCCGCTAAGCGTGCCGTTCCTACCGTTCGCATCTAGCACCGTCAGATTGCGCCCACAAACAATATCGTTATTCATGCTGTGCACCGCCAACTCAATATCTTCGCCGGCTTGCAAATCACAATATTGGGCGTAGCTGGCACGAATCGAACCTTTGGCTTTGACGTGACAACTCTTTGGCTGGCCATCACTCACGGTGTGGCCAATGATCCCTTTACCAACTTGAATGTCGTCTTGCGCTTGTACGTCAGCCGATTCAATGAAGCCGCCTACAGTAATAGAACCCGTCGCTTTAACAATCATGCCGGATTCAATGTTGCCACCGATAATCACATTCCCTTTGAATTTCACGTGACCTGTATTCACGCCAACGCTATTGAGACAGAGTGCGTTATCAACTTCAATGGTTTTGTCTTTAATTAGAGGCGTACCGGATACCGATGCAATCAATAGGTTTGGGTCGTGCTTGCTTATCTCAGTGCCTTTGCCCGGCTTCATTGGGCTGTCTTTTCCGGCTTGCGGAGGAATCACTCGCCCTTGAACAGTAAAGCCAGGCGTGCCTTTGGTCGCAGGCGTGCGGCGCATCACCTCATCGCCTACGTCAACCGCGATAGTTTCACCGAGGTTACGTAAATCAATTTTGTCGCTAGCAGATTGGCCGTCTTTGGGTTTGAGGATGCGTTTGGTGATGTCTTTAACAAGAGGAGTAAAAAGAGCGTCTTTGCCTTTGATAGGTTGCTTACCAACCGCTACAGGTTGAGAAAAAGTTTCGCCGGGTTTGAGCTGAGTGCTGACAACCAACACTTTCTTCAAAGCCAGTTTGTTGATGCCTTTCGAAACTCGCGCTTGAGCAAGGGCTTGAACAATCTCGGGGCCACGTAAACCTCGGCCTCCGTACGCGCCGACAACGTTCATACTGGCGAGCATGTCATTATTCGATAATTCAACCTCAACTTGCGCGTTGCGTTTTTCCGCAATGACGATGCCTTCGTAGGCCTCGGCTTTACGTTCTTTGGCGCAGTTAATGAATCTCACGACTTCCCCCTCAACAACAAACATCTTTTCAGCGTTCATTGCGACGAGCTGCTCGTTTAATTCATTTTGATTTAGCTCACCACCGAGGTCCACTTCTCCCGGAAGACGGGCTATCACCTTGGTCTTATCTTCAGATAACTCAAGACACAGCTTCCACATACCCTTACCACTTTGCTTCCCATCAACACTTTCAGTCTACCCAAATCCGTTTTCTGAACAAACCTCGCATTTCTTATTATAGGGCTCACGTCACTAAAGAAAGTAATCCATCAATAACGGTTAAACAGATATTAAGAGAGCATTTCGATTTAACCTAAAGCTCAATCAAAATACACGCCGAAATAAAAAGGAGCTGGATTTACAGTGTAAAATCAGCTCCTAATAATTTCATTTACAGTGTAAATTTCCCTTTAGTGTTTACAGTGTAAATCGTTCCAAATGTGTCTTACTTCGTCCCTTAACTGCTGCTCAACTTGCCTTCTTCCAGGTAAACCAAATTGCTGAGCACATTCAGTCCAACTACGGTTAAGAAAAAGCTTACTGATCATCAAGTCGGAAGCGGAGTTCAAACCTAAGTTAAGTAACCACTGCTGAAGCCAAGCAGACACGGACTCATAACTGTTACCACCATCAGCATAGCATTCAATTAGTAATAACTTAGCGGGATGAAGTGGACTCATTCCCAAAGGTTGCGGTAATAGAGCTCGAAAAATAGAGGCTTCTAATTTTGGATAGACGTCAGCCACATTGTTAGACAACATTTCTTCAAATAGCGCCTGAGATTCATCGACCCAAGCCGTCTGTTGGGAATCACAAGGTTTGACCATCAAGACTGAATAACAACCGCTAGCAGCATCGCGCATTGACCCTAAGCGAATTGTACGGAAGTTCGATTGTCGCCAGAAATGGACCAACTCTTCCGTCGCACCGAAACTCGTGGATAAGTAAGCAATGTGTTTAGCCGCCATTTGATCAAGTTGCTGCAGCATTTTTTGACCGATGCCTCTTCCTTGCAATTCCGGATGAACAGCAATTCTCATGACTCGCAGCGTCGATAGATTCGCGACATTCGGAAATCCTAGGTGGTTTGCAATCGTAACTGGGGCTAAGTGTCCTTTAGGACGACGCTTACCAAGCTGAATTTCTTCAACCAATTCAGCGTCAAGCCCACCCTCTTCGACCGCTAATATTACCCCCACAACCGCATTATCTTGCTTAGCAAAATAGAGCTGACTGTTGTCGTCTTGCAAAAGGTGAATCAAATCATTCGGCGAGGTCTGATAATGAGCATTCACCAAAAGAGCGAAGCACTCACGCAGCAAACTAGGCTGCGATATCAAATTTTTCTTATCGGCTTTAGAAAGGGAAATTGAGTCGACCTGTTTAAGTTGATGGTGCGTTAACTCCGCATCCAACAAAAACGCGTCATAGAGCCATGATTCAAGCGCATCATTCATGCTCCAGCGGATGGGCTGTGTCATGTGCCATGTTTTCATTCCCGAACGCTGTTTTTGAAGCCAATCAACAAATTTAATCGTAAAGCCCCGGCCACAACCTTCATAACCGTGAATAGTCGTAGAAAAAACGAGTCGATGATAATGTTCGGTAATGCTTTTGAGCATAGGAACTGGAATTGCAGCCGCTTCATCGACAAGTAACAAATCACATTCAGGTCGACTCAATAATAGTTCATCTGGAGCAATAAATTGAATGGCTCCCTGCCCTGATTCTAATCTGTCCTTCTTAATACGCTGTGCGCTAGGGAGTAAACGTAAAGCATGTTGGTAAACAGGCTCAACGGCTTTTATAGATGGTGCCGTAATTAAGATTCTAAGCGGCTTCTGCTGTAATAAGTTCGCACACGCAATTCCGAGGGCACTTGTTTTTCCACGTCCACGATCAGCGGTCAAAATTAATGGTCGCTTTCGATGTCCTGTCACCACCTTTTCAATTAGAGAAATGGCATGTTCTTGTTCCGTGTAGTGGCTTTCTTTTTCTGCTTGCTTGATGTCTGGAGCCGTTGGCAATGGTTTGTCTTGCTCAATAACAACGAGCTTCTCCCATTGTTTGTGCATCCATTGCTGAGCAAAATTCGCATTTTGTCGCAGCTCAGTAATGACAATAAGAAAACCGCCGCCAACCAATGAGCCAAGCGCGGCGGTAAAACTATTGGCGTCAAAGCCATTTCGAGCATCAAACAATAGAACGTCACACTCTCTGCCTAGCAACATGTGCCCTTGTTTAGACGAAACACTGGATACGTTTTTCAAACCAAAATCACCAACAGAAAACCAACGTTGATGGCGCTGCGTTTTATGGAACTCTGACATCAACGCATTTTGCCAAGAAGCCTCGCCTTGAATGACAACACCAATCCTTTGGAAAGATTGGTGAGCTTGATGTTGAAGTGATGAAAGGAAATCAGATTGTGTCTGCATTTTGTCTATCCAACGTTGAACTGACGCAATGGTATCACATCTTTAATTTGACGCTTCTCAGATATAAAAAAACCGCCCGGAGGCGGTTGATTCAATCATCATTTGTTATTGCAGTTTGGTTTGTACAAACGCAAGAATCTCTTCCATTAAGCTGTCGTCAACTTTCTTCAAGTTCAACGCCAGGCTGCTACCTTTTCGGCTATAGCTTGCTCGACCTTTAACTAAGTCGACTTTTTCCGTCTTCTTACCAGGTTTTGCTGGTGCAAGTTCAGTAATCCAATTTTCGATGCTTTCCGTGACTTCTTTTGTCAGACGAGCAACGCCTTGAGCAGTGCTTCGCTGCCATAAAAACCCTTCGCTAGAGCGACATTTATCTAACAGCTCTTGCTGCTGCTCTGGCGTTAGCGTTGAAAACTGTTTGTGCAGTTTCACGATTGTTGGGCGACCGAGATCGCCAACATTCGGATACGCTTGAAGCAGTTCTAACGGTAATGCTGCGGCTTTTAAAGCGCCACTTACCAACGCTTCACTGCACTGGAACATTTTTGCCAATGCTTTCTGATCCTCAGCTTCACCACTATCAAGCTTAGCCTGCATCTCTTTCCCTTTTTCATATAAAGAGAGCGGCTTGTGAGCATTTGCCACATCAGACAAAAACTTAGCATGGTCAGTATTAATGTTGTCAGCAACATAAACCAAAAAGTCTTGTTCAGCGAGGATACAAGACATGCGACGACGGCTACCATCTAAAACTTCAATCTTGCCATCTTCAGTTCTACGACCCACTGCTGGATATTGTTGGCCACGCTCTTTGAGTGTGACTAAAACATCAGATAAAGCATGTTCGTTTAAGAACGATTGCTCACGAGCGTTATCAACAAATACTGTTGTTTCTGTCGCAACTTTATTTGCAGGAATACGCACAAGTTCAAACTGAACAATATTTTCACCTGCAACTGCTAGTTCAATCGTTTGAGCTTTCTCTTTTGCCGCAGTTTGCGCCTCTTGCGGAGTCACAACACGACGCTTATTCGTTTTGCCAAATAATTTCGCGTTTAATTCAGACGTTTTCAAAGCCATTTACTTATTACCCCTGATTCAATGACGGCCAATTAGAGTGCAGCACACGCTCTAATTCCAGTGCGCTTTTATGAACAGCGTCTTGCGCGGTAGCTAGTGTCTTCTTACCGCCTTCAAAATCGCTTACTGTCAGATCAAATACTGTGCTGTAGGTATCGGCACAGGTTTCAAACGCACGGCTACGAGGAATAGTAGCCATCATAACTTGGTCACCTAGAAGATAGTTCATTTCAGTTAAAACAGAAACTTGCTTCTTATTGTCGTCCTCAAACATGGTTGGCATCAAGCGAACAAACTCAAGACCATTCCAGTCCTCCGGGAACATTTCATATACCGTAGGCAAATGCTGGAAGAAGTTTACTGTTGAAGCCCAGTCCAGACGCTTAGCCGCACAAGGAATTAGCAAGGCATTTGATGCATACATCGCATTCCATACTAATGGGTCAACGTGTGGACCGGTATCAATCATAATGATATCGAAGTCATCAGCAATTTTATCAATCAGTTGCTCTTTCAGCAGACGGACGATATCGAGTGATGGGTCTTCAGATAGCGTTTGCCATGCTTCCGCATTAAACATCGCGTCTTCTGGAAACGCTGAAATCGACTTTAAGTTCGGATATTGCGTTGGCAGCAATACGTTTTTACGTAAAAATTCACTGTCAATTTCCACACCATCAGGCACGTTACCCAACATAATGTCTACCGCAGAATAGATATTATCATGCTCTGCCATGCTGATTTGCGGGTTGAGGAATAAACGTAGCGAGCCTTGTGGGTCTAAGTCGATTAAACAAATACGGTATCGTTTATCCAAATTTAGCGCTAAACATGCCGCTAAATGAACCGCGGTCATTGATTTACCTGTACCGCCCTTTTGGTTCTGCACATTAATAATCCAAGGTTTGTTACCTGAATTCTTTTTACGCTCATGAAATTTAGGCACTTCAGCCGCATCCATGAGCATGTGTGCTTCTTCTAACGTAATTGAATAATGATTCGCGTTGTTTTTAGTAAATTGATGCCCAGCGGCTTCCATTTTACCAATCGCGTCGTCGAGCTTACGGCGAGTTAGACCAGAACGGGTTTCCATCATCGCTTTCGACATTGGTGGGAAGTAGTTATCGCTTCGCTCTTCTAAAACAATTTCAATACGGTCAGCTTGAACCTGCTGAGTCAGCTCCGCTAACTCAAGAAGGTTTTCAATCGTTTTTTCTCTTTTCATGCCAAATTCCGTTGGAAGGATTTATAATTGCAATTGTACAGCAGTAAAGACCAAAAACAACAAAAAGGTGCACGAACATTTTGAATTACCATCACATAAAAAAACACCCAAATCGACGCTTTTATGATTTATGGTCAAAAAGATAACTATTTTTAATCAAATAATCTTCTCATAAGTGGACACCTAAACTTAAAAATAAAAAGTGTTACAGCGTCACTCATTTACAATGTAAATCAATTTTCTACCGGAACGATTATAATCTTAAGCTAAATTACGGATTATGTTAGACCAACCTAATTTAAACGAAAAATAGTAAGTAATATCGGAACAATAAAGACCTGAACACCTTGATCATGTCTCCGAGCAAAATAGGGCAGTTCCAGCGAAACATCTATGGAAGTATGATCAAGGTATGCTTATGATCATGCTTCCGTGTTAATAAGCAAATCCGAAAGCATGATCATGGAAAAATAGAGCAGAGTACGGTGTAAACACGCAAATAAAATAAGATCCATTAATCGGAAATATGATCAAGCCTTAGAATCTCTCGGAAGCATGAGTTTTCTTCTCTGATTTACGGTTGAGTGCAGACAGAATGGGGGATTGAGCAGAAATTGACGTTATAGAAGCCGGAACAATGAAATTGCTCAAGTTGCTATGATAAATCACGCTCTCATGATCATGCTTCCTGTAAATAAGCAGAGACTAGGATTTACTTCTAAATATGAGCGACTTGAATGTATTTTAATCAGATGAGTGATATCTCATCAATATGGGCGCCAGAACGATAGATATATTGGCTCTTGATCATCGATCCGAGTATAAATAACATCACCAATGCACAATATAATCATCGTGAAGATCATTATTAAATACTGCATCTGTGGATAACCTGTAAAAACATCATGATCATCGTTTCAAGACTCTTTTGATCATCTTTTCATAACCTTAATGATCATGCTTACGAATAAATATGATCATGCTTTCAGGTTATTGTTGATCATACTTTCAGATTTCTTATGATCATAGTTCCGAAACACATGGAAATAATAGTCTTATAGAACAAAAGCTTAGCGAGAAATTTCAAGCCAGATCATTAGATCATATAATCAATTAAGATCAGATTAATCAAAAAGATCAGTTATTTAAAAAACAATCTTTTTTCTTTATTTATGATCTGTTTTTCTTTATTCTTCGGAACCATAGCACAACTACGGCTAGTGTGATCTGGATCTAAAATGACGGCTGATGAAAAAATTCTGATTAAAGCACCGAGAAGCCACAAAGATGGCCATCTTTTTGAGGTACATGAATCCTCTGCGGATTGGGTAGAGCAGTACCAACATTTCAAAGGGGTGACCAAAAGCATCTTAGAGTTGCTTAATCTGATCTCATTACGAGGCTTCAGCAGCAAGGATGGTTTGGTTTCAACCACAGAGATTGTTGAAGCAACAGATGGGCAACTTACACGTGCAGCTCTGCAACAACGTTTGCGCGCAGCAGTAAATATTGGTTTATTTACTCAAACACCAGTGCGTTTTGAAGAGGGACTTGCTGGTAAAACGATGCTACATAAATTTGTGAATCCAAATCAGCTTATATCTGTATTGGGAGCAACAAGTCTTGTTACCGACAAAGTTCGCCAGAACGAGAAACAAAAACGTTCGAAAGCATTGGCTCAGACTCAAGTAAACAAACGTTTGTTGAATGAGCACGGGTTAAACACACCTCCCACGATGAAAGATGAAGCCGATCAATTTGTTGTATCTCCAACAAATTGGGCTGGGATCATTGACCAAGCACTTGCGCCACCAAGAACTCGAAAAAGTTATCAGAAATCCATGGTGTCGATCTCTGGCACAAAAGCCGTTATCGAGACGCGATCATCCAAAAATATCATGACTGTGGATGATCTCATGACCCTGTTCGCTCTCTTCACGTTAACGGTTCAATATCATGATCATCACAAAGATCAGTATCAGCTTGATGCGGCTCACGTACCAAACAAAACGCCGCTATACATCACTGATATTTTGTCGCTCAGAGGCAAAAAAGACAGTGGCCCAGCTCGTGATTCCATTCGCGATAGCATTGATCGCATTGAATTCACTGATTTTCAGCTCCATGAACTTACTGGACGTTGGCTAAGTGAAAACATGCCAGAGGGCTTCAAAAGTGATCGTTTTCGTTTTCTTGCTCGAACCATCACGGCCTCTGAAGAGGCACCTGTGGAGGGAAGCGATGGTGAAATTCGTATCAAGCCAAACTTATATATTTTAGTTTGGGAACCTTCGTTTTATGAAGAGCTGTTAACACGCGATTATTTCTTCTTGTTTCCGCCAGAGATCTTGAAACAACATACTTTGGTGTTTCAACTGTACTCTTTCTTCCGTAGTCGCATGGTTCGTCGTCACACGGATTGCATGCTACTGAGTGAGTTAAACCAGAAACTTGCACGTAACATTGAATGGCGACGTTTCTCCATGGATCTGATCCGAGAACTAAAGCGTTTGTCTGATGGAAAAGGGAATGATGATCTATTCGTCGTTAATTTGTGGGGTTATCACCTGACGATCGAAACCATGATCGAAAATGACAAAGTGATGGACTACCAGATCGACATCAAATGTGATGTCGAAGAGGTCTTACGTTACTCGCGAGCGCGAACGACCAACGCAGGAAAGCGTAACATGGCGCCTACGCTGCCAAATCCACTTCGTAATGAGATGGTAACCCGACAACAGCTTGAGGAGCTCTCAGGCATCATAGACGGCGAATTTGAGCCCATTCAACGCAAAGCACCGTCTCCAAGAGGAAATTTAGGGCGACGCGTGAAGCAAAGAAAACATTTGGTAGAGATCAATGCTGATGAGATCACCATTACTCTATCTAAATATACCTCACCAGAGGCTCTAGAACGCAGTATAACGGCTTTGTCTGCGATGACAGGGCACTCCTATGCCTCAATCAAAGAAGAGTGCTCAGATTACATAGAGAAGCTCGATTGGCTAAGGGTAGGGGATGAGCCGATTCCTTATGAGACATTAAGTAAAACCGTCGAGCTGTTTAACACCCAGAACGATGTTAAGCATCTTACCATCGAGCGCTTGATTGCGGGGTTAGCGGTGCGTCGGAAAGTTTGTCGTCAAATCTTCGATGGTCACATGGATGAAATGGTATTTCGTGCCTTGGATGAAATGGCGATTTAAAAGTGTCGCTTGATGTGTATCAAGCTATAGGTGTGATGTATCGGTTTGAAATGTAACAATGTCTTTCGATGATAAAAAACAGACTTAACTCTTACAAACCACTGACATTAGAAGCCAAGCCTAATACTACTATTTATCCCGAATAGACAACCTTTTGTCCTTTCTGATGATTAATAGATTGGCTCATATTGTTACATTCATTCTGAATAGACTTCGCGAGTTTCTCCTCAGGAAACTCGCTTTTTTTTGCCTAAAATTCCGCTAATTAAGCCTTGATCATTTTTCCGGACTAATGAGGTAAACCTTGATCATGCTTCTTGGATTCATTCCAGTGTAATGAACGCATCAACGCAACATGTGATTCGATTAAGCTATGGGCTTGTTCCTGCCACTTGTTTTGATCACACTGCTGATTACAAAACTCTAACGCCACAACGGTGAGATGCTGAAGTCGTCTCAAACACCAATCTTTGATCAGAATATCAGTCGAGACTTGGCATGCTGCTTGTTCAAGCTTTGCACTCGTATAAAGCAAGGTTTGATATGCTTTCTGAGGGTCTTGGTACCTTGCATGTTGAAACACGCGTAAACATCCATCCAACCAGCAAGCAATCGCTTTACTTTGAAGATCACTCAATTCGGGTCCAAACACGTCATCAGGCACCTGATATAAGATCGTTTCCAATTTTTCTACTTGATCATGTTTCCGCTGTTCGTACCACATGGCGATTTGATCTTGCCAAGTACTCAAATCCATTACGCTGCCTCAGTCCATTGTTTTACATAGTGATTTGGCCCTATTTGATCAAATTCGTCGACAATTATGCTGCTACGTTGACGAATTTCATCGGCATCTATCGAATAGTTTGGCTCATTTTTCACTAAGTTACCAAAAGGTAAGTCAGGATCAGGAACGGCAGAAATCAACAGCTTAGTATAAGGATGCTGCGGATTCTTAAGTATTGAATGAGTGTCGCCCCATTCAACGATTTGCCCTTTGTACATTACTGCGGTTTCTTCCGCGATGTAGTGCGCAGTCGCCAGATCATGAGTGATGTATAAAAAACCAATTCCCAGCTCTTGCTTCATTCGTTGCATTAAATTCAACACTCCCAAGCGAATAGAAACATCCAGCATAGACGTAGGCTCATCTGCAAGAATGATTTGCGAACCTACCGCTAAAGCCCTTGCTAAGTTTACTCGCTGACGTTGCCCACCACTGAGTTCGTGAGGGAACTTATTCAATGTCTCTTCAGGTAGTTCCACCAGCTTTAGGAGCTCTTCCAAGCGGGCTGGGATGTCGCGCGCGTTTTTGACTTGTTTATGAATTTTTAAAGGACGTGTTAGGTGATGGCGAATGGTATGAGTTGGATTGAGAGAGCCAAACGGATCTTGAAACACCATTTGTACTTTACTGCGATATTCTTGTAGAGCCGATCGTGACGTGATCTCATTTATGTCAGTGCCATTGAAAAGGATCTCGCCTTGCGTTGCTGGATAGACTTTGGTTATTAAACGAGCGCAAGTACTCTTACCGCAGCCTGACTCTCCAACCAAAGCCAAGGTTTTTCCTGCGTACAGATCAAAAGTCACTCCTTGAAGCGCACGAAAGGTTTCCTCTTTCGCTAAACCACCGCCCACTTTGAATTCTTTAATCACATTTTTCATTTGGATGATAGGCTGGCTCATGGTTACGCTCCTTGTAACTCTGGTTGTTTGTGGACGTCATGGATGTTTGGGAAAGAAGCCCATAGCTTTTGCGTGTAGGGGTGTTGAGGATGATTGCGTATATCGTATGCTCGATTGACTTCGACGATTTCTCCGTGACGCATGATTGCAATTCGATCACATAGTTGGCTCATGAGTGCCAGGTCATGAGTGATAAAGAGGACTGAAAAACCGAACTCATCTCTAAGCTGATAAATTTGCTGTAAAATTTCTCGCTGTACCACTACATCTAATGCTGTTGTGGGCTCATCCATAATGATCAGTTTTGGATTTAGAGACAAAGCAATGGCTATCACCAACCGCTGACGCATTCCTCCTGAAAATTGATGAGGATATTCTGCTAAGCGTTCTCGAGGAATATTGACCAAGTCCAACAACTTTTCTGCTCTATCTTTTGCTTGAGCGTTAGTGAGGCCTTGATGGTGTCGTAACACATCTGCAAATTGCTCTTGTATCGTTAAGACAGGGTTGAGTGAGTTCATCGCGCTCTGGAACACCATGGCGATTTCACTCCACCTTAGAGCGGTCAGCTCAGAGTCTGAGATACTAAGGATATCCTTGCCATCAAACCATATTTTACCGCCAGAAATGTACGCTGGCGGCTTATGAAGACGATTTATTGAGAATGCGATTGTGCTTTTACCACATCCAGATTCACCGGCAAGACCAAATACTTCGCCTTTGCCGATATCAAAGCTGATGGACTTTACCGCATTAAAATCACCATTATCAGTGATGTAATCGACGCACAAATCTCGGATCTGGATGACCGGGTCATTGTGGTATGCATGACTTAAGTTAATACCATCCATATAAACACCTAACTAATCTAAAAGATAATTATTATCATTATCAGGTGTGGCGGTTTTTAGAAAGTATCAAACCATGAATCAGTGAAGTGACTCGAAAGTTAGGTGAAACAGGAAGTGGTGTAATGCGTCGTTGATAAAACTAAAGAAGAGCAGAATTGAGAGCTAGATCAGCACACTTTTCGTAGGGGGAATTACTCAAATTTAATCGTAAATTTGTCCCTTGGCAAAACTTAAATGATGAATCTATTAAGGAGTTAACGAAAGGGCGGGAGGGGTCACATTTCCCTACAGTTTTTCTTACCACCTTGTTCCGGTTTTGCTATAGATTACGCATCGAAAACATGGTGTGTTCGGAGGAAATATGTCCATTAATTCTATCGACCATGACGAGATGACCAACATCGCTCACAAATGGGAATTACCTGATGAGGAAACCGTTGTGAAGCCAGAGAAAACAGTGAAATCAGCAGAAGCCAGAAGACGCATTGAAGCGTTACGTGAGATCCGTGAAAGTGGGTTGACCATTGAAGAAGCAAGGGAGCTTGGCTTGATACACTGATCGCCTCAGGTTGGTTTAGCAACCCATAGGGTAGTCGACGGACTGCCCTTTTTATTTTTTCACTCTATTACTCTCTTATTCAAACCGTCCATTTATCTGTCTTGCGCCTCAAAAGCACGAGTTTCACACTCACGTCCCGTCCCGAAGAAGTTTGACAATCTGACCTTGTGTTACTAGATATATCAGTAGCGATATGCTTTTTGTTGATTATCGCAACCACAAAGCAAGGAGCGCAAGTATGGTTGATCAAATCCTTTTTTATGAGCCCGATGAGCCCCACGGTTTTCTCTCAAATTTTTGCCATGCCCCAGTCAATATCTCCTCCCAAACTTGGCCCACCAGCGAACATTATTACCAAGCCCAAAAGTTTCTCGATGCTCAGTTGCAAAGTAAAATTCAGCACGCAAGCACCCCTGACGAAGCGTTTGCTTTAAGCCGCAAATACGAACACTTTGTCAGAAGCGATTGGGACGATATAAAGTTGGCTGTTATGGCTTTCATCGTTAGGGAAAAGTTTCTACAAAATCCACCATTAGCGCAGCAATTAATGAGAACGGGTAACGCTTGCCTAACAGAGCATTCTCATAAAGATGCCTTTTGGGGAGACGGGGGAGATGGTAAAGGAGAAAATCATCTAGGAGAGATTCTGATGAATGTGCGGGCAGAGCTGAGACATGTTGAGCCTTACAATCTCGTGAAGTTTATCGATAAAGCCAAATTGCCCACCCAGTGGGGCACATTTATGATGTACGGCTTTATTGAAGCCGCGACAAATAAAGAGCATCTTGCTCTGGTCTATGGTGAGCCAACAAAAAGTGCAGCTCCACTTATTCGGTTGCATTCGGAGTGTCTTACCGGAGATGCTCTATTTAGCACGCGTTGTGACTGTGGTTTTCAGCTTAATAGAGCGCTACAAAACATCGTCAAAGAGGGATGTGGCGTGCTGCTTTATTTACGTCAAGAAGGGCGTGGAATCGGCTTGATTAATAAAATTCGTGCCTATCACTTACAAGATGATGGCGCAGATACCGTGGAAGCAAATGAGCGTTTAGGTTTTGCCGCTGATATGCGTGATTACGCGTTCTGTAAAGGAATGCTAGAGCATTTGGGGATTGACGCTGTGCGTCTAATGACGAATAACCCACGCAAGCTCGCCGCCTTAAAAGCGGTTGATATTAACGTCATTGAACGAGTGCCATTACAAGAAGGGAATAACCCAAGTAATCAACATTACCTGCAAACCAAGGCGAGTAAATTGGGGCACATGTTTGATCCTAAGTTTGTTAACCACACTAAGTAAGTGCTACAGATTTTACAGAAACAAAAACGCCAACGTATCATCGTTGGCGTTTTTGTTAATGATTTGATTCATTGATACTTTTGAATGATTTCATCAATTTCCCCTGAGGTTTTTAATTCAACGAGTCGTGTATTAATGTAATTTTGAGTTTCTGGTTGCATTTGAGGTGAAAAAGCTAGGTAGATTGAGTAGTCAGGAATAACCGAGCTGAAAGGCTGTATCTGAAAATTCTCTAACGGCAAATTGAGTCGCTTTAAGTTGTAAAGGACTCGGGATTCCATCTCGACAAAAGCTGTATCTCCAGGGGTTCGGCTTATCACTCGGTATGCGGCGTTGTAGTCTTTCACGCGCATTTCATTGACACTGCCATTTTCAAAGAACGGTGTTAAATTTGGATAATCAAACCCCAGCAGTAATACAATAGAACGACCATGCATCGTATCCATATTTTTGAATTCTAAAGGCTTCTCGCTACTCGACACCAGTACATGTTTTACAGTGTAAATGGGCTCCTCAGATAAATTTTCCGATTGCACCTTGCCCCAGTTCGGGCTGCCATAAGTTAACCAGTTTGGCTCAGCGCCTTCTTCCAATATGGAAATCATACGTTTAAATGGATAAGTATGATAATTCACTTGGTAATCCGACTCCGCGAAGATAGCGCTGACGATATCGGTCACAATTCCGGAGTGCATTTGTCCCTGTTGTTCAATTTGAAATGGTCGAGCTTGTTCAGCAATGACGTAATAGTTCACTTGATTTGCGGTCACATGAGAACTTACAACAATTAAGCTAAAAGCCAATCTAAGTAGAAGTCTTTTCATCGTATCCTCGATTATTATTTGTGCGTAGCTATATTTAGAGTAGCGCAAGTTTATCGGAGCGGTTTCATATGGATGAAAAAGAGCGATCTCAACGTCGTTTTAGTATCGGCAACCAACTTATGTTGGCGGTATTAACGTTGAGTTTAATCTTTACGGTCATCATTTCTACAGTGAGCTTATATCGAGTTTTTCACGAAGATTTAGCCCATTTAGATGTTGAATTAAAGCAGGTTGAGTCTAGCTATTTATCGAGCTTTTCTGCGAGTTTGTGGGTAGAGGATAGGGAGCTGTTGCTGACACAAGCTCAAGGTGCAATGCGTATGCCCTCGGTGGACTACTTACGTATTGCTAGTGAAGACGAAGTTATCATTGAATTAGGTTCGGCGCTTTCTGAGGATGTTGTCGAGAGAAGCTGGCCGATGCAGTATCGGGTCGGCGATAAAACGTATGATCTCGCGATATTAACGGTTCAATCGGATCTTAGCGCGATATATGAAGATCTTTGGCAGCAGTTCTTTTTTCTACTTACGACAGAAGCGATCAAAATTCTTGTTCTCATCATTGGTGTTCTTTGGGTGGCGTTTCGCTTGTTGGTCAATCCGTTACAATTGCTGTCTGGTGCGGTGAGCGATTTTCGTGGCGGTACAGTGCCGAGTAAAGTGACTCTCCCTAAACGATGGTGCTTTGATGAAGTGAGTGTTTTGGCAGAGAAATACAACCGAAGTGTTGAGAAAGTGGAAGAGCACCAGACTGAGTTAGAGGCTGAACGCGATAGGGCAGAAGTCGCTAATCGTAAGAAAAGTGAGTTTCTTGCCACTATGAGTCATGAGATCCGCACACCGATGAATGGCATTATTGGTGTGTCGTCGTTGCTCAATGACACCGACCTCGATCCCCAGCAAAAAGAGTTTGTAGAGATCATTGACAGTTCTTCTCACTCACTAATGACGATCATCGACGACATTTTGGACTTCTCTAAAGTTGAAGCTGGCAAAGTAGAGCTGGAATACACGAGCTATGATCTTCGCGAGCTACTTGACGATGTCATCAGTTTACATAGTGTCAAAGCCAAGCAGAAAAACTTAGAGCTGCTCAGCGATATTGATCCTCACTTGCCAATGGAAGTGCAAGGTGATGCCACACGATTGAAACAAGTTCTGAACAATTTGTTGAGCAACGCGATTAAATTTACCGAGCGCGGCCATGTGAAGCTTCTTGTAGCGTTATCTCGACTTGATGGAGAGACCGCTCATATCCGGTTTCGAGTTGTGGATTCTGGTATTGGTATTGCGAAAGAGCACCAACAAGCAATCTTCGAACGCTTCCAACAAGCTGATGGTAGTACCACCAGAAAGTATGGTGGGACAGGGCTTGGTTTGGCGATAGCTGCACAGTTGGTTAACTTGATGGGAGGAGAAATACAACTAACAAGTGAGCTTGGGCTGGGAAGCTGTTTTGAATTTTCGATTCCTGTTGCTGTAATAAATGCGCAATCGACCTATACCGGCCAACTTAATGTATTAGATTTCCCGAAAGCGGAAGACAACGAAATCAGCCCTCAAGATAATGATAAACCTTGGGTATTGGTTGTTGAAGATACCATCGTCAATCAGAAGGTAGTTCGCATCATGTTAGAAAAACTGGGTGTGCGAGTGAGTGTCGCCAACCATGGCGAAGAAGCATTGCAGCTGTGTGATCAGCAGCCTTTCGATTTGATTTTTATGGACTGCCAAATGCCTGTGATGGATGGGTTTATTGCTACGGAGCGAATTCGAAAAATGGGAGAGTGGGGGAAACACGTTCCAATTATTGCGCTAAGTGCCAATGTCATTAAAGAGGATCAGCAACATTGCTTCGATGTTGGGATGAACGAGTTCGTGGCTAAACCCGTTACCAAGACTCGATTACAACAAATATTCGAACAGCATTTACCAAAAGCACTGAAAATCAGCGCTGTGCCTAAATAGTTAACTTGAAATCGATCAAGTTAAGTGCGTTTCTATTCTGTAATTGTAACTCTGTGTGATATAGTGCCCGGCTAGTATTTAAAGTACCTTGAGGCTGTGAATGTCGTTTAATCTATCCCTATTGCCGCCTGACGAAAAAAACAAAATCGAACTGGATAAGCAGGCGTCGTTTTTGGTTTGGAAGCTCAGAGAGGCCAAATCTGGTCCTGAAGCAATAGAAGAACAGTTGTCCAAGATTAACGATGCTGATGAAAAGGCGTTTTTTCAGCAATCGGTCGAAAAGTACAAACGAGTAATGGGTGTCGCTTAACGCGAACCGTGGCAATGGTTCAATCCAATGTGACGAATGAGGTAACCTCCCTATTCCTTTGCTAAGCGAAATTGAAAAGGTTTCGCTTTTTGCTAAAATCCTTCGCATTAAATTTGAATTTAGAGAGACATCCCGATGGGAAGAAGTTTTGAAGTGCGCAAAGCCTCTATGGCGAAAACTGCAGGCGCGAAAATTAAAGTTTATTCCAAATACGGTAAAGAAATTTACATGTGCGCGAAAAACGGTGGTGGTGATCCAGACATGAACTTGTCTTTGAAACACCTGATCGCAAAAGCGAAAAAAGACCAAGTTCCTGCGCACGTTATCGATAAAGCGATCGACAAAGCGAACGGTGGCGGTGGTGAAGACTACACTCCTGCACGTTACGAAGGCTTCGGCCCTGGCGGTACTAGCGTTATCGTTGACTGTCTAACAGACAACGGCAACCGTACTTTCCAAGATGTACGCCAATGCTTTGTGAAAGTCGGTGCGAAAATTGGTGTTGAGGGCTCGGTTTCTCACATGTTCGATCACCAAGCGGTATTCCAGTTCAAAGGCGACGATGATGAAATCATCCTAGAAACGCTAATGATGGAAGACGTAGACGTTACTGACGTTGAGCTAGAAGACGGTGTTATCACTGTATTCGCACCTCACACAGAATTCTTCAAAACAAAAACTGCGCTTAACGGTGCATTCCCAGATCTAACGATCGATGTTGAAGAAATCACATTCGTTCCGCAAACTCATACGCCTGTATCGGGTGAAGATGCTGAGAAGTTCCAGAAATTCCTAGATCTTCTAGATGACTGTGATGATGTTCAGCAGGTTTACCACAACGCAGAGCTGTAATTAATTCGCTCATATCGTTGTAAAAAGGCTTCCTCAGGGAAGCCTTTTTTGATCGCTTTTTCTCAAGCAGAGCTATACGTTACGATATTTGGAATAACACAGCGACATGATTACACCAAAACTGCTACCTTGAGTTAGCATCGCCGTGCCGCCATAGCTAAAGAAGGGAAGTGGGCTACCCATTACTGGCAACAAGCCACTCACCATGCCCGTATTGATAAAAGCATACAGAAAAAAGCTCATCGCTAATGCGCCACTTACCAGCCGACTAAAAAAGTGGTCAGACTGACATGCAAGCAACATAACGCGTGCAGTAATAAACAAGTACAATGCGAGTAAGACTAAACTGCCAACAAAGCCCCATTCTTCCGCATAGGTCGAAAAAATAAAGTCCGTATGACTTTCTGGAATAAAGCCAAGTGTTCCTTGCGTAGCATTCATCCAACCTTTGCCTTTCATACCGCCTGAGCCAATCGCAATCAAAGATTGGATGATTTGGTAGCCCGAACCCAGTGGATCGGACTCAGGGTGCAAGAACTGTGTTACACGGATCTTTTGATAGGTTTCCATAACGAAGAACCATAAAATAGGTGCTAACGTTAAAATGCTCGCAATAAACCCGCAGATTATTTTCCAGCTCATGCCAGCCAAAAACAAAACGAACAATGCATAAATGATGGTAAAAACTGCACCGTCTAAATCCGGTTGTAGCGCGATTAACCCGGCAGGAATCATTGCAATAAGTAAGCAAAACGCAATTTTCCGACTGTCTGGTCGACCTCCTTCAATATGCAGCATCCAGGCGATCATGATTGGAATGGAAAGTTTGATTAGCTCAGACGGTTGAAAGCGGAAGAAGCCGATATCGAGCCAACGTTGAGAGCCATTGGTGCTATCACCAAATAAAGCGACAGCAAGTAGCAGAGCAACCGCAATAATGTAGAGATATGGAGCTGAGCGCTGATAGCTGGACGCTGGAATCGAGGACATGACCAAGATACAAACTAATGTCAGTCCGCAGCGCGCCAAATGTTTGAAGAGCATCGCCTCATTAAAGCTACTGGCACTCCAGAGAGTGAGCGAACTTAACAGCATGATCGGAATGATCGCCATGAGCAGTGGTAAATCAACTCTTGGGAAATAACGCTTATTCATTTTCAACGACCTAATAACGCACCTATTTTGAGTGCGAAAACAACTAAAACTCGAAGAGTTCAAACTATTCCGATGCTAAGAATCTCGATTTCGAAACAACAGACACCATGCAAAGGTGTGTAAGAAAGGAGAGTGCGCACTGTCTGTTATGGGTAGTTGTGGGATGGATAAATACACTAGCCTCAGATTTTAAGCCAGTGTTTTTATTGTGACTGCCGTAAAAATGTAGCGTTACGAATGAACGGAATTGTATTTTCTGTTTAAGTGAATGTCATTCATCCTCTCTCAATACCATTCACTCCGCATAATTGCCATTGGTCGCATGCAAAAGCAGCGTGCGACCTTCTCCCTTAATCTGAAACCATCAAATCACGTTCCACTAAGGACAGTACATGATGGTTTCTCAATCTCGCTCAATCAAAGCTCTTAAACTGGCAAGTACGTTTATCGCCGCATTTGCACTTAGCAGCAATTTGGCTCTGGCTAATCCAAGCGAGCGCACACTCAGTCAATTCAACCAAGCAGCGCAAGGTGACTCTGGCTTAGTTGATACCGTTTACGGCGAATTATCCAAACAACTCGAAGAGCAAGGCGCAACGCCAGTGACCTTGGTTTACTTAGGCAGTGCTGAAACGTTGCAAGGTCGTGAGGCGTTTATGCCTTGGAACAAGATGAAGTTCACCGAGCGCGGTCTTGCCACAATCCAAAAAGGTTTGGATTTAATGGCGAATCAGCCAGTACCACTGCAAGAGCAACAACGCTTACAAGGTTTGCCGGAATACCAATTAGCCACCGCCATGGCAGCCACTACGTTTACCTCTCTACCTGATATGTTCAATCACTTTGAGCGTGGCTACGAGCTGTACCTTTCATTGCTCGATGAACCGAGTTTTAGCCAACAACCTTTCGCGGCTACTTCGTGGATTTATCGCTACGCCATTGAAGCAGCACTACGCGCTGAAGATGTCCAACAAGCCAAAACATGGTTAGCGCAAATGGAGCAATTGGGCGACAGCAATCTAGAAACGCAAACCGCGAAAGCGTTGCTAGCGAAATATTAGGGAGGCGTCATGATCGTTTTTAATCAACTTAGTCGCGATTACGCCCTTGGCAGCCAAACCGTGCGTGCATTGCGAGACGTGTCTGGTGAAGTATTTGCCGGCGAAATGGTGGCATTGTGTGGACCGTCGGGCTCAGGCAAAAGCACCTTACTTAATGTGCTTGGCATGCTGGATACTCAATACCAAGGTCAGGTGACATTTGCAGGCAGCCCATATCCAACCGGACAAATGCAAGCTGCGAAAATGCGCCGTGAAAAGCTTGGCTTTGTGTTCCAAAAATTCAATCTTGTCCCCGTGATGACAGCGTTAGAGAACGTGGCTTATCCGCTACACCTCAATGGTTTTTCAAAAGCAGAACAAACCGAGCTCGCCACACAAATGCTAGAACACGTTGGCTTGAGTGAGTTTATTCATCACATGCCCGATAACCTGTCTGGCGGCCAGCAGCAGCGTGTGGCAATTGCACGCGCCTTAGTGCACAAACCAGCATTGGTGATTGCTGATGAGCCAACCGCAAGTCTTGATAGCCAAACTGCCAATAAGGTCATCGACATTATGAAAGGGCTCGGACACGAGCTTGGCACCACTTTTATCGTCGCCACTCACGACCCTCGCATGGCATCCCGTTGTGACCGCACCATTGAGTTGGTGGACGGCAAGATTACCCAAACGCACGCAAGTGTGGAGGAGGTTTCATGGGCAAGCTAATTCCAGTTTCCGTTCGCCTTGCTTGGTTGAACCTGCAACGCAATCGCCGCCGCAGTTTGTTGTCGATGCTGATCATCGCCATTGCCGTGTTTGCGTTAACCAGTGCGGGTGGTTTTGGTCTTTACACCTACGACAGTTTGAAAGAATCGACAGCACGTGACACGGGGCATCTGACGTTAACCACACAGGGTTACTTCGCCAAAGAAGAAGAGATGCCGCTGAGTAATGGGTTAACTCATGCGGACGACATCACCAAGCAATTGATTGGGTTGAATGAAGTGCGAGGTGTGCAGCCTCGAGTTGAGTTCAGTGGTTTGATTTCCAACGGCAACAAGTCGTCGATCTTTATCGGTATTGGCGTTAACGAACGCGAATTCGATATGAAAGGACCGTTTTTGGACGTGCGTGAAGGGCAAACGCTGTCCAACATTCATGCATCGCGTTATGACCCTGCAGAGCCAGAGGTGATGCTCGGCGCTGATTTGGCGAACAACCTAAGCGTGCACGTTGGCGATTGGATTACCTTGCTGGCGACCACTACCGATGGCGCATTGAATGCGTATGACTTCAAAGTACGAGGCATCTACTCAACAGGCGTGCCTGAGCTTGATAAACGCCAGCTGTACGTGCACATCAACAGCGCGCAATCGCTGCTCGGTTCAGACAAAGTCAGTGCGTTATCTGTCTTCCTGTTCGATACCAGTTTAACTAACCAAGTCGAGCAACAAGTGGCTTCGGTTTTGAGTAAGCAAAAGCAGAACTTTGGCGACCAAGATATTGAGATTACGCCTTGGCAAGAGCGCGCGTTCTTCTATCTCAAAGTGAAAGATTTGTACGACCGCATCTTCGGCATCATGGGCGCAGTAATGGCGTTGGTAGTCTTTGTCGCCCTGTTCAACACCATGACCATGTCGGTCACCGAGCGTACACGTGAAATCGGCACCTTGTCAGCTCTTGGTAGCTACCCTCGCGAAATCATTGCTGGGTTCTTGCGCGAAGCCGGGTTACTTGCGGTGATTGGCAGCTTAATCGGCGCTTTGTTTACGGCGCTAGTCACCATTTTACTGATGGTCGTGGATGTGCAAATGCCGCCACCGCCAGGACGCACAGAAGGTTACCCATTAACGATTTACTTCTCTTGGGAGCTGGTGGCTGTCGCTGGATTCGCAGTATTGATGATTTGTTTGGTTGCAGCGTTTTTCTCGGCACGCAAAGGGGTGAACAAGCCAATTACGGAGGCTCTGATTTATGTTTAATTTCAAATCACTATTACCAATGGCACTGCTGACGGTAAGCGGCATGGCAAGCATGAATGCCAGTGCGAATGAAACAGCGTTAGATGCACAGCAAGTTGCGCAATTGATTGAAAAAGCCGATAGCTACCGCTTGCAAGATGATTCCTCCAAAGTGGTGTCACTGGTGCGCTTATATCAAGACCAAGAATTAGATAAAACCCGCCTTTACCATGTGTACACGCGTCCAAATCGTGAATCGCTGGTGGTGTTCAAATCAGCAGTCGAAGCTGGGCAAAAGATGCTGATGATGGGCGACAACTACTGGCTGCAAATGCCAAAGAGCCGCCGCCCGATTCGCATTACGCCAATGCAGAAGTTGCTTGGGGAAGCGTCTATCGGCGACATCTCAACCCTGACGTGGAGCCAAGATTATCAAGGTGAATGGAAAGCGACAGAAACCGTTTCGGTGAACGGGGAAAGTGTCGCGGCTTATCATCTTGCTTTAACCGCGAAAACCAAAGGGGCGAGTTATCAGAAGATCGACTTATGGTTGTCTGAGCAAGATGCGTTTCCAATTAAAGCTGATCTCTACTTGCGCTCTGGCAAACTCGCCAAGCAAGCGCAATACGGACGTGCAAGCGACAATGGCGAAGACTACGTCAGTGAGATGACCTTGCTTGATAGCATTCAGCCGAGCAAAAAGACCGTTATCGAGTATCAAGAGATCGTGCCTTGGCAGCTGGACAACAAGTTCTACAACCCAAGCTATTTGCCGAAAGCCAATACGACTCAGCTTTAGCCTGAACTCCTTAAATAGAACCATGAAAACGAGCAAGGAAGTCACATGAAATCGCACCAGCCTAACCTTAACAAAAGCACCAGTTTGTTGATTGCTGCGTCGTTGTGTGTGGGCGCAGCAGCCCCAGTTTTTGCCAATGATGAGCTGAGTTTTGAGTGGGATTGGGCTGTCAGTTACGAAACTGCCAAGCAGCGTGACAGCGCATTTATGCAGGCGCAGGGCAGTTCTCGTGATTCACTTAATGCACTGTTGGATGTGCAAGTGAACTATCAAAACTTCAGTGGCTTGTTCGCACTGTACAGCCAAGGTTTGTACCTCAATCAACAAGGAGAGAGTGATTGGTGGAGTGAAGCTGATAACCAACTGTTGATTAGAGAGCTGGCTTGGCTAGGGGAGTGGCAAGTCGGTGATACCACTCTTGATGTGAGTTTGGGTAAGTTACGCGTGGATTGGGGCGTGGGTTATGGCTACCGACCTTTGGATCTGTTTAAGCCTTATCGACAAAATCCTGTTGGCTTAGTAGCAGAAGAAGGTGCGGGTGTGTTTTCACTTTCACACTACGATATGGCCGGCGAATGGACCGTCATTGCGACCGATTCAAGCTGGGGGCAACAAGACCAGAGTGCTCTTGATCAAGCCGCAGAGCAGCAAGGTGTTGGTATTCGTTGTTATGCGCTGGTGGGTGACACCGAGTATCAACTTATTGGTTATTACGATGATGTGCGCCGAGGTTTGCTTGGCGCCAGTGCCATTGCGGTGTGGGATGAATCCATCGCCATGCACGGTTCCATGCTGTGGCAAAAGCAAAGTGTCGGCTATCAGTTTCAGCAGGATGATCTTTACCAACCCGTTTCGGTTGAGAAGCAGGGCAGCGCATTCCAAGCCTTAATTGGGTTGAATTGGGCAAACCAAGTCGGGCACAACGTGATTGCTGAATATTGGTACGACAGTCGTGCATGGTCGAAAAGCGAATGGCAACAAGCAATAGGGCGTGGCGAATTACTCTCTCAGATCCCTGATCCTAACAACTCTCTGTTGGCTAGCAGCGCTCTACTTGCGACAAGCTACGCCCAAGGGTTTCAGCATGCCAATATCGTTCAGCATAACGTAATGCTGCACTGGAGTTGGGATTTGGAAGCGTGGGCTGCATGGAACGGTAAAGCGGATATGGGCTGGCTAAGTGATGTAACCCCTACGTTGGATGTGATGTTGGCGCCACAAGATGGTGGTGTGATTGTCACGCAGTGGCTTAACTACCAATGGATTGATACCGGCGATCAAAGTGTAGAAGTGGAAGTTGCCGCACGCTTTTTAACCGGAGACGACCAATCTGCTTACGCACAAATCAATGATAAGCATATGATTGTATTTAACATCAAAGGGAAATTCTAAATGTGTTCAGCAAAATCAGTGGTGAAAAGTGGATGGTCGCGTAGCTTATTAGTGACCACGGCATTTTGTCTCTTTATCGCAGCAATGACGCTTTCTGTTTGGGGCGGCTCATTTTACGTTCATGTTATGGTGAGTTTTGGATTTGGCTATTCGGCTATATTCTTCTCATGGCTTGTCGACCGCCTGTTTCCTACCATTCCTCGTTTGGCGGAAGTGGCTATCTCGCTGACGGCTTGCTTATTGTTCGGTGTGGTAAACGCCGAGTTTTGGCTCGGAGAATATTTCGGCATCTCAGGTATGCTATCGGTTGGACTCATGGGGTTGTTATTCAGTGCCATGTGCTTTTTCTATTTCTACTCACGCGAGCAACATGCGATCGCTCAACGAGAGTTGGAAGCCATCAAGCGCGAGAAAGCAGAGCAAGATCGTGCGCTCTTGCTGAGTCAGCTTAAGCAGATGCAAAGCCAGATTGAACCGCATTTTCTATTCAATACCTTGGCGAATATCAGCGCGCTCATGTCGCAAGATGTCGATAAAGCCAAGCTGATGCTAGAACAGTTAACCGCGCTGCTGCGAGCAACGCTAAAAAGCTCACGCGAAGAACACACCACCATAGACAATGAAACGGCGTTACTTGAGGCTTACTTAAGCATCCAACAAACCCGTTTAGGTGACCGACTCAGCTACAAGATTGAGGTTGAAGAGGGACTAGGCAGAACCGAGTTACCGCCGATGATGCTCCAACCTTTAATCGAAAACGCCATCATCCATGGTATTGAACCGAAGCGAGAAGGTGGCGAAGTCAGCTTACTCATTAAGCGCGAACAACAGAACTTGAAGATTGAAGTCAGAGACACAGGTGTTGGCTTGAATCACGTGAGTGGGCACATGGGGTCTGGCGTGGGTCTAAGTAATCTCAAGCAGCGAGTTGAAGCTTTGTTCGCAGGTCAAGGAGAGGTTTCTATCAGTGAGTCAGCTCAGGGTGGCGTTTGTGTTCGCTTGCGCTGGCCAATGGAATCGTAATCAAGGAAGAAAGGAATGAATACAGGGTTTACTGCCATTATTGCTGATGATGAACCGTTATTGAGGCGTCATCTTGATAAAAGCCTAGCTGAAGTGTGGCCAGAGCTAGAGGTGATAGCCAAAGTCGCCGATGGTGAACAAGCGTTGCAAGCCATTGAGCAAAGTCAACCTGATATTGCGTTTCTCGATATTCGTATGCCAGTTTTGGATGGCATGACATTAGCGCAAAAACTCAATCAATTCGCCAATCCACCTTTGATTGTGTTTGTCACCGCGTACGATGATTACGCCATCAAAGCTTTTGAGCAAAATGCCGCCGATTATTTGCTCAAGCCTATCTCGGATGAGCGCCTCCTGACGACGTGTGAAAGAGTGAAAGCACGCCTTGCTAAGCGAGAGCAAGAAAGCAGTAATGTGCAGATGAGCAGCCTGTTAGAACAGTTGCAGCAATTATCCGCGCCACAAACACCGCAATATCTTCAGTGGATCAAAGCGACGCAAGGGGAAGACATTCATCTGATCGCCACGTCTGATGTGCTGTATTTCAAAGCGGAAGAAAAATACGTTTCTGTGTATGCCCAACAAGGACAAGGCAAAGTGCAGGAGTATTTGATTCGTACATCGTTGAAAGAGTTGATAGGGCAGCTTAACCCAGAACAGTTCTGGCAAGTGCACCGTTCAAGCGTGGTGCAAGTGTGCAAAATTAGCAAAGTAAACAAAGACTTTGCTGGCAGAATGTTTGTGCACGTTGGAGAAAACAAGCTCCCTGTGAGCCGTGCATCTCAAAGTTTGTTCAAAGGGATGTAATCGCTAGAACTGCTCACTCTTTACACTGTAAACTCGCTGCTCTTAACCCACATTATCAAGGAAGATAAATGAGTTATCGCGTAACCCTGTTAAATGCGACGGGAGAACTGTCTTCAATCTCTGAGTATTTGCATCAGAAACTTGATGATCTGAGCTCACAACTTTCTAGTTACTTTGATTTAAGTAACATTGACCTCACCATTAGCCCGTTTGATCGCAATGATGTACCGCAGACGGGGATTGGTGGCTATTGCTTAAGTGCCTATCGTGTAGAGATTCTGCTTGATACTCAACGTGCTGATATTAAAAACGTTATTGAGAAAGAACTGGCTGCGGTGTTAGCGCATGAGTTGCATCACCTGTTCCGTATGCGAGCGGGAGAGAGTGGCGTTGCTCTTGGTGATGTACTAATTATGGAAGGGTTAGCTTGTCACTTCGAACGTAAGGTGAATGGCGGCGTCACTCCGAGCTTGTTTGAGCAAATCAAAGATCAAGATTGGCGCCCTTTCTACGCTGAGATGAAAAACAAGCTGACCAGCCTAGATTACAACTTCGACGCTTACTTTCTTGGCAGCGATGAAAGCCGCTGGCCGAAATACATGGGGTATTGGGTTGGGTACAACCTTGTTGCTGAATATTTGGTTGATTTTCAAGGCTCTGAACTGGATTTGGTTGGAGCCAAAGCTGAGCTTTTCTATCAATAACTTCGGCACAAGCCAAACTATACCCAAGTAACCTCGAGATGCTAGGTTCAGCGAGAATGACTTGGTTTGTAGACGCGGCGGCGATTTAAAGGTTTGGTGGGCCCAATTCGAGAATCGACAACAAAGTATACAATCCAAGACCCTTACTATTTGTAAAGAGGGCCCTTTGGGAGCGTGTCATTGGCTCGACTTCTGTGTCAAACAACTTGGAAAGAGCTGGCTATTACGCTGCGTTGTTTTCCTTGACCTCGAATCAATGACAACGCTCTGAATCCTGCATCTTGAAGTCACTTGGGTATAATCGGCTGAGTCATAAAAACAAAAAGCGCCTAGATCATAAGACGTTAGGCGCTTTCTTCGTTTTATAACGACGATTTCTCCGCAGAGGCGAATGGGCTTATTCGTTGACTGTCACTTTCTCGATAATGATTGGATCGCATGGCACATCATCGTGGCCAAACTTAGAGGTAGTTTTCACTTTCGCGATGCGATTTACGACATCCATACCCGCGGTCACTTTACCAAACACGGCGTAGCCCCAGCCTAGGTTGGTAGTTGCAGTGTGGTCTAGGAAATCATTGTCTTCCAAGTTAATGAAGAACTGTGCCGTTGCAGAGTGCGGTGCATCGGTACGCGCCATTGCGATAGTGCCAACAAGGTTCTTTAGACCACGGTTTGCTTCGTTCGCGATTGGTCCGCGCGTTGGCTTTTCTGCCATGTCTTCGGTGTGACCGCCACCTTGAATCATAAAGCCATCGATAACGCGGTGGAAAATGGTGCCGTTGTAGAAGCCATCTTCACAGTATTTTTTGAAGTTCTTTGAGCTAACTGGCGCTCGTTCTAGGTTCAGTTCAATCTCGATGTCACCGAAATTGGTGGTCATAATAATCATCTGGTTTGCCCTTATGGGTGCTAAGTTGGCGGCATTATAGCTAAGTCGTATGAGGATAGCAGAAATAAAAACAGCGACGTTTTGGCGTCGCTGTTTGCATGGAGAATGGGTGAGGAAAGCGTTAAACCGTAAAGCGACCGACCAAGTCGTACAGCTCGTTAGCTTTGTGGTTTAGGTTGCCACTACCTGCGCGGTTTTGATTCGCAAGGTGTGCCGATTGGCTGCTTTGTTGAGAGATGACTTCGATGCGTTGTGAAATCTCTTGGCCAACTTGGCTTTGCTCTTCGGTTGCTGTTGCGATCAGGGTGTTCATGTCCATGATGTTAGCAATTGCGGCTTGGATTTCTTGCAGTGCGGCAGAGGCAGCTCGTGCTTCCTCAACCGTTGCTTCACCACGCGCTTGGCTTGAGCCCATGGCTTTCACTGCTGCATCCGAGCCAGACTTCAACTGCTCAATCATTTGGTGAATTTCGCCTGTGCTGTCTTGAGTGCGACTTGCCAGTTTACGAACCTCATCGGCAACGACTGCGAAGCCTCGACCTTGTTCGCCTGCACGGGCTGCTTCAATGGCTGCGTTTAGTGCCAATAGGTTGGTTTGCTCGGCAATGTCTTGAATCACTTCTAGCGAAGAAGAAATGTTTTGTACGTCGCTCTCTAAACGAGAAATTACCGTGCTGGCTTCCGACACCTCTAGCGCGAGCGCTTCGACGGAGTTTGCTGCGGAATCAACAATGTGTTTCGCTTGCTGTGAATTTTCATCGGCGTCTCTGGCTGATTGCGCTGCTTGGTTAGCGTTGTTTGAAATCTCGTGCGCCGTTGCTGTCATCTCGGTCATTGCCGCAGCGACCTGTTCGGTTTCTTCACGTTGACCTGAAGCTAACTCGTCCACTTGCGATGCACGCTGTGACATCTCGTTGGTCTCTGAAACCACTTCTTGTCCGACATGGCTAACACTCTTGATGATGCCTTGCAGGCTTTCAACGAAGATATTGAAGTTGCGGCTCAGCTGCGTGAACTCCGGCACGCTAGATTCTTCCATGCGCGCTGTTAAATCTGCATCGCCTTGTGCGAAAGAGTGGATTGAGGCATCAAACTGCTCAATAGGTTTCATGATGCTGCGGTTAACAAATACGGCAAAGACTGCAACTATCGCTGTTATCGAGGCACAAAACAGGGCTATCGCAGTTAGTGTGGTGTTGAGATCTTCGTGTGCGGCTTTTTCCATGTCTGCCACAATGGCGTCGATATCGTCCGTGTAGAAACCCGTTCCCAACATCAAGTCCCATTCAGGAATAAAGACTGAGTAGCTGAGTTTCGGTAGTGCTTCACTCTGACCGAGTTTCGGGAAGTAATAAGTCGTGAACTCACCAGTTTTGGCATTTTTTAGCAAATCCTGAATCAGGTAATTGCCTTTCTTGTCCTGCAAGTTATAGAAGTTTTCCCCGATGCCTTTGGTGTTTTTACCCACCACGACGCGAACGCCTTTTGAATCATAACCAAAGATGTAGCCGGATTGACCAAACTCTAGTTGTTTCAAGATAGGCAGAGCCTCTTCCAGTGGGGCATTTTGTGCGAGTAGTGGCTCGACAGCGGAACGCGCCATTTGCACGTAACTTTTGAGTTCGGCTTTTTTCATCTCCATCATTCGACTTCGAGTTTGCTCAATCTCGTGCTCGTTGTAGGCAGTGGTTTGTAGGTAGGTGAACCACATCATGCCTATTGCCATAGTTAGAATTGGAATTATTGAAAGGATATATAGTCGTTTTCTGATCGTCAGATTCATAGAGACGTCCTTCTCTCGGCGCAGCGTTACAAGTGACAAGCTGAATAAGCTTACCTGATAAAAGTGTTAATACTTATTGTTGTAATGCTTAGAGATTAACCGAGTTACTCAATCAGAAGTACTGGAAATTTGTAAATCTAGACGAAGGTCGTAGCATTTTTAAGCGGGATCACAATTAACGTGAACAAGACCCACTATTGCAACGAGAAGTCCCTGTTAACCAATATGAGACGCGATACCTATTCTTTGCGAATTTGAGGTAAAGCCAGTCAGCAACAGGTTTAACGAGGCGCCAACGCAGTGGAGCGTAGAGCCAACAGCGACCAACTAATTGCCACGCACGATGAGTCACGTCCAACCCAAGCAGAAGCTCCCCCTTTTCGTTGAGGGCGTGCAAAATGGTGTTGGCTTGTTCAGGATCGATCTGCGGATAATCTGCGAATGTATCACTATAGATATCGACGGTTTTGATGTGCTGCTTGGAATCGCGTTGTTTTAGCGCCTTCATCTCTTTGACACAAAGCGGGCAGGTTCCGTCATAAAATATGGTGAGTTTTGTCATTGCGGTCTTCTTATTTGAGATTTTCTAATCGCTTTTACGTGGCGAATTTTCTTTTGGTTCATTGTTTTGCAAGTAATGCAGCCAATTGTCGCGAATGTTGCCGTAATTGAATTGGCAGAACTCTTTGCGATCACGCAGGTAGTCTTTTTCTACTTCATCGAGTAAGGCTTTGTATTGCTCAGGATCACTACCGTACACCAAACATAACGTTGAAAAGTAACGCTGCAAATCAAAGCTGTGTTCGTCAATGTACTCGCCAAAATCGTAGTAGTCCGGTCTGTCGTCGGATTCGAATGCGAACATGTCGGCGGCGCTAATGGCCATATCTGCGCCATCTTCTAGGAAGTCAATCATTAAAATAGTGGCAAAATTATCGACCGCATCTTCTTCTTTTCCGAGAACAGGGATGCTTTGATCTTCGATGTAAGCATGTCCAGCTTCATGAAGTAAAGTGTGCAATAACGTATCTAGCGCCCCTGTTTTTGGGGATTTTCCGAAGCGTTCTTCATACTGATTATTGGAGAAGTAATTGAGCGACTCCAAATAAAAAGTGTAAGGAACGTATATTGTGTGTGTATCAGGATCATACATTGGACCATCTTCTCCGCCGTAAACCAGCGTGAGAGCTTGATCAAATGGAAAGTAGGCCTGAGACAGCTCAACAAAGATGGTGTTTACATCGCTGCTTTGAATAGATTGTTGGGCGATTTTTTCATGAGTTGTCTCTATGGGAGAATATTGAATACGAATGTTTTCAGCTGCTGTAGCTGATGAGACGATGCTGAGTAATAGCGCAGCGCAAAGCGAATGAATGTTCATGTGGGACTCTTGTTATTGAATAACTTGTATAAAAAATTATACATGTTTTTGTCTGATGCATAGTTGGGGGTGTACTCATTAGCCAAAGTCGGGACGTCGGTCTCGAAAAGCAATCATGATAACATCGCATATTTCGGCTGCTTGGTTCTCTAGGGCGTTTATCAAGACCTCTTGGATAAGAACGGCGGTGAAGTTATTAGCTATGCATCGTATTCTAAGAAGCTTACTGAGTAACTGTGCTTCGATTTTTATCTGTGAAAATGATAATAGGCAGTTAATCATTGCAAGGTTTAACTATGGGGTTGGTGAATGTCACTGAATTGAAGAAAATTATCAGCGATATGTTATAATCCTGCTCCGTTGTGACGAAAACGTTTGTTGCAGCCTGAGAGTTTCCTTGGATTCGGCTCGTTTATACACCATGAGCCAGAGTTGAAAAGCTACGACAGGAACAGGCAAACCCAATTGTTTTGAACGCGCTCTCGGCGTTTAGCGGTTACAACGGGAAGGAACTTTGTTTGATAGTAATTGACACATTCTGTTTAAGTAAGGGAGCCCGAAGTGGTTCAGAAAGTGTCACCCAGAATTTACTCACAACACAACACCCCAAGCGATAACGCACAGGTATTGCGAGGGGCCATTTGAAGGAGCTGTATCAGCTCCTTTCACATTTAAGGGCTTGCTAACAGCGTAAAAACTGACACATCGCTTAAGGAGCGCCCCTTAAACTAGCCTAAGGCGCATCTACACCAACTTTTTGAGTATTTTCGAAACAATAAAGCGAGAAAATTTGCTATTGAACGAAGGTTAAACTAACACTCATTCATTACGGAGAATGAAGAGAACAATAATAAGAGGCGATATGAATCATTTAATATCTGTAGGTGCACTGGAGTCCTTCTTGGTCGCAATTAGTGTGCTTTTCCTGGGGCATTTTATTAATGCTAAGCTACCGATTTTAAAGAAATTCAACATACCTGAGCCGATTGTAGGTGGCCTTATTGTGGCCTGCATGATTACTGCTCTTCATTTCAACGGCATCGATTTAGAGTTCGACTTGCCATTACAAAATACGTTTATGTTAATGTTTTTTGCGACAGTTGGTTTGGCCGCAAATTACACTCAGTTGATGAAAGGAGGTGCGAAGGTTTTTATCTTCTTAGCTGTCGCATCGTTTTACATCATCATACAAAACGGCGTTGGCGTTTCACTTGCGGCGGCGCTCGGTTTAGATCCTTTGATGGGGTTAATTGCTGGCTCGATTACTCTGTCTGGTGGTCATGGTACAGGTGCTGCGTGGTCACAAACCTTTCAAGACGTGTATGGATTGGATAACGTCTTAGAAATTGCAATGGCATCAGCGACTTTTGGTTTGATCATCGGCGGTATCATTGGTAGCCCTGTAGCGCAGCGTCTGGTGGAAAAGAACAGCATAGAGTCTGAGTATGGTCGTGGTGGTCGAGATGCCAAAACTCACGAGAAATTCCCGGAGTTGGTGACTTACAATGAATACGAAGAAGATAAAGTAACGGCGAAAAAAGTGGTGGAGAAACTCTTCTTCCTACTGATCTGTGTTACTGGGGCCAAGTATGTCGAGCAATGGGTAAGCACGTATGAAATCTCATGGCTGATGATTCCAGACTTCGTATATGCGCTATTCATTGGTGTGATCATTACGAATTTCTTGGAAGTGACCAAGATTCGTAAGTTAGATGCCGAAACGGTCGATATGTTAGGTACGGTATCGCTATCTCTGTTCTTAGCGATGGCTCTGATGAGCTTGAAGTTATGGAATATCTTCGATCTAGCGATTCCATTCTTGGTTATTTTAGCTGTGCAGTCTGTCGTCTTAGCTATCTTTACGTACTATGTTACGTTCAAAGTGATGGGAAGCAACTACGATGCTGCGGTTATTGCAGGGGGGCACTGCGGTTTTGGCTTGGGTGCAACCCCAACAGCCGTAATGAACATGGGTTCGATCGTTAACCGATTTGGCCCGTCGCCGCAGGCATTTATGGTGGTGCCAATTGTGGGGGCTTTCTTTATCGACATCGTTAACTTAATCATTTTACAAGGTTACATTTCATTCCTTGGTTAAATTTAAGTTCATGATCTCCTAAGGTCGAAATAAAAACGGTCACAACACAGGTTGTGACCGTTTTTTTATGGCTCGATTTTGGCCGTTTATCGGACGACGGATTATTGAATGGTTCGGCTGAACTTGAGGCTAGCTGTCCAACCAAGAATACCAATGAAGGCGTAAATGCCAACGTTTAACCAACCCGCTTGAGGAATGGTATTGAATGGGTTTGGTGTAATAATGGCGTGCAGCGGAAGGTAAAGCACTTCGGAGAAAAAGTGATCTAGCCCGTAGTAACCAAAAAGTGCGATAGGCATCCAACGTAGCGCATAAATGGCGATAAACAAAATGACCAGTGGTGAGTTCACTTTTTGTGAAATAGCCATCGCAGTTAATGCCAGCGGTAACAGCAGAATACCGGCGAACAACATTCTGATTAAAAACTCTCCCCAATGCAGCAGCACGTAACCTAACGAGGCTTGGCGGTACAATAAAGCCAATTGGTGATCAGTAGAGATGTTCAGCAACCACAACATTAAATTTGCAGCGAGTACGAGCACCGAGCAGACGAGCGGAATCACCAATAAGCCAAACCCTAGCTTCACTAAATGGGTTTTTATGTCACTGACAGGCATACTGCGCCAAAACATAATGCTGCCTTCCGCCCGTTCTTTGCGTAGCGTTCTTGGGAAGTACTGAACGGCTAACAAGATAGACAGCAGCCCTGCTCCTCCGGTAATCAACATATTGACGTCATCACCAAGCTCTCTGTGAATGTCACTGACATCGCCACCAAAGCTCATTTGGAAAAACATATTGTGTTGTAGAGTATCGTTACTCATTAAACTCACAAAGAGAATAACTCCACACGCCAACACAAACAGTGGAATACGTAAAACAAGAGGGTTTTCTAACCACTCTTTTTGCAACATCGCGACAACTGAACGCATTACGCTGCCTCCTTCTGCAATGCTAAAAATAGATCCGCTAACTTCACCCCATGGATGGAACCCATTGTTTCTGCTTGTTGGGCATACTGGGCTTTGAGTAACCATTTCGTTGAACCGAGGCCTTTTTGTGACGAGAGTGGGTTCATCGCTTCAATTTGTGTGCGGTGCTCGTCGTTGGCTTCAAGAATGAAATAGTCTTCACTGATACTGTCCATCGAGGTTTGCAGAACGGGGCGACCATGCTTAAGAATCAGAACATCTGTCAGCAAGTGCTCAATCTCTGATACTTCATGACTGGCGATGATCAACACGCGCTCGCCGTCGTGAAACCATTCCAATAAGTGACGATAAAACGTCTCGCGATACACGAGATCTAACCCGAGTGTCGGTTCATCCAATATGAGGATTTGGGTGTTGGTCGCGATCACAATCGCGAGGTGTAATTGCACCTTCATCCCTTTGGATAAAGATTTGATACGCGCACGAGGTTTGATGTCCGTTTGACGAAGTAGCGTATCTGCTTGGGCGCGATTGAACCCTGGATGCACGCCCTCGGTATAGTTAAGCAGTTGAGCAACGGTCATCCAATCTGGCAGAACGTTGACATCCGAGATGTAGGATAAGCTCTGCATTATCTTGTCGCGTTGCATAATAGGTTCAAATCCGTTGATACGAATAGTGCCCTGATATTCATGTGCACCGAGTAGGGCATTAATAAGCGTTGATTTACCTGCGCCATTATGGCCGAGTAAGCCAAGTACTTGTCCTGCATGTAGGTCGAAACTCACTTCATGCAGTGCTTCTCCTTGTTGCTGATATTGCTTGGAGACGTTGTTTACACTGACTAATGCGCTCATTGGTCACCTTTCAAGTGTGGTTTTAGTTGTTGAATGAATTCGTCGAGTGACATATCCAGACGCTGTATTGTGTCGGCTATCTGCGGAATTTGTTGCTGAAGAAAACGTGCCTTCTCGTCTGCGAGTAATTTGAGCTTTGCTCCTGAAGCGACAAACATACCTTGACCGCGTTTTTTCTCCACTAGCCCGTCATCAACAAGCAATTGATAGCCTTTCATAACGGTGAGGTGGTTAATTTTCATATCTGCAGAGATGCTACGGACGGAGGGCAGAGCATCGCCTTCTTGCCAGACACCTTGCAGTATTTGCTGCGTGATCTGGTCTGCCAACTGTCGAAATATCGGTTGGCGATCATGCCAATTAGTCATGAGTGAATCTCTTGGTTGAGATGGTGTTATATATATGTATAACACCTAGTGCGTTAGAGAGAAAGTAATAATTTAAAACCTAGTGTATCCGCCTGTCTTATTCGCTCTAAATATCCACCTATGTGGTCGTTGTTTTGAGGTTTTGTTTTATATGGAAATTAATTGCTTCTCATAAGTTGAGAAGTGTTGTTTTTCTCTTCCCATCAATACACTTATCGCCTGTTCTAAATGAATATTCTCACTGAATGATAATTAGCATAATTTTAGGTCTGCCTATTTCTTACTTGATGAGAATTGATGGTCAAAGAGGCCTAGAAAACAAAAGTTTCGAGAGGCAATCTGACTGGCTTAGGCACCTATCTCACGTTGAGCGCGTGCTCAATGAATGAGAAAGAGTAGAGTAAAGAGGTCTCATGAATCAGGTAATATCTATCGGCCCACAGGAGTCGTTCCTCGTCGCAATTTGCGTGTTGTTTTTAGGGCAGTTCATCAATACCAAGTTACCAACCTTAAAAAAATTTAATATTCCAGAGCCAATTGTTGGTGGTCTAGTGGTCGCTTGCGTAATCACGACGATGCACTTAAACGGTGTGGATGTTTCCTTTGATTTACCACTGCAAAACGTCTTTATGCTGATGTTTTTTGCAACCGTTGGCTTAGCGGCAAATTACACCCAACTGATTAAAGGCGGTGCGAAGGTTTTCATCTTCCTAGTTGTGGCATCGGTCTACATTCTTATCCAAAATGCGGTCGGCGTGTCCTTAGCAACAGCGTTGGGGTTAGATCCACTCATGGGGTTGATCGCCGGATCCATTACGCTTTCTGGCGGACATGGAACTGGAGCTGCGTGGTCGCAAACTTTTCAAGAAATGTATGGTTTGCATAATGTTCTAGAGGTGGCAATGGCTTCTGCTACATTTGGCTTGGTGATGGGCGGGATTATTGGCAGCCCTGTTGCACAAAAGCTACTAAACAAACACAACTTGGAATCGGAATACGGACGCACCAATCAAAGTCATCAGAGTTTCCCTGAACTGGTGACGTACAACGAACATGAGGAAGATCGTGTCACAGCGAAAAGAGTCGTTGAAAGCTTGTCCATCATTCTACTTTGCGTGACAGGCGCGAAGTATCTGGAGAGTTGGGTAAGCAGTTTTGACATCAAGTGGTTAATGATTCCCGATTTTGTGTATGCGCTGTTTATTGGTGTTGTTATCACTAACATCATGGAAGTGACGAAGGCGCGCAAGGTTGATTTAGAAACCGTTGATATTCTTGGCACGGTTGCACTATCTCTATTTCTTGCCATGGCCTTGATGAGTTTGAAATTGTGGAATATTTTCGATCTTGCGATCCCATTCCTTATTATTCTTGCTATTCAGTCGGCAGTGTTGGCGATGTTCACTTACTACGTAACATTCCGCATGATGGGAGGCAACTACGATGCGGCGGTGATCGCTAGCGGACACTGCGGTTTTGGGTTAGGTGCTACACCGACTGCGGTCATGAATATGGGCTCCATCGTGAGTCGATATGGCCCATCACCACAAGCATTTATGGTGGTTCCAATTGTCGGTGCATTCTTCATCGACATTGTGAATTTAGTGATTTTGCAAGGATGCATCGCTTTTATTAAATAACATTCGCTTTTTTACCGAAATAACAAAGCCAGCACCTATACGCTGGCTTTGCTATTTGTAACACGAAATCTTGTTTGCCTGACTTCAAGCCGTGAAATCAATGCGTTACTATGACGATATAGTGTTCAATTTTGCAGCAGCATGAGGTACCCACATGTCTGAAAAAATATCGACGTCGGCATTAGCGAAAATGCGCAAGGTAGAAGCTAAGCTGCTGTTTGCCGATCTCAAACGTGCAGGCTACATCGTTCGCCAAGATGAAAAGTGGATTTTGACCGAAGAAGGGGCAAAGTTTGGCGGTGAGTATGTGGATCACCCTAAATTTGGCCAGTTCATCGTCTGGCCGACCAACTTACATATTGAGCTGACTCCCAGCTCAGGGAAAACATTGAGCGCGACACAACTGGGTGAAAAGCTGAAATTGAATGCGAAGCGCATGAACCAGCTTTTGAGTGAACTGGGTTGGTTGACCAAATCCGAAGAGGGATGGAGTGTCACAGAAGCTGGTGTGCGCGCTGGTGGGCAGCAAAGAACCGATAAAGAAACACAAAATACCTTTGTCGTATGGCACGATGTGGTGCTGCGTAACAAGCGTCTTAAGCAGTCTGTCATTGAGTTTTTAGGGCAAGACGCGGAGTCACATTCTACGGATAAATCGTACTCAAGCTTTCGCCAAAAATTTGAAGCCAAGCACCGAACATTAGATGGGCATTACGTACGCTCTAAGGGTGAGTTGCTCATTGACAACTGGCTGTACTTGGCTGGTGTAGTGCACGCTTATGAGCGTCAGCTGCCGATTGACCAAGATGTCACTAGCGATTTTTACTTACCAGGCGGTAAAGTCTATTTGCAATTTTGGGGAAGTGACGATGGGGAGATGGCTCAGGCCGACCGTGAGACCATTCGTACTGTTTATGAGCAGCATCATTTCAACCTTATCGAAGTCGAACCAAGTGAACTAGACAAGTTGGATGAAGTGCTTCCTAAGCGTCTTCGTCAGTTTGGTATTAAAGCTTATTGACGACTTAAGCCCGCTGTTCAGATAAGAAAAAACCCGTGTTCAACACGGGTTTTGTATTTTTAGTGTATTTCTAGGCTGCCATCCTATGGGTTAAAAGCCTTTGATGTTTTCTGCTTCTAGCTCAGAGAAGTACTTCACTGTCTTCACTTTCAGTTCTTGTTGAGCTGGTTCGTCGCATACGATCACCGCTTTAGGGTGAAGTTGAAGAGCAGAAACTGTCCATAGGTGGTTTACACAACCTTCCACGGCTGCTTCAAGTGCCTGAGCTTTGTTATGGCCAGTGACCAAGATCATCACTTCTTCTGAGTCTAGAAGCGTACCAACACCGATAGTCAGCGCGTATTTAGGCACTTGGTTGATATCGCCGTCAAAGAAGCGAGAGTTCGCAATGCGAGTGTCTTCAGTGAGGGTCTTGATGCGAGTACGAGAAGAAAGAGATGACGCTGGCTCGTTGAACGCGATGTGACCGTCGTTACCCACGCCGCCCATGAACAGGTTGATCTTGCCGTAAGACTTAATTTTGTCTTCGTAACGCTTACATTCTGCGTCGTGATCGTCTGTGTTACCGTTCAGTAGGTTGATATTTTCTTCTTGAATATCAATGTGATTAAAGAAGTTGTTGTACATGAACGAGCGGTAAGATTCTGGGTGATCCGCAGGGATGCCAATGTACTCATCCATGTTAAAAGTCACGACGTTTTTGAAGCTGACTTCGCCGGCTTGGTAAAGCTCGATTAGGGCTTTGTAGGTTGCTAGAGGAGTGCCACCAGTTGGTAGACCCAGAACGAATGGACGCTCAGCAGTAGGTTTAAAGTCGTTGATACGCTTAGCGATATGCGCAGCTGCCCACTTACCTACTTGTGCTGCTCGAGTTAACGGGATAAGTCTCATTTTGTGCCCCTAGTTATTGGAATTGACGATGTACTGAAACATTAATTCGCATTATAAAATAAGTAATGGCGAACTGCTATTGTTTTAGGTCAAAATTTTGCTTTTTCTTTAACCAATGTTGGTTTTGTCGACGATTTTTATATCTAAATGCTTTTATAAGACGATTTTTTACAAAGAAATTGCATTATGAAACTGACGAATCAATAGATAAAATTTATGATCTAAATTAAGTTCTGACTTCGCACTTAACCTTGTTTTTTAATAACCTACAGAGTGCGAAATCGCACACGAACTTCAAATATTATGGGTTAGATATGGCATGGCGCTCATTCTTTAACCATAATTGAAATGTGTAAACCAGTGAGGAATTCGGTATGAAAAATGAGTTAGATCCGAGCAAAGTACTACAGGCTTACGAATGTGTGATGAACAACGGTACGCCAACCGAATTTGGTAAAATGTATGAAGGTGTAGAAGCGTTTTCTGACTACGATGGGTACAACGTTTTCTTGAGAGGGAATGGTGTTGAGCTAAAAATTGGCTTCCACAACACCTATCACTTGGAATATGACCAAGAGCATTTGAAAGAGAGCTTTCTGAAAAAGATTGCGACGCTCGCCAAGTAAACGGTTATCACCCAAATATTAAAAAAGCCCTTGGGAGAATGCCCCCTTGGGCTTTAGGAGAAGAAATGAGCTTGTCTTGCTCGCTCAGTAAAGTCAAACGAGCTTTCGCCTACTGCTAGAAAAAGGCGAGAACTAGGTTATTGGTTATTAATCGTCTTCAACCAAACTCTCTTCAATGTATTCTTCTGTGGCGTCAGGCTTGTTACGACCATTTAGCGTATGGAAGCGCTTGCGACCACGAGCAAGTTGGGTGTACTTTAGCCACGTACGCTCAAGTTTTGTTTTTGCTTTGCCCGGGTTTTCTAACACCTTGATGAAGTGTTTCTCTTCGCTGTTTTCAGGTGTTAATTCGCCTGACTCTAAGCCAAGCATTGTATCCCCATAAATTGTTAGGATTTCCTCTTCTGAAAGAGTAAAATCGCCAGACTTTGCAAAGCCGCGTGGGAATTTTACGTTATCGTAAAAACGTTTTTTGCCATGACGGAATTCAGTGTCAGACATGTCAACAGCCTCTGTAACCGTTATTGATGAATGTAGTGAACTTACGGCGAAAATTAGGCTTAAATCTAACAAAAGAAAAACAAAACTTTTTTGTCGTCATGATTTTAATTAGTTGTTAATCTGGTTTTATATTAACCAGGAGATGGTTTATGGATGTAAAAGTCTTTCGAACATTTTTAGAGCTGGCAAGAGTTCGTCACTTCGGACGTGCTGCTGAGAACCTTTATATTACCCAAGCCGCTGTGAGCGCACGTATCAAACAATTGGAAAGTTACTTCGATACGCAATTGTTTATTCGTGATCGAAATAACATAAAGTTGACCTCTGCAGGTGAGCGCTTAATCAGCTATGCCGAGGTAATGGTCACTACATTGCAACAAGCGAAGCTAGAATTATCGCTTGAAGATGGCAAAGCGCTGCAACTAACGTTAGGTGGCACGCCAAACATTTGGGACGCTTATTTACAGAATTGTTTAAGTGTCGTCACAGATTCGTTTGGTGGTTATGGCTTCATGGCAGAAGTGATGGGACGTGAGATGCTCAGTCGTAGCTTGCTAGAGCGCACGTTAGATATGGCATTTGCGTTCGATCAGATCAAAGCTGATGAGCTTAACTGTAAAAAAGTGGCGGATGTTGTTCTCGTTCTGGTATCAACTGAGAAAGATTCTTTAGACACCGTTTTCGAAAACAAATATGTGTACGTTGACTGGGGGACGCGTTTCTCCTCAGAGCATTCTGAACGTCACCCTAAGATTCCGGCTCCATATTTACGCACTTCAACAGCGCGTATCGCATTGGACTTTATTTTAGAGAAGGGTGGAGCCGCGTACTTACCAATCTCTCTCGTGGAGCCATTTATCGCTAATGGGCAGCTTCACAAGGTGTCTGGAGTAGAAGATTGGTGTCGCCCTATCTATTTGAGCTATCGTAAAGCTAGCTCGTCTGTAGACGCGATTAAGCAAGTGGAAGAAATTGTCAAAGAGATCGATCCACTGACCGCTTACAGTTTTCAGCAAATTGGTTCTGGCACTTCCGACGAATAGCGTTGAATGAAAAGTCAGAAAAACGAAAAAGCCGCCTTGAGAAATCAAGGCGGCTTTGTTTTTATCTCGATGAATCGATAGTTATGGTAAGTCAAACAACAGGGCTGTTGTGCTTTCGTTTGATGTATTGCGCAAAACAACCTTACTCTGGTGTTCAATCTTCGCGCCGTCGTCAGCCGTCAAAGTGGTATTGTCGACACTAAGGCTCCCAGTCACTTGATGGATGAATAGATTTCGGCCCGACTCAATCTCAAAGTTTAGTTCGCTACTTGGCTCAAGAATTAACTGATGCAAAGTCGCATCTTGCTTAATAAGTAGCGTGCCGTTTTCTCCAGTTGGAGTTGCGATAGTCGTTAACCCAGGATTGCGACCAAAATCTTTTTGCTGATAACCTGGTTTGGTTCCAAATGTGTTCGGTTGAATCCAAATCTGTAGAAACCGCAGCGTATCTTGGTTCGATGCATTGTACTCACTGTGGTAAATCCCTTTCCCTGCCGACATGAGTTGGAATTCACCTGCAGGTAGTGTTTTGACGTTACCTTCACTGTCTTTGTGTGCGATAACACCTTCCAACACATAGCTGATGATCTCCATATCACGGTGGCCATGTGTATCAAAACCCGCGCCAGGCTTGACTACATCGTCATTAATGACTCTCAGCTCGGAAAAGCCCATTTGTTGAGGATCGTAGTAGCTACCAAAAGAAAACGTATGTTTGCTATCAAGCCAGCCAAAGTTTGCTCGACCTCGGTCTGCTGCATGTCTTACCGTAATCATAAGGCCTCCTTAAGAGAGCTTTTTGTTTAAAAAGTTATCTAACGCTGCTTTACCTGCGCCAGAGAACGCCAGAGAAACGCTTGCTGCCAGTAATGCTAAGCCAAACTCGTAACCGTTGTTTGCCATGAATAGGCCATTTTCAAAGTGGACAGAGAATATCGCTACCACCATCGTGAACGCCAAAGCAACCGCTGCTGGTCGAGTTAGCAGACCAAGTAAAATGAACAAGCCGCCAAAGAACTCTGCGCTGCCCGCAAGTAACGCCATGAGTACGCCAGGACCTAAACCGATAGATGCCATCCACTGACCTGTGCCTTCTAGGCCGTAGCCACCAAACCAGCCAAATAGTTTTTGTGCGCCGTGCGCCATAAAGATAATGCCGATTGGAACGCGAAGTGATAGTGCGCTGTAACCTGCGTTTGATGTGGTAATTTTCTGTAATAGTGCTTTCATGATTCTGTCCTCTGACTCTTTTCAATGAGTGGGAAGCGTGTGCTCCCGTGCTGTTGAGAACAGTTTAGTTAGAGGCGAGCATAAAAATAACGGGAGGATTTTGATAAACTCGTTCTAAAAAATTGAATGATTGGTTTTTATTTAAATCAATGTCTTGATTTTTATATTCGGGTGTTTATTTGCCGATTATTGTCTGTTTTAAATCAAGGTCTGTCATTATTTTCGATAAACATTTTTGCTGTTAAACAAAAAAAAGAGCACATGTACTGTGCTCTATTGCTTTCGCTTTTAACAAGGGAGAAAGGTGTGTTAAAGAAAACCGTCAGAGGTTCATTAAGCTCTCTAATGACTCCTCTACATTGTTGTAGTGATAAGTTCGAATATTACGTCCATCCGTCGCATTAATCTGAATTTCTGAGATCTCGTTATCTGAGTCTCTTTCGATAATTCCAATAGAATGATCTACGGATTTACTGGTAATAACCTTTTGGTTTCTTAATACAATTACGCAAGTATGTAAGTCCATGCCAATTCCCTTTAGCCGACGTTGTTGTGATGTTCTGGATCTAACTTTAGTGTACAAAAGCGCTAATGCCAATAAATCTCAATATTGAGTTCCGAAAGTGGCTAATTGTGGGCGCTTAAGCAAGCTACAATAACACTATATTGAACGATGCCTATGAACAATAAATGACAAAAGGCATGAGCAAGGAAAGCACTATGTTTATTCACCCCTATACCTCACTGACCTTCGAGCAGTGTCACAAGGCGCGAGTCGCGCGAGACAGTCGTTTTGATGGGCGATTTTATGTGGCGGTAAAAACAACGGGAATCTTTTGTCGTCCGATTTGCCCGGCAAATTTGCCTAAAGAAGAAAATGTTGAGTATTTCGCTGATAAGACGCAAGCCCTTCAAGCAGGGTACCGTCCGTGTTTACGCTGTCGACCTGACAGCGCGCCTGGATCTTGGGCATGGAAAGGTGTCGAGACGACCTTTCAACGAGCGATTTCGTTAATTGATAGAGGGGAGTTGCATCACCATTCGGTGTCTGAGTTGGCTGAGCGTGTTGGGATTTCTGACCGTTACTTACGTATGTTGTTTGAGCAGTATCTAGGTATGTCACCCAAGCAGTATGCGCAATATCAGCAACTAATGTTCGCCAAACAGTTGCTTCACTCCAGCTCTATGTCGGTCACCGACGTGGGGTTTGCGTCAGGTTTTAACAGTACGCGCCGCTTTAACGATGCTTTTCAAAAGTTTCTCAAACTAACGCCTTCTCAAGTACGCCGTAAAGAGTTTGATGGTGCGGGTTGCAATCGAATTGCCTTACCTTATCGAGGTGAGTTGAATTGGTCGCACATGTTGGACTTCTATCGTTTACGAGCGGTTGAGGGGGTCGAGCAGGTGAGGGATGAGAGTTATCAGCGCAACGTTTTTTTGGATAACAGCAAAGCCTGGTTTAAAGCGACAAAAGGTGAAGGATACTTAGAACTGGCGTTTGAAATTGAAGACGTAACGAAGCTGCAAAACTTGGTGTCTGACATTCGTCGTATGTTCGATCTTGACGCTGATATTTGTACTGTTGAGCAGCATTTGGAGTATGTTGCGCCTGGGCTCGTGTCGAGTAAAGGTATTCGTATTCCTGGTGTATGGAGTGCATGGGAAGCAGGGGTTAGAGCGATTTTAGGCCAGCAAGTGTCGGTTAAAGCTGCGATTGGTCAACTTAACTTATTGGTGGCCACACTTAGTGGAGAGTCAGAAAAACGTTTTTTCCCGACTCCCAGTGATATTGCGAACGCCGACGTGAGCTTTTTGCGCATGCCGCAAAGCCGTAAAGAGACGCTAGTGCGCTTCGCCCAGTTTATGCAGGACAACTCAGAAGCTGACCCCCAACAGTGGCTAGCTTTGAAAGGCATTGGACCTTGGACTGTCAGTTATGCTCAACTGCGAGGGCAATCTCAACCCGATTGCTTTCTAGATAAAGACTTAGTGGTGAAAAAGGCGATGCAGCGTTACCCATCACTGAATACGCACACTGCGGCCCCTTGGGGAAGCTACGCGACGTTTCACTTATGGAATCAATCATGAAAACATTTTATACCGAAATGCCGAGTCCACTAGGAACGGTGACTATCCAATCGAACGCTGAGGGCTTACTTGGCATTTGGTTTGAAACATGCACCACTAAGCCGAGTGAGCTGGGGGTGCGAGACGAGCAGTATCCGGTCTTGCGCCAAGCTGTCACCCAACTGGATGAATACTTTGCTGGTCTGCGCAACGAATTCGACTTGCCCCTTGCAGCGACAGGCACTGATTTTCAAAATCAAGTTTGGCAGGCACTAACGACCATTCCATATGGGGAAACGTGGAGCTATCAAGATCTCGCGAATGCGATAGGTAACCCTAAAGCTGTGCGTGCTGTTGGGTTAGCAAACGGGAAGAATCCGATTTCTATCGTGGTACCTTGTCATCGCGTTATTGGCAAAAGCGGAAAACTGACTGGGTATGCAGGTGGAGTGGAGCGCAAGCAACGTTTGCTCGCGCTGGAGCAAGGTACACCGCTTTAAGTGAGGCGATTCTCATATTGGGATTAAGCGTGCTACACAGGGGTAACGATAGTGTAGAGTTTCATATTCGTTATACGAATAGAAAAAGGACAATAAGGACATGCCTTTCAAAACGGATTTTGATGCCTTCATGAGTGAGTGTTGGCAGCATCACGAGGAAAATCCCGAACAAGTTTATGCTCAGCTAGAAACGGCTCTGAGCGAGGTGGAAGACGTTACCCAAATCGAGCGAATATTCGCATTGATGCTGCATACCGCTATTGGGCATCTCCAGTGCCCAGAACAGTTTCTTACTTGTTTAGAGCACTTTGATGAACGCAAGGTTGCTGAGAGTTTGGCATTTCAACGCAGTATTGCCGTTGCGCGCTATTTCGTAGATGGCACTGACAATATGGAATTATTGGAAGAGCAAGAACAACGCCGAGTTTACGCTTTGATTTCGAATGAACTTTCTGCACTTGCTCAGCTTGAACTGGCGAGTCAATGGTTGGTGAAAGCAGCGTTAGGAATGACGCCGAACGATGCAGAAGGGCCATTAGCGCGCGCTATAGCGATCACTGCAAACAACTTAGCATGTCAGTACGAAGCGCTGGCTGAGCGCACGTCCATGGAAAAATCGAAGATGTTAGAAGCAGCAACACTCGCGCTAGACTATTGGAAAGTGGCTGGGGGTTGGATGCAAGAAGAGCGCGCAGAGTATCGCTTAGCGATGAGCTTGCTTAAAGCGGATAAACCGCAAGAAGCCAAAGTGCATGCTGAGCGCTGTGAAGATATTTGTCAGCAACATGGTAGCGACGCGCTTGAGCTGTTCCACGCACATGACTTGCTGATGCAAGTACACTTCCATCTTAGCCAGAAATATAAAGCTAAATTGGATGAAGAGATGCAGCAGCACTGCAAAACGAGCTCGTTGACGTGATCTTAGCGTTGAATGAAAAAAGCCCCGAGCGACTGGCTGGGGGCTTTAGGGTTGTTGACTATGCAGCGATGATTATGCTGCTTGCGCTTTTGCTTGGTATCGTCCTGGTTTATGGTTCATCGCCAAAATCAAGTTCGTAGCGATGGCACCTAGAACAGATAGAGCGATAAGGTGCACATCTACAATCAACAGTGACATCACCACGATGGCACAATCTAACGCCATTTGAACTTTACCCGCTCGAACTCCAAAACGTTCCTGAAGGTACAACGCTAGAATGTTAAAGCCACCCAAACTCATTTTGTGACGGAAAATTACCAACATACCGATTCCAATCAGCCCACCACCCAAAAGTGCCGCATAGAAAGGTTCGATTCGTGAAATCTCAATCACATGATGCAGATGATCGACCGCAAAAGAGACAATCGAAACCGCAATAAAGGTATTGATAGTGAAGCGCCAACCCATGCGCATCACAGATAAAATATAAAAAGGGAGGTTAAGAGCGAAAAATATCTGACCAAAACTGAAGTCACTCACTTTGGTTAGGAAGATCGCCAAACCAGCCGTACCGCCAGTGAGCAATCCTACTTTGCTAAAAAATATCACCCCAAGTGACACCAACGCACTGCCGAGCGTCAGAGCCAAGAGGTTCTCTCTTAGGCTATGATCTTTGTCCATAAATTTATTTCCTTGGTTTAAAAACCGCGCCGGAGATAACACGTCTCACGGACGCGATAGACAATCGCCAAAATAGCAACTAACAAATCGGCCAATAAAATGTCGCGAAAAGTGATGGATGTCGAGTTTTTGGACGAGATTATGATGATATTAACCTGTTTAACATAATGTACACAGATAGAAAAACAACAAGGAAAAGTTATGATTAAGAAAGTTGGCAACACCCAAATCAGCACATTACATCGACTGAGTTGTCACTGTGGAAAAGTTGAGCTGGAACTGGCGTTACCCAATGGTATTGAGAAGCCGAGACGGTGTGACTGTTCTATGTGTCGACGTCGTGGCGCGATTGTCGCGTCTGTACCTTTGAACGGTATTCGTATTGTGCAAGGCGAAGAAGTCTTGAAGCAGTATCAATTTAATACACACACTGCGAAGCACTTTTTCTGTGGCGAGTGCGGTATTTATACGCACCATCAGCGTCGTTCTGACCCGAGTGAGTATGGCTATAATGTCGGCTGCTTAGAGGGCGTCAACCCATATGAGTTGGGAGCGATTGAAGTGATGGATGGCGTTAACCATCCATCCGACCGTTAGGTTACATTGCAAGTTAAGTGACTAATTCTAGGTGTTTTTAAGTAAATAAACCGCTATTCATCCACAAGTGTACCGCAATACTGGCGGCATAACCCAAGGCGATGACGGGAGCCCACTTTAGGTGGCCAAAGAAGGTGTATTGTCCACGCGCGGCTCCCATTAAAGCGACGCCTGCCGCGGAGCCAATGGAAAGCAAACTGCCCCCGACACCTGCGGTTAATGTGACGAGTAGCCAGTTGCCCATCGACATGCTTGGTTCCATGGTCAGTACAGCAAACATAACCGGAATGTTATCGACAATTGCAGATAGGACACCAACCATTACGTTTGCCCAGACTGGGTTCCATTGCGTGTACATGACGTTTGAAACCAGTTCGAGGTAGCCAAGTAAACTTAAACCGCCAACACACATCACAACACCGTAGAAGAACAACAAGGTGTCCCATTCGGCTCGAGACACACGATGAAACACATCAAACGGAACCACTGAGCCTAAGCGCTTCAATGCCTGATCATCGCCATTGGCAATTGCCATAGCTGCTTTTTTTGCGAGTGAGTGTTTGAGAGTTTGGCGCAAAAAATATCCGAAAAACTGTAAGTACGCCAAGCCCATCATCATGCCCATAACGGGTGGGAAGTGCAGCACAGCATGGAAAGAGACCGCAGTGGCAATAGTCAGAATGAATAATGCGACAATACGCCTTGCCCCGCGTTTTAGCTCAACGTGTTGGTGAATCGTATTCGGTTTTGTGTTTGGAACAAACAGTGACATCAAAAACGCGGGAACCAAGTAGTTCACCAATGACGGTACAAACAACGGAATGAACTCAGCAAAGCTGACATGACCGGCTTGCCACACCATCAGGGTTGTAATATCCCCAAATGGGCTGAATGCACCGCCAGCGTTGGCTGCGATAACAATGTTGATACAAGCAAGATTGACGAACTTAGGATTATCACCAGAGACTTTCATCACTACAGCGCACATCAATAGGGCCGTAGTTAAGTTATCGGCAATCGGTGAAATGACAAAAGCGAGAAAACCCGTCAGCCAGAACAACTTTTTGAATCCAAAACCTTTACCGACCATCCACGCTTGTAAGGCGTCGAAGAGTTTGCGTTCTTCCATTGCGTTGATGTAGGTCATCGCCACGAGCAAAAACAGCAGCAACTCGGCATATTCCAACAAGTTGTGTTCTAGTGCGGATTTGGCGATTTCAGGCTGGTTGTGTTGAGCAAAGGTGTAGCCAATCAGAATCCAAATTAATCCTGCAGCGAGCAGCACTGGCTTGGATTTTCTCATTTTCAGATACTCTTCCAACATAACCAGTATGTAAGCGATCGAAAAGATAATCAGAGCCGCGTAACCGACACCAGAATTAACAAGGTTCAGTTCATTGGTTGATGCAGCAAAGGTGGCGCTAGAGAACAACAAACAGCAGAAAGCCACAATTGGATAGATTGGCATAGACATTTCTCCTTTGTCTGGTTGGAGAAATATTAGCCACAAATGAATGAGTTAGTTGTGAGAGAGCTCGAATTAACAGTAGGAGTTAGGAAATGATAGTGTGCGCCACTATTTTCTGAGTGACGCAATGCTTGCTGCGCCGAATAAAACCGCAGCGGCATATAAACCGTAAGTTAACCAGTGACTAATCTCTAAAAAAGGAACGAGTCCTTGACCTGCCCACATACAGCCTCCGTTTAATGAGCAATGTTGTAATAGTCGAGCCAATTTAAAGGAAATGAACAATGTTTTTTGTGAGTGAAAGCAAATTCTGAAGGATTAGAAAGTCAAAAATGGGTCAGTGAGAGAGAAATCTCATTTTTAACTGGCTAGCTCTAACCCTTTTGAGTTAAAGCTAGCTATATCTAGAGCTGAATGCATTTAGCGTAGGAGCCATTTTTTCAACGGTGAAGTGTCAATTGCTTTCACAAGCAGTATGGTTGCAACAATCGTTGCAGGATAAATAAACACATCTTTCGCGAGGTGTTGCAGCCCGATAAATCCAGCGACATTCATCATGACAATTATGATAAGCAGATGGCTAACATATATCCCTAACACGCTAGGAGATAGTTTGAAGACCCAAGGCATGTCGCCAAAATGAGGGTGAGCCAAAAGCCACATAAAGACACCTACAGCCCAGATAACGGTACCGAATAGGAAGTCGTGCGAGTTGAAAGCGATGTCATGTTGCATCAGCCAGTAAGCTTCACCAAAATGCAGTGCCATGCCAAGAATAATGCATCGAACCGTATTGTTTCGCGACCACCGCCACTGCACTTCTCGTGCGAAATAACCTAGAGCAACTAGCAACGTGCTGAAAAAAGGCCCGTTACGAGTAAAGAAAGGCGCTGGCAGGTCGGTAATGGTCGCGTAACTGCCAGCAAAGGCACCGTATATGTATAGCAATACTGCGGTTGGCAGTATCAGTTGCGCCATATTGATATGCACGAGAAAGGCAATTAACGCTACGGCAATGACCAGAGCCGGAATAAACCACAGATGAACGAGTCCGCCTTCGATGAGTGAATTGATCGGGGTTGACATTAGGTACCCCCAATAACCTTGCCTTTCGGCGAGATACCCAGCCTCAGCGACCGTCTGCCATTGGAATGGCATCAGTAAACTGATCATGCTCCAAATGAGCCAAACCTTCATTAACGGTTTGGCGTAGTTCTTAAGAGTATCGATAGGTGAATGACTCAACTTCGGCTGGATTAGATAACCCGAGATGAGAAAGAACAGCGGAACAGCAAAACGAGCCAGTTGGTTGAGCATATAGCCAACCCATGGTATCCCATTCCACTGCCAGTACGTCAGTGCCATCTGGCAATGCAAACCCACAATCGCAAGCATCGCAATGATACGTGCAAACTCTAAGCTGGCTATTTTTTGTTTCTTTGCCATTACATTGTTTACCTAAATAAAAAACTTAGGTGAAAATAGCAGGTTGTTACTGAAGTAATACGTGAAAAAGTCAACAGACTTGCGCTTACATTGAAGCTGTTTTGAAAATTAAGACTTACTTCAAACTTCTTAATTATTAACCTATTAACGCAATCAATACCTGATTCGTGAGTCGAAAATAGCACTGAATAATGGTTAGACCAGTTAACTCGAGATTGCAAAAAAGAACGATCGTGCTAAAAATAAGACTATGCAAAAAGGAAAAGTGACAAAAGAGTTTATTCTGCAGCGGGCTTTTGAGATCGCCAGCGAAGACGGATTAGAAAGTCTTACGATTGGAGAGTTAGCCAAGCAATGCGGTATGTCGAAAAGTGGTCTGTTTGCCCACTTTAATTCGAAGTTGAATTTACAGCTATCGGTGCTTGATCACGCCAATAAAGTGTTCGCTGATCGGGTTATTGAGCCTGCTCGAGAACTCGGGGATGGCAATATCGAGCGTAAAATTCGAGGGTTGCTCGACTCTTGGATGACTTGGAATCACGCATTCCAAGGAAGTTGTATGTTTCTTGACGCTTGGAATGATACGGCAGATAAAGATTGCCCGCTTCAGGCCGGACTGCGTAAATCCATAGACACTTGGCTGAGTTATTTGGAGATCCAAATAGCGAAAGGCAAAGAGAAGCAAGAATTTGCAGCAGACTTAGATACACGCCAAGCAACGTTTGATTTGTACGGTCTCTATTTGAGTGCGCATGTTTTTTACTCAATTAAAGGTGAGCAAGAAAGCTTGCGTCTGTTTTGGCAAGGGATCGACAACTTATTTTCTCGCTGGAAAGGCTAATATCGGTTATTCGCTTCCCAGATTCGTAGACATAAAATCACAAAGAGCGGCTGAGTTCGCTCTTTCTTATCAGCGTAAAAAGCACGACCGTTCTATTTTGTGCAAAGCTGATAGTTAAGGACATGATTATGAGTGAAAAAATTTACTTTAATACATCGCAACGTTTCAGTATTAAGCGCAGTTTGGTGAACATTAGTACTCGGTTACACCATACACTGGCCCCGTCACATGCAAAGAAGACCGCGCGCAAGCTTCTTCTGACACCTGCTCGTACGCAACCTAAAAATATTGAACCTCAAGGGCTTATCAAAGGTGAAATTAAAGGGCATGCAGGCATCATCAAAACCTATACTTTGGGATCTGGACCTATTTGGGTGCTAACTCATGGTTGGTCTGGAACGGCAAGTCAGTTTTATCCACTGATGGAACATATTGCGTCGAAAGGGTTTACTGCTTTGGCGTACGATCATCCGGCACATGGTGAGAGTGAGGGGCAGTATGGGCACATTCCGGGGTTTGTCAGAGGATTAGAAGATGTGTTGGATACGGTCGAGGATATTGTTGGCCTAGTTGGACACAGCATGGGCACCGTTTCTGCTCTTGAGTGTAGGCACAGTAAGTTAGAAAACAAGCCTTTGCTGCTTATCGCTCCGGTATTAAATTACGTAGAGAACTTATTCGGTAGCATTGCACGTTCCGGTTACTCGATGAAGCTTTTTAATGCTGTGGTTTCAGAAGTTGAAGACCAATTTGGTTATCCGTTACAGTCCATTGATCCGATGAAGCGTTTGTCTGAGCGTCCGTCTCACACCATTATTATTCATGATGAGCAAGACAAGTTCACCAAATACAGTGTCTCGGCAAAAGCGGCTGAAGAGATTAAAAACGTTGAGTTAGTGACAACACAAGGTCAGGGGCATGGTCGAGTGATGAAGTGTGAGCAAGTCTTCAGTAGTTTTGACCGTTTGCTCGATAGTGCTTGGTAACCCTTACTTTTACTGATTGATTCGCTCCGTTTTGCGCTAATTCGATTTGAAAGTAACACCTCAGATTTTTTCGTCTCTGGTGTTGCTCTCCTCGTTAAGAGGTTAAATCCAAAAAGGACAGCCGAAGCTGTCCTTTGTTTATTTAGCAGAAAGTCTGCAAGGCTGAAGTTAGTTACAGTTAGCTACGCCAACTTCTTTCCAAACGCCCCATTCGCCAGATTGGCTAGGATCGTCACCCTGAGTCCACCATTTCGCTTCCCACGTTTTACCTGCGTGAGTCACTTGGTTACCACCTGTGTACACTGCGCTCGCATCCCATGCGTTGTCACAAGTACCAGGGTTCGGATCGGTTGTGTGCTGTGCAACAACCACTGTCGCGCTTGCCGATGAAGACGCTTTACCGTCGCTCACACTTACAGTGAAGCTTAAGCTTGTGTCTTGCGGGTATTCCGCAGCAGTGAACGTGACTTTAGAGCCTTCAACCGTTGCATTCAGACCTTGAGGTAGAGTCCAGTTGAATGTCAGGGTATCGTTGTCAGCATCGCTAGACGCAGCTGCATCTACAACCACAACGTCACCAGCGTTTGCTGTCGCTGGAGCAACAACTTGCGCTACTGGTGCGCTGTTCACTGGGTCAACAACACCTGCTGGTTTCACTGTTACTACAACGAGGTCAGATGCCGTTGCACCCTCGTTATCAGTCACCGTCAGCTTGAAAGTTAATTGTTCTTCAACACTAACTTCTGCTGCATCAAAGCTTGCTTTCGCTGTGTTTGCACCTGTTAGTACCACTGCTGTGCCAGATACTTGTTCCCAAGCGTAGCTTGCGATGGTGCCGTCAGAGTCTTTTGACAGGCTGCCATCTAGAACCACATTTGCAGGACCTGTTACCGATTGATCTGCGCCAGCGGCTGCGGTTGGTTTACGGTTTGGTTGAGGAACCACACCACCAGCCATACCTTCGTGCATCGCGTTTAGAATGTCACCGTTATCCGCGTCAATTTCCCAAGAGAATAGACCAGCAAGACCAAGAGACTTCGCGTAGCTACCTTTTGCTAGCACTGAACGGTGGTCATCAAATGTGATCAACTCGCCCGTAGTACGGTTCCATACCCATGGTGCTTCTGCTTGTGCATCGTAGCCGTACTCGAAGCCGTTAATACCAGTGTTGTTTGCACCTAGCATGAATGACTTAATGCCTTTGTAGTCAATTACGCCATCTTCCCAAACACCTTGCGCTGTGCTGCCCTTCAGTTTACCTGTAGCAGTACCTGTCATTGGGTCGTTTGGATCGGTTAGCGTATCTGGAGTTACGCCTTCCCAGCCACGACCGTACATTGCTGTACCAAGTACTAGCTTGTTCGCAGGAACGCCTTGAGCAAGAAGAAGTTGGATGCCGTTATCTGCTGTGTAAGCAGGACCTTTGTACGGTTCGCCGTTCTCATCAACGCCACTACCGTCACACTGACCAGGACGCATGAATGAACCACAGTAAAGCGCAGTCTGGTGACCAGGAACGTTGTTCCAACCGCCGTAGAAGTCGTAAGTCATTGCGAAGATGTAATCCATGTACTGAACCGCATCTGCGTAGTCTACGTCTTCAATCTTGTCGTAACCGACACCGATAGCGGACGTTAGCTCGTAAGTACGGCCTGTCTCAGCTTCTAATTCATCAAGCATTACGCGCAGTTCACGCATCAGTGCGATGTATGCTGGGCCATCGTTTACAGGGTCGCCCTTATCGGCTGCTGCACCGCCGCCGCCAGGGAATTCCCAGTCGATATCAACACCGTCGTAGAATTTCCAAGTTTTCAGGAACTTCTTAACTGATGCGACGAATGTGTCTCGGTTTTTCTTGTCCACGAAATCGAAGAATGGGTCAGACAGTGTCCAACCACCGATCGATGGGATGATTTTTAGATCAGGGTTACGTTGTTTCAATGCCATTAGCATTGCGTAGTTACCCTTGATAGGCGTGCTGTATTCATGACCAGCTTGTGGGAAGCTCTTCTGATAAGCAGCCCAAGGGTCATGGATAACGACTTCATAATCAGGCACACCTGTACAAGCAGTTTGTAGCGCGTTGAAACTGTTGCCGCCAACAGACTTCACAGACTCATTTGGGCCACAAATTGGGATAAAACCGTAAAGGATGTGAGTCAAGTTGTCGACCGGCATATTATCGACTGTGTAGTCACGGCCATAGATGCCCCATTCAACAAAATACGTACCCATCACGACGCTTGGATCGGTATTGTAGGTTTTGTTGTTTGGATCAACATTCATCGTTAGTGGCTTCAGGTGAGAACCATCGGTATCTGCAATCGTGATTTCAGCTGGTGCGCTTTTCGCACAACCTGTCGCATCACATGCTTCGATTTCCATTTGGTATAAGCCACCTTGGCCGTATTCAAACGAAGCTGTCGTTTGGCTACCAGTGATAGGGCCGCTTGCTACTTTTACACCATCAAAATAGACGTTGTAAGTGTCACCAGGTGTGCCACTCCACTGGTTAAATTTAACAGTGATCTTCGCTTGCTCATGGTATTTCACCATGTCGTAGTAGCCTGACGTGGTTTCCATCGCGAGTTCAATTTTAGAAAACTGAAGGTTGTTGGAACCGTACATATCGATACTTGGTGCGGTTGGAGCCGCAACTGCAGCACCTGATAGCGCTAAAGCAACTCCAGCTGCACATAGGTTAAATCGAATCATAACTTCTCTCTCAATCCTTGGATTCATGTTCTACCTAGAACATAGGCTGCTCTTGCACCAGATAAGATGATTGGATTTACTCCACGTGCAAAAGCATCACACTCAGCATTTCAGAGAGTTTTTTTTCGTCAAAAAAAATTAAGACGGTTTTCGAGGCACTTGAGAGAACTTAACTAAAACTCGCACTCTGTTACACAGAAAGTGTCAGACTGAGTCAATAATTTATAAAATCTCAGCAGAAACTAAAATTATTGTTTACTCAGTAACGAGTTAGTTAAATGCGATGAAGACCTTATTTTGTTGTTTATTAAGGTTTTGTTTCATTGATATAGAAAGAGAATTGAAAGGAAAAATAGCCGTGAAAACGTATTAGTCACGGCTGAAGTGTTCACTCAACGCGGCACGACGTTTAGAGGCTGCGCCGGTTTCTGAGCCCTGAACGGTATGCTCAAATCCTTTACGAATGAATCGCTGATCTGGAATAAGAGGCTCAATACGGCGTATTTGAGGTGAAAGATGAGAGCCCGAGATCTGATACGCGGTCTTTCCTAATCCGGTATTCAACGTGATGACCTTGCCATCGAATTCAAATTCCGTCGTAATAAGTCGATGGTTTCGGTATACCCCATCTTCAGTGAAAACGAGACGTTCTGTTTGGTAGGGTGGCGCGCCAATCTCAATCCATTCGCCGTACACCTTTTCCGGATCAATGTGGTCTTGATAGGAGAGGTGGATTTGATAGCCAAAAAACGTCAACAGACCCATCCCGAAGCAGACAAATGTACTCTTGAGGATTTTGGATTGGTGGCGAGCCAAAAATGAAAGTTTTGGTTCTTGTCGTGCTTTTCGCCTTCGGCGGGTTGAGTACGTCATAGATCTAATTTTCTCCACTTTTTTAACATGGTGGAAAGCTTCCTTTTTAAAAACAAACAATCCCGCCATTGAGACGACGAAACTATGATCTAATGTCCACTTTTACATTCAGATACACATCTTATTGATGGTTTTGTTGTTTGCTCACATTCATTACTTCGCAGTTTTTCTTGCTCGGTTTAGGTCGCCTGATTAATCCTCGTGAAAAGAGGTTCTCGCTCAGTAGCAAAGGATGTGCGTTATTACGTTGAGTTTAATGGCTTTCAAAGCTTGAGTAACGGAAAGAAACAAGGTAAAAAAGAGCGGACTTTTGATAAGGAAACCAATAATGAATATTAAGGAAAATAGCTATTTTGCTGGTAGTGTAAAATCACTAGGCTTTAACCAGAAAGATCAGGATGTTAGCGTTGGTGTGATGCTTCCTGGTGAGTACACGTTTGGTACTCAAGCACCAGAGCGTATGACGGTTGTAAAAGGTGCGCTTGTGGTCAAGCGTGTTGGCGAGAGCGATTGGACGACTTATCAAAGTGGTGAGTTTTTTGAAGTGGAAGGTAATTCTTCATTTGAGCTTCAAGTGAAAGAAGCGACTGCGTATTTATGTGAGTACTTCTAGCGTTCATTTGTTGCTCGTCATAAAACCACCTTCGGGTGGTTTTTTCGTCTATGTGCTTCACTTATAACGCATCTTTTTGGTTATTTGGGTATATACTTAATAAAAATGTACCCATCGACCAGGGAGGAAGTGATGGCAGTACAACGCAAGCATTCTGATCTCCCTCCTCGTTACGAGGACAAAGATCTCACCAATGAGCAAAGACAGCGCTTTACCGAAGTTGCCAATGCCGCTCATAAGAGACGTGAATTTTATCGACGTGCTCTAGGAAAGAGCTTAATGGGCAAAATGAAGGGCCGTGCGTTTAAAGATTACCCCACTCGTCAGCAAGACAAGCCGAACAGAACGTTGCAAGTAGTGTGGTTAATCGTATTCCTCGTTGTGGGGCTTTGGGTGATGCATGTGTTCGCTTAGTCATTAGCAAGCTTCTGGTACAGCTGGTGCATCAGATGTTGACTGTTCTTCCGTATTGCAGTGCTCATAAAAGGCGTACTGGTTTTTACCAGTATGTTTAGCTGCGTACATTGCTTTATCTGCACATCGAGTCAATTCAGACAAATCCTTTGCATCTTGCTTATAGATAGCAGCACCTACACTCATCGTTAACTCGTTAATCATATCGTAGCTTCGGTAACCTGTCGGAAACAGATTTACGATCCGTTTTAGGATGCTGTCGAGGTCATCTTTACTTTTTACATCGTAAAGCATGATTACAAACTCGTCGCCCGCAAATCGAGCGATGGAGTAGTCGTGTTTATCTGTTTTTCTGTCTTTGTTGCGAATGTTATTTTTTAATCGAGTTGCGAAGGCTTGAAGTACTTGGTCACCAATATCGTGCCCGTAGGTGTCGTTGATGTGCTTGAAGTTATCGATATCGAGAAAAACCAATGCGGTGATGCTGTCATCAGATGAGTGCTTGATTTCATCGAGCTTTGCGCGCGCCCAAGTCTCAAAGCTCCAGCGATTGGCAAGCCCAGTGAGCTGGTCAAAATATGCTAACTCCTCAATCCCCTCACGATACAGTGTTTGAATGTAATTGAGGACTTTCGTGTAGTAATACGAGAACGTGTGACACACAAACGCGGTCGCTATCAGGGTCAGCATCAATCTCCGCTCTATGATTTCTGTGGCTGCTGGCAGTCGATCTAAAAAAGCGACCCCAAAAAAGATCAGTAAAATGTAGGTACCACTGAACAACAGACCGACCTTAAACTCATTAATTAATACCAGAGTGGCGACAATAGGATATAGCCATAACATTTTGCCTGACGGAGCGTCGTTATACAGAAGTAACAATAACCCTTCGAACATTAAGACAGCACTTAGCCATAAGTCGGCGTATTGATGGTGCCGCTGGACTTTTATTACATAACTGATTGCTAAGCATGCCAAGGCACACAAAGCATGGAAAAAGCTTAAACCCCAGTTATTCTCAAGTGATTGAGCAATGGAACCATAAGTTAAACAGGCAGCGGCGATACTGGAGCATAAAAAGACAATTTTCTTTTTTCTTGTTGAACGGATGTCCGCCATTTCTTCTAAGCGCGCCCCAGCCAATGTCGACATTATGTATCCTTGCTTAATTAACGTGTACGCTTATTCTAGGCGGTATTTTCGCGATAAATAGAACAACAAAGTTTCCAAATGTGATATCAGTCATTTTTAGTGCAAAGCCATCAGTGTGATTTGGTGCGAGTGTTCAAAGAGGAATGGTGGCGCATGCAGGTTTTCATGACGGTTCTTCATGGCTCTATATGGTTGGACTGATAAATCAAAGTAATGTATCTAGTTAGACACATTTCTATTGATTATCCTGATTCTGTTCGGTGCTCGTTGATTGAGAGTATTGTTCACCAATCTCTGCTCTACGTATCGTCAAGGCATATGTCGTTTCGAAAATGCATTAGAAATATTTTTCCGAAACAGGGCGAAATATTGTTGTCGTTATGACCAATATGCGACTAGAATCCGCGCTAAATCACAACCTCATATCGAGCTTCGTTCGAGTCACTATTTTTAAACTGCTTCACAAATATTGTGAGGCAGTTTTTAGTTGTAGGAAAGGTTACAAGCATGCCTAAAAGCCAAAACATCAACCAACGAATGTCCATCGTGGCATTAGCTTGGCCAATTCTTGTCGAAATTTTGCTACGGACGGCTTTAGGAACCAGTGACGTGTTCATGCTGAGTGGCTACTCAGACAAAGCCGTATCCGCTGTTGGTGTGATCACGCAGATTACCTTCTTTTTAATCATCGTTTCGACGTTTGTCAGTAGCGGTACGGGGATTTTGATTGCCCAATACAATGGCGCTGGACGCGAGCAAGAGTCAGTGAGCGTTGGTGTTGCGAGTATTGCGTTGTCTGTGCTCGTCGGTGTGCTATTGAGTGTGATTGCCGTGCTTGGTGCGATGTATCTACTCCCGTATTACGGCTTGGAAGCGCAAGTCGAGCAGTACGCTCATGAATATCTGCTGATAAGCGGTGCGATGACGTTTAACGTTACGATTGGCGTTGTTTTTACAACTATTCTGCGTAGTCATGGTTATTCACGTTCCCCAATGGTGGTGAATTTGATCTCGGGTGTGTTCAACATCATTGGTAACTATATTGCGCTTTACCAGCCATTCGGTTTACCTGTGTATGGTGTGCAAGGTGTAGCAATAGCAACCGTCGTCAGCCAAGTCATCGGTACGTTAATGTTATGGTTTATTCTCGCTCGCAGTAGCATTGAACTACCAATGTCGACTATGAAACAAGTACCGGCAGAGATTTACAAAAAGATCTTAAAAATCGGCGGTATGAACGCGGGTGAAGTGCTGTCTTACAACGTGGCGCAAATCTGCATTGTGTACTTTGTGGTGCAAATGGGGACGGCATCGTTGGCGGCTTTCACTTATGCACAAAACATTGCCCGTTTCTCGTTTGCTTTCGCGTTGGCAATTGGTCAGGCAGCGCAAATTCAGACTGGTTACTACATCGGTAAAGGTTGGGTGAGCAGCATTTTAAAACGCGTACAAATCTACTTCTTAGTGGGATTTGTGGCATCAACGGCGGCAACCACACTGATTTACCTGTTTAGAGAAGAGATTCTGCGCGTATTTACCGATCAACCAGAGATACTCGCATTGGCAGGTTCGTTAGTCATGGGCTCAATTTTGCTCGAGGCCGGACGTGTGTTTAACCTGATCTTTATCGCGGGGCTCAAAGGCGCGGGTGACATCAAGTTCCCAGTGCAAATGGGGATTTTGAGTATGTGGGGACTAGGCGTGCTTTTCTCTTACATCTTTGGCATCCACTTGGGTTATGGCGTTTTAGGGGCTTGGATGGCAATCGCACTCGATGAATGGGTGCGTGGTATCATCATGGCAAGGCGTTGGCGTTCTCAGGTGTGGACCAAGTTTAAGGTGAGCTAACGGTTTTCGGTATCGCGCATCACGCTTATTCTGTTGTTAGAAACCAAAAAAGGCACTGATAGTCAGTGCCTTTTTGTTATTTAAAATCTGGAAGACGTTAGAATTCGCACTCAGCTTTGAACACCATACGCTCTTTGCTGTATGGATGATCCAGCTCTAGCATCTCAGCATGCAGGTGTAAGCGATTCGCTTTTTCGCCGTATAAACCATCACCAACCATTGGCATGTTTAACCCCATGTGATGAGCACTGTGTACACGTAGTTGGTGAGTTCGCCCGGTTTTCGGATACATGTATACCTTGCTGCGTCCATCTTTGACTTCAATCAGTTGCCAGTAGGTTTCCGCATGTTTCCCGTGTTCAAAACACACCAGTTGACGTGGGCGGTCGTCGGGGTCACCACGCATTGGCAGTGAAATTTCCCCTTCCGGCTCGTTTAATACGCCTTCGAGCAGTGCCATATAACGTTTTTGTACGCCGCGAGCCATAAACTGTTTTTGCAGACCCTTGTTCGCGCGCTTGGTTAAGGCAAACACCAAAATGCCAGAGGTCGCCATGTCGAGACGATGAATCACAAACGGCCCTTCCACATCAGGGTACATCGCTTGTAGGCGCGTATAAGCAGAGTCCTTGATAGTTTTACCAGGCACTGAAAGTAAGCCCGAGGGCTTGTTGACGACGACCATAGCGTCGTCTTGGTAGATTATCTCTAGTTCTTTGTCTTCTGCCCAATTCTCCGCCAATGGATTAGGTTCGACATCCAGCCCTTGCATCATATGGCCCAAAATCGGCTGACATTTGCTGTTGCACGATGGGTAGAATTTTTTGTGTTGGCGAACTTCAGACTTTGGCGACACACCCCACCAAAATTCTGCCAGCGCCAGCGGTTTGAATTCGTGTTTAAACGCGTATTGAAGCAGTTTTGGCGCAGCACATTCCCCTGCACCTGCTGGTGGGACTGGGTTTGTGGTGTCCGCAAAAATGTCCACCAAGTCGCGTGCTTCGCCATGGTTGTTTAGAAAGCGGTATTGTTTATGCAGTTTGTGCTGCAAAGCGTTGGAGAGTGTCTTGCGCTGCTCTTTCAGATGAGCAAGTTGCTGCTCTAACTCGGCCAATCGCGCTTCTTTGATTGCAAGCTTTTCATCCCACGCTTGCTTTAAGTATTTGAGAACGTTTTTCTCGGCGACACTTTGTTTACCCAACTCATCCAACAAGATTTTGAGGTCATCGGCATTGAGCGTTTGCTCGCCCTGTTGGCGCTGTCGCTTGCGTGCTGCTCGGCCATCAATCATCACTTGGCGCTGTGTTTGCTCCTCTTGCTGATAAGCGGCTCGGTCGGCTTGGATTTGCGCTTTAAGATCCGCTAATTCCGGATTCGCGGCACAGGTTTTGTACTCCGCACTGGCGGCGTTGATGGCATCCGTTTCTGCGCGGAAGAAGCCTTCATCGGTCAGCATGTCGTACACAGGAGGGACAAATCCTGGAATCAAGTTTTGGTCAGCAATTTTGCCAGAAAACGCACTTAAAAAGCCGAGATCGCCTTGAGGGCTTTCTACTAGTAATACGCCAAACATTTTGCCTCGCCCCGTTTCTTCATTAACCAAACCAAAATCGTGTTCGAAGTCGGTTTGCGCTAATAAGTGCTGTTGCAATTGCTTTGCGGCCATAACGCAAAGAGGATGCGGCGTGTAGTAGAACGGAAACGTAAACTGCGTTGGCAATTCATAGCCAGAAATATCAGCAGTAAAACGAGTAAAACAATGTTCAGGCGAGTGCATGGTGGGTATCCGCGAGAGTAAAAAATCGAGCGAGGATTGTACCTGTTTGAGTCAGGATTGCCATGTCGGTGTTGGCACTCGCTCTTGGATTAAGAACAAGAGCGAGTGGGGAAGAGCTTATCGCAGTTTTTGTAATGCAAGCTTCCACTGTGCCGGTTTGTCGTAGTAGGCCGAGTGCGGCAAGGTCAAGTACTCGCCATTTACTTCTGCAATCAGGGTTGGATAACCACCAACGTGTAACTGTCGCATCAATTGTCGGCTAGAGCGAATTCTCTCATCTAGTTCGGCTTCGCTTAACGCCATGTTTTGCTCCCACGCATCACTTGCTAAACCTAGCGATTCTGCAATGGCTTTGAGCGTCGATGCTTCATTCACTTTTAACCCGAGCTGATAATGCGCAGATTGGATGGCCTTTAGCATGTGCCATGGATTCAGCCCCATTTTTTCCGCACTCAAGATCGCTTGTGTTGGTAGATAAGAATCAAGAACAAACGCATCTTCGCTTTTCACGCGTTGCAGATATGCTTCACCAAACGTCGCTCCGGTTTCGGTTGCAATACGAGCGTCACTGTTGATGATGTGCTGACGAAATTCAGGTTCAATCGCGCGTTTCTCAATCATACCGCCGGGATGAAGCTCTACCTTAAATTGAGAGGTGTCCATCAAGGCTTCGATGAGTGGTGATGCCCCGTAGCACCAACCACACATGGGATCGAAGAAGTAATGCACGGTTACCATGACATTTCACCAGTATGCACTTTCGCACCGATTTCTAGCGCGATTGGCAATTGAGCTTCTGGGTATTTCGCAGACATGGTGTCAATGAGTTGAACGCTGTTATTGCTGTGTTTTTTCGCTTGCTGAAAATCCTGCAAGTATTGTTGCGAGTAGCGAATGGTGTCTGCGTTCAGCTTTGTGCCTGCTTTCATGTGACCAGGAATGACCACTTGAGGTTTAAGCGCAAGCATCTCGCTAAGTTGCTGCTCCCAAGCATTGATGGCGGTCTGGTCAGCGGCATCTGCCATCCACAAATGTACGTTTGAGTACACGGCTACGTTACCTAGAATCGCTTTGTTATCTGGAATCCATAGGTAAGGGCGGTGTGCTGATGTGCCATGGTTACCACGAATTTCAATCTTATGACCTTCTAGCTCCAATGATGCTTTATCGTACGCGACAGGGATCACTGGTTTTACCGGTGCGTTTGCGCCAAGCTTTGGTCCCCAGTACGCCAGCTTTCCAGCCAATTTCTCTTTAATAATTTTTTGAACCGCAGGCGTTGTGATGATCTGCGCATCAGGGAACTGTTGGTGTAAGGCCTCTGCGCCAAAGTAGTAGTCTGGGTCCGCTTGGCTGATAAAAATGGTTTTAAGCGTTTTGCCTGAGTCCAGCACTTTAGCGGCAATGCGCATCGCGTCAGCTTTGGTGAAGCCAGTGTCGATAACCATGGCGTCAGTCTCACCGTATACCAAGGTTGAGTTTACGTGGAAGCTGTTACCGTCGGCGTTGTAAACCTCAAGAGTAAGGGGAGAGGCTAGGACAGGGCTTGCCATTAAAATGGATGCAGCAATCAAAGTTAATTTTTTCATAATAAGCTCCTAAAGAATTTGGGGCCAAGCGACCATGGCTTGGGAACGGGAGCTATATTAGGAAATTGATACGCTCGGAAAAATACACAATAATGTGCATCACTATTTCTTATTTCGATCAAATGTATGGATAGAGTAACGGCAGCAAAAGTGTTTGTGGATGTGGTGTATTCTGGCAGTTTTACCGCGACCGCAGAGCGGTTAGACATGTCTCGGCCAATGGTGACTCGTTATGTAGAGGCGATGGAGAACTGGCTGCAAACTCGTTTGTTACACCGCACCACGCGCAAGGTGTCCCTCACCACCGCAGGGGAGCGCAGCTTGCCTCAGATTGAGCGCTGGTTAAAACAGGCCGATACATTAACGTCGAACATTGCCGCTGATGGTGAGCTGTCCGGAAAAATCCGTCTTGCGTCTAGTACTTCATTTGGATTCTCACAGTTGATCCCCGTAGTAAACAGTTTTATGCAAAAGCACCCCAAAGTGCATATCGACATAGATCTGCAAGATTCAGTGAGTGATCTAACCGAACAACGTATCGATCTGGCGATCCGAATTGCGTCAGATCCCGATCCTTCTTTGATTGGTAAGCCGATTGTGGTGTGCGAATCGGTGTTGGTAGCATCACCGCAATATTTACAAACTCACCACGCGATCGCGCATCCGCGAGATTTATCTTCACACGACTGTTTGGGATACAAAAACTTTGAGCGTCACGTGTGGCATTTGTCTCAGGGCGACCAGTTCGAATCGGTGGGAATTGAGTGTCGCCTAACCAGCAATGAGGCCACGGCGTTATTGCATGGCGCTTTACAAGGCATGGGTATTTCGATGTTGCCAACTTACTTGAGCAATATCTATCTCAAATCGGGTCAGCTTGAGTCGGTGTTGCCGGATTGGAAGCCAAATGATCTCAACATTTACGCGCTGTATTCATCACGTAAACACTTGTCTCCTGCGGTGAGAGCTTTCATCGATCACAGTGAAGATTACTTTAAACAGCACCCTTGGTGAATGCGAAAAGCGTCGTCATCCCGACTTGAGATTCATACAAGATCCTGTACCTTACATGGATATATTTTCGCAGCATCATTTAGAGTTTTCGTTAATGTCACAAGTTCGCATCAAATTTATTGCTTCCGATATGGATGGCACATTGCTTGACCAATACGGTCGTTTGGATCCGGAGTTTTTCGATCTGTTTTTGCAACTGGAAGAGCAAGGTATTTTGTTTTCCGCTGCGTCTGGTCGTCAGTATTACAGTCTGCGAGACACGTTCGCGCCAATCAAAGACAGACTGTTGTATGTGGCTGAAAACGGCACCTTAGTGATGTACCAAGACAAAGAGCTCTACAGTTGTACCATTCCTAAAGCGGAAGTGTTGGAGATTGTGAAAGCGGCTCGTGAAATTGACGGGGCGAACATCGTATTGTGTGGCAAGCGCTCGGCGTACATCGAAACGCATGATCAGCAATCGCTGGAAGAATTTCAAAAGTACTACCACCGCTGTGAATATGTGCCGGATTTGCTTGAGGTCGAAGACGAGTTTATTAAGGTAGCAATTTGTCACTTTGACGGTTCGGAAGAGCTCCTGTTCCCGACCATGAACGCAAAGTTGGGCGCAACGCATAAAGTCGTGGTGAGTGCAAAAATCTGGCTGGATGTGATGAATGCCGAGGCCTCTAAAGGTGCGGCCATTCAGCATCTTCAAGAGACGATGAATTTTACTCCGGCAGAAACTATGACGTTTGGTGACTACCTCAATGACCTCGAAATGCTGCAAGTCAGTGAGCATTCGTACGCGGTTGCCAACGCGCACGAAGAGATTAAGAAAATTGCTCGTTATTCTGCGCCAAGCAACCAAGAGGCTGGGGTACTCAAAGTGATTAAAGAGAAAGTGTTAGCGAAGTAACGCTCATTTTTTCGATGTTATTTTCTTCTTCACGTAAAAAGCCCCGCATACACTGCGGGGCTTTGTTTTTTTGGGGGGGAGTAATGTTCCCGTTTTTAGCGTACGTACTTGGCGGTTGCGCTGACTAAAAAGTGTTGCAATTTCCCGTCTGATTTTGGCACCCACAAGTCGTTATGATAATGGTAAATACGGCCATTGACGGTCACAGACAAGGTATTATCACCCGTTTGCTCCATGCGAATAAACTGATCCGAAGTGACCAAAAACGGCTCTTGCTCTTCAATGCTCTGGCCCGTTGCCAATACGAAGTAGCCGAATCGGTTGCCAGCATCCGGATCGGTTGAGTAGATTCGATGCCCAACTAGGCTATAGTCGTCGTTGAGTGCCTGCTCAAGCGTTTTTTGCCCGATGGTTTCGTGCGATGGAATAAATACCCAAGCCAACACACCTGCCGCAATGACTGCCAGTAGAAGCAGTACTTGCATGAACTTTCTCATCATATATACCGTTTAACGTTGAAATTTCATTTTGTACATGCGCTTATCCGCTATGCTGATAAGAAAGTCAACATTGTCACTGTCTTTAGGGTATTGCGCTAAGCCCATGCTCGTTGAAAGTGTTGAGACTTTATCGGAGTTTAATATTTGTGCATCAAAGACGGTATTTATCTGCTCACGTACGTTCTCTTCATTGAGATGTTCACCTTCAAGTATAACCGCGAACTCATCTCCTCCCATGCGATAAACAGTAAAATCATTGAGTGTCATAGAATTAAGCCGCCTAGCGATTTCCCGCAGTACAGTGTCGCCAACTTGGTGTCCGTGTGTGTCGTTGACTTCTTTAAAACCATTTAAATCTAGAATCCAGAGAGAAAAGGGCCTTTTTTCTTGAGTAAATTTGTTTAGGGTAATGAATAGTGCATTGCGGTTCCCTAGGTTCGTCAAAGGGTCGCTTAGCGCCAATTTTCTATGAAAATGGGATTCACGATAAAAGAAATAAGTTAGAGAGATAATCGACAAAACGAACGTCGCAAACAGCATATATTGTGCTTGCATTAAGCGCTGGGTTTGACCTTTTTGTGCTTCATAAGCTTTACTACTTAGACGGAAGTTTTGATTAACGAAGTCTATTAAGCCTAAATATAGTGTTTGAGTTGAACGATAAAATGCAGCAGCAGCTTGGCTATCACCTGTTCTAGCTTCTACTAGTTGTTTTTCTAGCTCTTTGAACTCTTCAAAAAGGTTAATGAAGTAAAGGTGCATGTTGTTCCGAGAAAAGAACTTATTGGCTTTCGTGCTACTGGTCAATAAGTCAAAGCGACTCCACGCTAACTCGTATTGAAGCTCTGCACCGTCAATATTCAATACGTTTTCATCTAACCGTCTGGCCTCGCCGACAAGTTCTGATAGTTCTTTGGAGAGTTGGAATAAAAACCAAGTCGCTTGTTTTTGTTCGTTATTAAAATTTTGTGAGAGTGAACGTGTTTGCTGTAAAAGCACGACATTCGCGAGAAGCAAAGAAACGGCAAACACCACCAGCAGCATTTTGCTGGTGGTAGAATATTGCAATATTCTTTGTTTCTTAGAATAGGGTTCTGATAACTTCATTCTTATTATTTTTCTTTTATTTCATTTACTTGCCATACCATTTGCGCATGATATTTATTGTAGTTTAGCTCTGGATAGAGATTGAGTGGATATATCACCCAGAAAGGGCCTTTATTCCTGACTTTTATGTAATTCTGATCTTGTTGATAAGCCAGTATTGGTTGATATCGAAGAATATCTTGTCGGGACAATGTCGAGTGGTAGTCGTTTAAGCTGCTGATATCAACCTGCTCTGGTACCTTTCCGTAGACGTGTGTAAGAAGCGTGCTGAGTTTAACGCCTAAAAACTCTGACGAGGCAGGAAGCCAAGGCAATGTCATCGTGTAGCTAGTGGCAGGTAAAGCTTGGATCTCTTCCAGTTCCAGTATGACACTAGGCTGCTGGCTACTACTAAATACGATCGTATTTGCAGACAAGAATGGCGCAACAAAAAACAGACCTAGCGCGACTATCTTTTTCATCATATGCCCTTTTGAGTTTTATTCTTTTTTCTTAGCTAGGACAAAGGTGCTAGCGGTAATTTATTTATAATTATAGAGCCAACCGGATGAGATTTTATAATACGTTATGTTTCAAAAATAACTGTCGGTTTACGTCACGTCAAGGTTATTAAGTTGCTTCTTAATTAAAAGCTCAGAGTATTGGGATGATGGTAGAGTTTCGTAATGATTTCGCGGTATTTAATTGGTTTTTAGTGCAGCTTTGTTTCATTTTTAATAAAGATACTGTGTCGGAAATGAGAATTTAATAAGGCGAGAAATGGACGTCGAATTTGTTCTTAAGTTACATTATTTTACATATTTAAATCATCGATATTCAGATATGTATTTGTTAGTACGTAAAGAAAATAAAGTCACCTAGTTTTGGTGACTTTATTTTTTATTTCATGAGCTTACTTAAATTAACTATGCAAACAAATATTTTGCATGGAAGTTGAGGTGCTCTTCAATAAAGCTTGAGATGAAGTAATAGCTATGGTCATAGCCTGGTTGCATTCTCAAGGTTAGGTTTGAATCGTGTATTTTTGCCGCAGCAATCAGCGCTTCCGGTCTAAGCTGCTCATTTAAGAAACCATCAGCATCACCTTGATCAACCAAAATTGGTAATGGTGATTGTTGTTGTTTTAGAAGTTCACTTGCATCGTATTGCTTCCAGCTTTCAAGCTCCTTGCCTAAGTAAGCAGTAAAGGCTTTTTGTCCCCAAGGGCATTGCATTGGGTTACTGATTGGACTGAACGCTGAAATAGAACGGTACTGTTCTGAATTTTTCAGACCAATGGTGAGCGCTCCGTGGCCGCCCATGCTGTGACCCGAAATCGACTTCACGTCAGAGACAGGGAAGTTACTTTCGATGATCGCAGGTAACTCCTCGGTCACATAGTCGTACATGCAGTAATGCAGTGACCAAGGTGCTTGCGTCGCATTAAGGTAAAAGCCAGCTCCTTTTCCTAGGTCATAGCTTTCGTCGTCAGCGATACCTTCGCCTCTCGGACTTGTGTCTGGTGCAATGATCGCAATGCCAAGCTCGGCCGCCATACGAAATGCGCCCGCTTTCTGCATAAAGTTCTCATCGGTACACGTTAAACCAGAGAGCCAGTATAGCGCGGGTACGGGATTTGATTTCGTTGCGTTAGGTGGCAAGAATATCGCGAAGCGCATGGTGCAGTTTAGGGCATTGGATTCGTGTGTATATTGCTTGTGCCAACCGCCAAACACTTTGGCTTGGCTTACATTTTCAATGGTCATGAATAAACTCTCTAATTAGCAGAAGGAATTCAGGCTCCCCAAAAGGAGAGCCTGAGGCAGCATTATTGATCCATATGGATAACTGTTCGGATGCTCTTACCTTCATGCATCAGATCAAACGCTTTGTTGACGTCTGCTAATCCCATTGTGTGGGTAATGAACTCCTGTAAGCCGAATTCTCCAGCCATGTAACGGTTTACGATTTCTGGAAGCTCAGAGCGACCTTTAACGCCACCGAAAGCGCTGCCACGCCATACACGACCAGTTACCAGTTGGAATGGACGAGTTGAGATCTCTTGACCTGCACCAGCAACACCAATGATGACTGACTCACCCCAACCTTTGTGACAGCACTCAAGTGCTTGGCGCATCACGTTTACGTTACCGATACATTCGAATGAGTAGTCAACACCACCGTCTGTCATTTCAACAATCACTTCTTGAATTGGCTTGTCGAATTTTTGTGGGTTGATGCAATCAGTTGCACCAAGTTGTTTCGCTAGGTCGAATTTGCTTTCGTTGATGTCTACACCGATGATGCGGCTGGCACCAGCCATGCGAGCACCGATGATTGCAGAAAGACCGATACCGCCTAGACCAAAGATTGCCACGGTGTCGCCTTTTTCAACTTTAGCTGTGTTTAATACCGCACCCATACCAGTGGTTACGCCACAACCTAGAAGACAAACTTCTTCAAGTGGTGCTTCTTTGTTTACTTTCGCTAGTGAGATTTCTGGAAGAACCGTGTACTCAGAGAAAGTAGAACACCCCATGTAGTGGAAGATAGTTTCGCCGTTGATAGAGAATCGGCTTGTGCCATCTGGCATTAGGCCTTTACCTTGCGTTTCACGAACGGCCTGACATAGGTTCGTTTTGCCAGATTTACAGAACTTACACTCACCACATTCAGCAGTGTAAAGTGGGATAACGTGGTCGCCAACTTCAACGCTTGTTACGCCTTCGCCAACCATTTCAACGATACCGCCACCTTCGTGACCAAGGATTGAAGGGAAGATACCTTCTGGATCGTCACCTGATAGTGTGAATGCGTCAGTGTGACAAACACCAGTTGCTACGATGCGTACTAGCACTTCGCCGGCTTTTGGAAGTTGTACATCCACTTCTTCCATTTTAAGCGGCTCACCTGCAGCCCAAGCGACCATTGCTTTTGATTTTATGTGAGTTTGACCAGGTTTGATTTCAAGCGACATTGGATGTTTCCTTTATATTTTCAGTATATGGAGTGACGTAATAAGCGTAGTTAAGGTTTGCTTACCGCGCTTCGTCGTTTTGTTGGTGCTCATTTTAGGTGTTTCAGTAAAAATGATAATCCGTCCATTTTGAAAATGATTTTTACATATGCGTAATAATGATAAGGTGAGCGTGTAAAAAGAGTGCGATGCCTCCTTAAAGCGGAAGGGAAATGGAAAAGGTGATTGACCTGAAGTTAGATAGAGGGGCTAAAGTAGAAAACTGTCAAACCATCAGCTAAGTAAGAGTGATTATGAATAAGACGGATCTGAGTGCCTATTTAACCAAGCTAGGCTTGCCTAGTGAATTGCCCGCCGATTTGGAGTCATTGCACAGAGTTCACGTGGCGCAGCATCGTTGCCTGCCGTTTGAGAATTTTGACATCGCATTGCAGCGAGGCGTCTCTGTTGAGATTGAAGATATTATTCAAAAAACCGTGTACCACTCTCGCGGTGGTTACTGCTTTGAATTAAATGGTTTAATGCTTGATGTGCTCAACACTCTTGGGTTTGAAGCGCGAAGTTTGCTAGGGCGTGTACATGTGTCTGGTACACCAACAGGTCGTAGTCATCAAATCACGTTAGTGACGTTAGAGGAACAAACATGGATTGTCGATGTGGGTTTTGGCTCCAATACCCCTCGAGCGCCATTGCCATTTATCCTTGACCAAGTGATTCAGACGGATTTACAAACCTTCCGTTTTGTCAAAGATGCTCAGTTTGGTTATTTCCTCCAAGTGCTTTCAACCGATGGAACAGACGTGTGGAACAATCTATACAGCTTTGACCTAGAGTTCGTGTGTGCTGGTGACATTGCATGTAGCAACTTCTTTACCTCGACTTCGCCTAATTCACGTTTTACTAGCGCAAGAGTCGCTGCTAGAGCGACAGAAAGTGGGTTGGTGACGCTGCTTAACTACACACTCAGATGCACCAATCATGAAGCGCTAACAGAAATAGAGCTAGAGCCAGGTCAAACCTACCTGGATGCGTTGAAAGAATATTTTGGCATTGAGCTTGATGCGCAATACGACGATCTTCGTCCGTTACCTGACGCGTAAAGTTTTCCAGTTTTCAAAGCGTAGCGCGACGAGAACAATGTAATCACTATTTGTCTAGAAGAGGTCGACAGGAATACAGCATGGCGAATTGGGAAGGAGTCAGCGAGTTTGTTGCCGTAGCGGAAACTAACAGCTTTACAGCTGCCGCGGCTAAACTGAAAACGTCAGTGGCACAAATCAGTCGCCGCGTATCGGCACTTGAAGAGCGTCTTGCGGTTAAGTTACTGCATCGCACGACGCGAAAAGTTTCTCTGTCTGAAGCTGGACAGCTTTATTATCAGCAGTGCAAACACTTGGTCGAAGGGCTAGAACTAGCTGAGCTTGCTGTAACGCAAATGCAAACCGAACCGCGAGGTTTGCTGCGTGTGACAGCGCCTGTGACCTATGGGGAAATGAACCTCGCACCGCTCTTGCATCAGTTTTTGGAGAAGTACCCGCGTGTGGATCTCGATTTAGTTCTGACCAATCAAAAACTGGATTTGATAGAGCAAGGGGTAGACGTGGCGATTCGTCTTGGCCGCCTGCAAGATTCCAGCATGATCGCAAAGCGTCTTTCGTCGCGTCAAAATTACGTGTGTGCTAGCCCTATGTATTTGGAGCGATTTGGCGAGCCTCACACATTATCCGAACTGGCTCGACATCAGTGCCTAGTTGGTTCGGTCGATTATTGGCATTTTAAGGAAAATAAACGCGATAAGTCTTTGCGCGTATCGGGGAGAATTAAATGCAATAGTGGTTTTGCGCTAATGGGCGCCGCCAAACGTGGTTTGGGTTTAGTGCAGTTGCCGGACTATTACGTTCAAGAAGCTCTAGATAACGGTGAGCTAGTCGAGGTGCTGACCGATTACCGAGACGACCGTGAAGGCATTTGGGCACTGTATCCACAAAGCCGAAATTTATCGCCCAAAGTGAGGTTGTTGATCGACTTTTTAGCGCAGGAACTAGCGGATTAGAGTTTTCATGAACTTTAATACAACTGAAGTTGCTAAAACGCCCGGTGATGCCGGGCGTTTTTATTAGGATGAGAGCTGGAATCGAAAAGACATGAATCACTATTGGTTGGATTCCGCGTCTTCACGTTTAATCACTTTGTGTCCATCTTCAGACACGCCTTTTTTCCAATAGCTGCTGATGTAGATATTCTCGCGATCGACTTCTTTTTCGTTGCGGAAATATTGGCGCAGCGCGCGCATTGAATCGAACTCACACGCACACCATACCGAAGCGTTACCATCTAACCACTCGAGTTCGCGAACGCTATCAGCCAAGGCTTGCCCTTCGGTTAACCAAATCAACTCCACGCCTGCTGGCGCGTGTAGGGGTTGGATGTCGTTTGGAGACATCACGCTGATCACAGCGTAGCCTTTGGCCTCTTCTGGCAACGTGCGAATTTTCGCAGAAAGCGCTGGAAGTGCCGTCATATCGGCAGCCATGAAGAACCAATCCGCCTCAGTATTTAAGTTGGAAATGCTACCCGGCCCCACGATGTTGATCGTGTCGCCTTTTTGCGCGGCCATTGCCCAACGTGCGGCAAATCCGCATTGCAGATCTTGCGTTACGTGTCGGACGAAATCCACTTCGATTGAACTGGTTTCTGGATGAAAGCGTCGAATTGTATAGGTGCGCATGATTGGTCGGTCGTCTTCTGACAGGATGCTCAGATCCGCGCCGCCCATATCGTTAAACAGTAATTTGATGTAACTGCCTTCGCAGTCACGAGGAAAGTGGCTCAGCGCCTCACCTTGCAAGGTAATGCGCTGCATGTTTGGAGTGATGGTTTCTGTGTCTGTGACAACAAGCGTTTTAGGTTGAGGCTTCTTTTTCATTGTTACTTTACTCGATAATTATTCTCTTTCTCATTTAAAGATTATCAAGTTCCCTAACAAGAAGGTAGCGTCTTTAAACAAATTTACACTGTGAATTAACGCCAAAGCCTCAAGCAAAATGCAGTATCTGTCCTTTCCCAATTACGTAAAGTGAGTCGTTTTTAACCATAAATGGACTTATATCATTGGAATCGTAGACAAAAGCAACAGAGCGGCCATGCTGTAGTTGAACCCCTTAACGCGTTTATCGGTGGTCAACCAACGCTGCAATTGCATGCCTGCCGCCGTCCAAAATGTCACCGATGGCAAGTTGGCTAAACAGAAGATACCGGCGATAAAAGTCAGTTCGAGCCAAGAACCGCCACTGGTGTATACCGTAATGGCCGTCAACGCCATCGACCAACCTTTTGGGTTCACCCATTGGAATGCAACAGCCCCTAAAAAAGACATCGGGCGAAAATCGTGTTTTGCTTCGGTTTTGTCGCTGGTGGCGATTTTGTACGTCAAGTACAGCAAATAACTCAAGCTCAATACTTTTAAAATGGAGTGTGTAATTGGATATGCGTGGAACAGGCTCATCAAGCCAATGCCCACCAAAATTAGCATGGCACCAAAGCCAAAGGTAATGCCCAACATATGTGGGATAGTGCGTTTAAAGCCGACATTTGCCCCTGAGGTCATCAACATAATGTTATTGGGACCCGGCGTAAAAGTGGAGACAAAAGCGAACAACGCCAAAGCGCCCAGTTGATGATATTCCATAGATTGTTCCTTGAATCAGTTCTCGATAAGTTGAGAACAACTATAAGTAGAACTGAGGTCAATATTGTGCTTTTATTTGATGATTAGAAACTAAATAAGCAATGAAACATCATCATGGATAGATTTGACGAAAGAATATTGCAAGTGCTCAAACGAGACGGAAGAATCTCCAATGTGGAGCTGTCGGAACGCGTTGGTTTATCTCCGTCTGCAACCTTACGCCGAGTGCAAGATTTAGAGCGTAAAGGCGTGATCAAAGGCTACCGAGCAGTACTGGATAATCAGCAACTTGGCGTGGGTTTTGTCGCTTATGTGTCGATTGGTTTGGCCTCGCACTCTAAGCAGGCACAGCTGGGTTTCGAAGAGCATGTGCGTTTTGTAAACGAGGTGGTGGAATGTCACAACATTACGGGATCTAACGAATATCTCATACGCGTAGAGACGCAAAATCTCGCCGCTTATAAAGCGTTCCATGCTGATGTGTTGGGTGAGTGCGAACACGTCAAGTCGATCACAACCATGGTGGTGATGGACACACCAAAAGACGAGCGATAGCCAAACGAGAGTGACAGTTTTTGTGGCACATGAATTTGAAGTGACTCGAAAGAGTCAGTCGAGTATGAGAATGGTTCACAACAAATGCTGGAAAGCAGATGGCACTCTTACAATTTCCATATTTATTCTCACCTTCTAAATAATCCCATCCTGCTAGTTTTGCTTAAACCGCTTGTGTTTCAGAGCGGCGAGTCAGCAAAATTAAGGATGAACGATGAAATCACATGTAACACTTCCTCTTTTGAGCTTAAGCGCTGTTGCCGCATTGAGCTCATTTAACGTCAACGCCCACGGCTGGGTAGAATTTCCAAGTGCTCGTCAGAATACGTGTTATTTAGACGGTGGTTTTTGGACCAACGAGATCCCTAACCAAGCGTGTAAAGCGGCTTTTGAAGAATCTGGCGCGTATCCGTTTGTGCAGCGTAGCGAAATTGCAGCAAACGTACCAAATTACCGAGATATGGAGCATGTGAAAGCCGTGGTTCGCGACGGTGAGCTATGTTCTGCTGGCGATGCAGCTAAGAAAGGCTTGAACATTCCTTCTCCAAACTGGCAGCGCACCAATGTTACGCCAGATGCAAATAACCAGATTGAATTGGTGTTTTACGGCAAAGCGCCGCACAACCCATCGTACTGGGAATTCTATCTCACCAAGCCAACTTATGATGATTCAAAACCTCTTACTTGGAGTGATTTAGAGCTGATCGACACCGCAGGTGATGTGTATGTTGATGCGGAAAAACGCTACCGTATTCAGGTGACTTTCCCTGCTGATCGTTCGGGCGATGCGGTGCTTTATACTCGTTGGCAGCGTATTGATGTTGCCGGTGAAGGTTTCTACAACTGTAGTGACATTACGTTAAACGGAACGGGCACGACGCCACCGACTGACCCTGTTGATCCAACCGAACCGGGCAATAATCTGACATCTCTGGGCTACTTTGTTCAGCAAGGTTTCGGACCAATAGAAGCGGGTGACACCATCCGTTTTCGTACGTTTAATGCGACAGGCAATGAAATTGTCGATATTTCACTACCAATCAGTGCAAACAATACGGCGACTTGGGCGGCAGAAATTGCGGATCAATTTAACGCGCAGCAAACGGGCGATTGGTATGTGGGCATTTGGCATCAAGAGATGAACCACTACATGTTCGATAATAAGAACGTGAATGCGAACCAAGTATTAGCGCCAAGCGCAGACTTCAGTTATGCGTTGTCACTGATCAAAGCGGATGTCACGCCACCAGTTGAACCAACCAACTTGTGGGACAAGACGGCCGTTTACAACCAAGGTGATGTGGTGACGCACAACGGTAAAGAATGGACTGCCCAGTGGTGGACGTCTGGTGAGGAACCAGGCACAACGGGTCAGTGGGGTGTATGGCGTTAAGCCATTTATTTGGGCCCTGAACAATAAAACCCTTCTCACATGAGAAGGGTTTGTTTTTTTCAGTCTAAAACGACCACTTTGGTTGAGTGGCTGTCTTGAAAATCAGAGCACATATCGTTATTCGCTTGCTCTCCACTCGCTCCAGTTGAGCATCGCGTAGTCTGCCAGTTTGAGCATCGGAATGTCTTCGTGTGTATCACCGTAGGCATAAACAGACGCAAATTCGTCGAGCGAAAACGTGGCCCTAACGCGCGAGACTTTTCTTTCTAAACTGCAATCACCTTGCTGGTAAAAGCCACTCAGTTTTGGCTGTTCTGAGATCAGTTCACTGCACAGCAAGTGGTAACCGTTCGCCTCACACCAAGGCTTGAGATACGCATTGAGTGATGCCGACACCACTACGATGGTATCGCCTCGGTGTTGATGCCAAGCAAGCCTTTCCATCGCTTCTGGCCGTAAGTACAGCGGGATCACTTCATGGGCAAACTGAGTGCCAATCGCTTCAATTTTCTGCGTTTCTTTCCCTGAAAATGCAATAAAACTGCTGAGAGGGCGCATAACACGAGCGGGTAACACTCCGAGTTTGTACAGCGCATAAAATGGCATGATAGCGACCTTTCCTACTCGTTTGCGCAGGCCATAAGCAGAATAGTGGAGGAAAAGGCTAAACATATCCTCTCGGGTGATGGTGCCATCAAAATCAAACAGTGCCAGTGACGGCTTAGTAGTATCGAGCAAACTCAGCGCCTATTTTTGGGTTTAAGATCATTTTGTGTTTATTGATAAAACACCGCCAACCAGATGGTTTCTTGCGTTGGGTCAGTCCAGCTCACTTTGTGTTTGGTATGAGCTGGAATCGTAACGTGATCGCCTGCCTCAAGTCGTTGCACGACACCTGATTCAAAAGTCAGCTCACCTGCTCCTTTAAGAACCAAGACCCATTCATGTTCTTCTTGATCGTACCAGCCACTTTTGGGCGAGGTTTGCCCCGTTGAGACAATGCGTTCTATACGCAGGTTTTTGTGGGTCAGCAGGTCTTCGAACACTTCCTCGTCGAGGTTATTCGGTAAGTCTTTAAAAAGATTCATGGCCTTTCCTTAGAGAATGATCAGTCCAAAAGGCGCAAGCAATTGCTCTTGTTGCCAATCACAAATTTTAACACCAAACAGAGAAACGCGGCGAACATCTAGCCCGTCTAGTTCGACATGAGTCAGATCACACTGCTCAACGTTAAAGGTTCCCCATTGTTCTGGCGAGAATTCGCAGCGAGATAAATCCGAGCCTTTGAGAGTTGCCCCTGCGAGGTTCGCACCGTTCCAACGGTTTTCAAAGAGGTCACATTTTTCTAGTAACACTCGTTCGAAGTTACAGTAGGTGAGGTTGCAGCCAGTAATAAAAGCAGAACAGAAAAACATGGTATTGCTGACGCGATTAGCAAAGTTCGCACCTTGGAAGTTTGCCCCTTTGAGATCGCACTTACGCAGCTCCAAGCCCATACAATTTGCGCCGTTAAACAGGCTCATCGCCAACATGCAGTTCGTAAAGCTAGCGTCTTTTAAGTTCGCGAAGCGAAAACTACACCCTTCTAGCGCTTTGGATTCGATAAAGCGACAGTCGATGAACTTAGCATCGCGCAGATCGGCATGGTCGAAACAGCACATATAAAAGTGGCAGTTTTTAAAGGCAGCATTCTGAAAATCGTGATGAGAAAAGTTTTCTCGTTCAAAAATGAGATCGGTTTTTAACATGTCTTCTCCTTAGCTGCGAGCAGACTAGCACTCCAAGTGACTGATTTTCCAGAAAAATAACTTCTTGTATTTCAGTGTTTTACAAACCCCTCAAATCGCGATTTTAAGGGGTCAAACGAGCGTTTTAAGTGGGTTGTTTTTTGAAAATAGAAGACGTAGAGGAAGAAAAAAAGTTTTTGCTGGCTACGGACCTTAGCGAGAGGATTCGTGTTTTTGAGCATGCATAGCTTCTCACACGCACAGTTTGCATTACAGAATTGTATCCGATTTGCATAATTTGTTGATCGGTATGGCGTTTCTCTATACAAAAAACCTATATTTTTCACAAATTGATTTCCATCAAAATAGTAGGGTTTCTATGTGCTAGATTGCGCACAGCTCAAAAAGATATAGATACCCGTGTGCTTCAAGGCGCTGAGTTTACTTGAAATCTCAGATCAGTTAGTAGGCACCCCTTTGGGTACGACATAACGAAGCCCTACGAAAGGAAATAAAAATGAAAAAAACAATCTGCAGTCTAGCAGTGGTTGCTGCACTCGTGTCACCAAGTGTTTTCGCTCATAAACAAGGTGACTTCGTTCTTCGTGTTGGTGCGGCGTCTGTCGTTCCAAATGACAGCAGTGATAAGATTCTTGGTTCTCAAGAAGAGTTAGAAGTTGACTCAAATACGCAGCTTGGTTTGACGTTTGGCTACATGTTCACAGACAACATCAGTTTAGAGCTTCTAGCAGCAACACCATTCAGCCACGACATTTCGACAGATTTGGTTGGTAGTGATATCGCGAAAACCAAACATTTACCACCAACGCTAGTGGTGCAGTACTATTTTGGCGAGTCTCAAAGTAAGTTCCGTCCATACGTTGGTGCAGGTCTGAACTACACCATATTCTTTGATGAAGATTTCAATAGTACGGGTAAAGGCGCTGACCTGTCAGATTTGAAATTAGATGATTCATTCGGTCTAGCAGCGAATATTGGTGTGGATTATATGATCAACGATCAATGGTTCCTCAACGCCGCTGCGTGGTACGCAAACATTGAGACAGAAGCAACTTATAAAGCAAGTGGAGTGAAGCAAAAAACCGACGTCAAAATTAACCCTTGGGTATTTATGATCAGCGGCGGTTACAAGTTCTAAGAAAAACCAGTAGTTACACGCACATTACTATTATTGGCATGACTTTGGGGGTGGTTACGGGGACTGCCCCTCTTTTTTATCCTCGTTTTGATTGCACATCATTTACTCCACTTAGCAACATGCAAAATTGGATCTTTACCTTGCAGATCATTTTATTGTCGGAAGATCGAAAAGTCCTACACTGATCACATAATTGAACAAGTGGACAATATAAATGAGCGACGACATCGCAAAGCATTCTTCCTCCAGATCTAAGCTGGTAAAAACTCTTTTCTTTACTCTCTGTGTTATCGCATTTGGTGCGATGTATTGGTCTTGGCAGTATTCAGACAGTCACCCAAGCACGGAAGATGCCTACGTTAGGGCAAAAATTTTGTCGGTAGCGCCTCAGGTAAAAGGCCAAGTGGTTTCTGTGGATGTCAAAGACTTCCAATCTATTAACAAAGGTGACCTACTGCTGAAGATAGATTCACGCCCATATTTGTTGGCAGTGAAGCAAGCAAAAGCGGCATACCAATTGGCGGTCCAGCAACATGACGTTGCCGATAAGCAGGTAACTGAAGCCGTTGCGGGCTTAGATGCGGCGCGCTCTAACCTGACAGAAGCGCAAGTAGAGTACAAACGTACGGATTCCTTGGTGAAACGCAAACTGGCGTCGGACCAAGATTTAGATACGGCAAAAAACAAACTCGCCAATGCCCAAGCGAGCCTGGAGCAAGCGCGCGCGACGGTAGAAAAAGCCATTGCGAACCGTGGTGAAGAAGGCGCAGAGGCTGCGGTTGTTCAACAAGCGGCAGCACAGTTAGCGCAAGCAGAGCTGAACTTGAGCTACACCGACATTACGTCACCAGTGGATGGCATTGCCGGTGAGATCAATACGCACGTAGGCTCGGTCGTTAGCGTGGGTCAAACGTTGTTCCCTGTGATTTTAAAAGACAGCTATTGGGTACGCGCGAACTTTAAAGAAACCGATCTTACTCACATCAAACCTGGTATGCATGCGGATGTGGTGATTGATATGTACCCAGACGTGGTGTGGAAAGCAACGGTAGAACAGCTGTCGCCTGCGAGTGGTACATCGTTCTCCTTGATGCCACCAGAAAACGCAACGGGTAACTGGGTTAAAATCAAACAGCGTTTCCCTGTACGTTTGGCATTAGAAGTACCTGCCGATGCGCCGCAACTTCGCGTGGGTGCGAGCTCAGAAGTCACCATAGATTTGCAAAGTAGCGTGCAATGAGCCATCAAATTACGGCAGACAAACGGGGGATTGCCACCGTCGCCGTGATGCTTTCTGCCATCATGGTGTTAATCGATATGACCGTTGCGAACGTGTCGCTATCGCACATGATGGGCGCGTTGGGCGCAACGGCAGACCAAATTACTTGGGTGCTGACGGGTTACAGCATGGCGGAAGCGATCTTCATTCCGATGACCAGTTTCTGGGTGTCGCGTTTTGGTGAACGCAAAGTCATGTTGGTTGCTGTGATCGGTTTTGTGATTGCCAGTGCGCTTTGTGGGCAAGCACAGTCTCTTGAAGAGATGGTGCTATTTCGCATTATCCAAGGCGCTTTCGGCGCGTCGGTGATTCCATTGGCGCAGTCGACGTTAGTGCAGATCTATCCGTATGAGCAAAAAGGCAAAGCGATGGCGATTTTCTCCATCGGCATTTTGCTTGGTCCTATTTTGGGCCCAGTTGTAGGTGGTGTGATCACCGACAACATTAACTGGCGCTGGATTTTTTACATCAACTTGCCATTCGGTTTGATCTGTACCTCTTTGATTTATCGCTATATCCATATCGACAACAAATCCAAACCTAACTTTGACTGGTGGATCATCGGTTACATGGCGTTAGGTGTGGGCGCGTTGCAGTTTGTGTTGGATAAAGGGAATGAAGACGACTGGCTCGACTCACGTATGATTCAGACCGCGATATTGCTCGCAGTCATGGGATTGGTGATGTGGATCTATCGCAGTTGGAAAACCAAAAGTCCAATAGCGCCATTGTGGCTACTGAAAGACCGAAACCTTATGGTCTCGTCATTGATGATTGCCGTGGTGTCGATGGCGATGTTTGGTCTGACGACTCAACAACCAATGCTGTTGGAAAGCTTGCTGGATTATCCGGTCTCAACCACTGGTTTATTAATGGCACCGCGTGGGTTGGCGTCAGCGGCGATGTTGATTTTGGTGATTAAGCTCAATCCGCAATTCGATCCCAGAATCAAAATAGTCTTTGGCTTAAGCTGCATCGGGATTGGTAGTTATTTGATGACGCAATACTCACTGCAGATCGATACATTTTGGATTGTGATGCCGAGTATGATTCAGGGGATGGGGCTTGGTTTAACCTTCTCGACGCTATCCACCTTGGCGTATTTAACGATTCCGAAAGAGCAATCTGTTGCGGCGGCGAGTATTTACAATCTGTTCCGTACCATTGGTAGCTCGTTTGGTATTTCTATCGCCACCACGTTCCAATATCGTGATAGTCAGCAGCAATGGCATGCACTGGGAGAGGGTATTAATCCTTATAATCCTAACTTGCATGACTGGGCGGCCAATCAGGGGCTTTCTATTACCGACCCGGTTGCGTTAGACCAATACCAACAGATGTTGCAGCAGCAATCGCAAATGGTCGCGTTTGTGCACACCTTCCAGCTTGTGGGAGTGATGTTCGTGATCATGATGCCGATGTTGGTTTTCATCCGGTCGCGTGAATAACAACAAGTTCAGGTGAACCGTGTAAGAGAACGCCTCTCAAGTTGTGACAGCTTGAGAGGCGTTTTTTATTGGACGGCGTCAGTGAAAGAAGGACGTTTACTCAAACGTCACTTCGTCAAAATGCGGATTGGCTTTGAGCGCGCGCATTGCGACTAATTGTTCAGTCGGGAAGGCGGTGTGCTCACCATCCATATCTAAAAACAAGCACTCTTGTCGCTGCATGTCGTAGCCTGTGTCGAACGCGTTGCCCTGATGAGTTTCACCATTTTTTAGTGTGATCTCGATAGGGAGCTTAAACATACAGGCGATTTCAATAAAATCGTATTGGCTGCAAGTCACCATAGTTTTCTCCTTTCAAACCGACGCAGTATTCAGAAGGTTTGAGAACCGTATCCTTAAATAGAAGACGTTTGATTGAAACTGAATCTTCATCTTACACCTCATTTTGGTCACGAAATAGACATACACGCACGTTTTAATAAACCTACTGTTGAGCGTTCACAAGCGAGACAAAATAACGATATGTCTGAGACGATACTTAAGCGCACATACCTAACGAGTGAACAAAAGACACAAAAGCCAAGTTCACTGATTCCGCCTCAAACCTACCATGCGCAGTTGGCGCACCGTGTTCACCACTCGCCTCAATTTGAAAACGGCCGCGTTAAAAACGAGATGCCAAATGTCCCTAGTCCGCAATCATTCTGGCAGGTGTGTTGGAGTTATCTTGGTGGTAGAACGCCGTTGAGCCCTAACGAACATCTGCCACATTCCCCAATTCAACCTACGCAGTTTGCGCAGCGAAGTGAATCGATGCGCCTTACTTGGCTGGGCCATTCCACCATGCTGGTGGAGGTCGATGGCATTCGAATTCTGACTGATCCGGTATTTGATTACGCTTCTCCGTTCATCGCAAAAGCGTGGTTTGAACGCAATATTCCCAATACCCATGCCAGAGATTGTTTGCCGATTCCTGAAATTATCGTGATTTCGCACGATCATTACGACCATTTAGAAGCATCGACCATACGTTTCTACGCCGATAAACCCGTGACGTTTTATGTACCCTTAGGGGTTGGCAAGCATCTGATAAAGTGGGGCGTTTGTGCAGACAACATCGTGGAATTCGATTGGTGGGATAGCGTACACTATGCTGGAATCGAACTGATTTGTACGCCTGCTAACCATAATTCGGGTCGTACTTATTTCGATAAAAACGCGACCCTGTGGGCTTCTTGGGTCATCAAAGGCAAAGAAGAGACGCTCTATTTTAGTGGCGATTCAGCTTACGATTCGCACTTTTCCGAGATCGCACAGCGATGTGGACCAATCGACATTGCCTGTTTGGAAGTGGCTGCCGATGTGAAAGGCCAAGGTTATCCGGTCGAAAACTGGGGGCACATGCAGGCTCATCATACCGTGCAAGCGTTTCGCGATTTAAATGCGAAAAAACTGCTGCCAGTACATTGGGCTACATACGAGCTGTTTACTCACCGCTGGGACGAACCGATTTTAGATTTGCTTGCCCATTGTCAAAAAGAACATATAACGCTGCTGACGCCAATGCCGGGGGAGAGTTTTTACGTTCATAAAAAACAGATAAATAAACAATGGTGGCGAGAAAAAGAAACAGGTGAGCCAGCTAGAATTTTGACTTAATAATATGTTCTTACTTCAATAATTATTTTAGAAGTTAACCTTGTTACTTTCAGAATATAACAAGGTTTTTTACTCGCTTACTCATCAATCACTTGAGGTTTTAACTCGACGACATTTCCTTCCGGATCATGAATATAGAGTGAGCGACCGAATCCTTGTGCTCCGTAGCGTTTCGCAAACTCTTCGGTTTCAATGCCGTTCGAACGCAGATATTCCAGTAATTCATCCTCGGAAAAAGGCGCCAATTGCAGGCAAAAATGGTCAATGTTACGACCATTTTGAACTGGTGGCTTACCGCCGAGTTGGCCTAATTCGCTGTCTACCGTCACAACATCAATCAATGCGTTACCTGCCCTAAGTTGAGTTAAACCAAGTTCCGTTACTTCGCGTTCGACAGGGCAGCCCAAAATGTCTCGATAGAAATGCAACATAGCATCGAGGTTACAGGTCCTTAAAACAACATGATCAAGCGCTTTGATGGCGATTGGATTTTTGGTGGGCATACTTCACTCCTTTTTGCATTGTGTTGAGGTAAGTATAAAGTGACCTTAAAAGTGGTGAGAGAAATGATCAAATTCCAGATGTTTTTTTGCTAGAGCGAGTGCAGAAACACTGCAACTCAAAGCAAACAAAAAAGGCTAGCGTATTGCTAGCCTTTTGGAATATGGATGGGGCTATTACTCGTAATCAGAAGCGTAAGTTTCTTCGTAAGTGTGTGAGTAAAGCTCGAATAGGTTGCCGAATGGGTCTTCTAGGTAAACCATTTTCGCAGGCTTATTATCGTCTTCTGGGTGGTAACGCATGATGTCCATGCGAACTTTGCCACCTAGTGCTTCGGTGCGTTTGATAGCACCTTCAAAATCGTCTGTCTGCAAACAGAAATGGAAGATACCGATGCGAGAAAAATCCACTTCATGGCGCTCTTGACGCTCTTTCATTTCGAATAACTCAAGGCCGATGCCATCACTTGTCACAAGGTGCGCAATGTTGAAGCCTTTAAAGCCTTCCCCAAAGACCGCAATACACATTCTGCCAATTGCCGTTTCGCGTTCTTCAATCACTTTCGTGTTGCCCATAACGACTTTTAGACCTAGCGCTTGCGTGTAAAACTCAACCGCTTTGTCCATATCTCCGACCATAATACCGACATGATTCATTTTCATTTGTTTGCTCCCAACATGTGTGTTTGAACGTTGTCTTGTTTCGATGTGGGAGAGTATATGGTGTGATGTTGATTACATAAAATTATCATAAATTATAAAAATGATAATTTTATTTAATGATTTGCATGTTGGGATTGAGTTAGTGAGCTAAGGCCTCAACAGCTTGCCTCACCGAGGTGAAATGAATCTTGATAATGCACCGTTGCGCGAGGCTGAATTCATGCGATTGGATTAATGACGTAACCTCTTCTACGGAAAGCGTTCGTTCTTTTCGATGTAAAAGAGTGGTGTTCGAACCATTGTTTTTCAATTCAAACGTGTTGCCATTTGAGTCGATAACGTAATCATCTTGCCCAAAAATGAGGGCTTCGCATTCAGAGTCTAAGTCGGACTGGGAATGCGTGTAGATCAGCTCATCGTCGCCGTCTAGTTTTAGCAAGCATGGCCAACATACTGCGTGGTCTCTCATGGTTAACTCATTATTCATTGTTATTTAGAAACTTGACCCAGGTTGTTGCAAAAACGCTAACTCTTCGGGAGTGCTCTTTCTTCCCAGTATCGCATTGCGATGAGGATAGCGCCCAAACTGGTCGATGATGGCTTTGTGTTTTAGCTCAAAATCGTAGTTATTTTCAAGCCCTGATGCGCGGAACAATTTTTCAGCTTCGACATGAATGAGGCGAGATTCGCTGTGCATAAACGGCATGTACAAAAAACTTAGCTGCTCAGGCGCTAATTCTTTGTCGTGACCTAACCGAATTGCCTCTTGAGCCAATGCTAATGCGAGTTGGTCTTGTGCAAACGCTTTTGGGGTGTTGCGATACACATTACGTGAAAACTGGTCGAGGACGATGATTTCGGCCAATCGTCCTTGTGTGCTGTCACGCCAATTAAACAGTTCACAACGAGCCGCTTGTTCTAATACCGAGGCAAATCGCGATGTAATACGCTTGTCCAGTTCTGGGTTGTTTTCAAACCAATTTTGGGGCGATAGCTCCTCGAACCAAAATTTGATGACTTCTTGGTACATGGTTCTTCCTTCCTATTGCATTAGCTAAAGAATAAAAAGCCAGAAGGCGAGCTCCTGGCTTTCTGCGTGTTATCGACCGTAAGTCTCTACGATGTAATGTTCAAAATCGTCACACATTTGTTCGTCAGAGATGGTGTTGCTTGCCAGCTCTTTACTGCCGTCGACGACTTTAATCGCGGCGTTCAGTGAAGCGACTGGTACTCGCTCTCGCGTCGCAAGTGAGTCGATTTTCTTCTGCTGCACTTCCCATGCCTGTTCTGGCGACAGGTTACACACGTCTGCAAGGTATTTGGCATTGAAGCCTTCGCCAGTCAGGCTGACAATGGTTTCGTTGTGCGACAAGTGATTGCCTGCGTGCCAGTAGTGTTTTGCCAGCAGTGGGCCAATTTCTGGGTTATCCGTCAGGTAACCAAACTTCTCAAGGAAGTATGCACGGGTCTGATACACCGCCATGTGCGCGAGTAGATAACCTTGATACGCACACGCCGCTTCGTCGGATAGCAAATGTGGAATCGCCATCAGTGGGCGAGGGCTGCATTCCAAACCAAGGATCTGTTTTTCACAATCGCGAGCCAGCTTAGTGATGCGTTCTGGCATTAACTCGTCATCGCTCAGTTGATATAACGCGCGTTCAAAGTACGGCACAACCAAGATGCTACGTTCTTCATAAGCTTTGAATGGCTGACGACTGTTGATCATCGCTTGAATGATCTCATCAGGAACAGAATTCCCTTCATCATCCAGTGCGTACTGTTTTAGCCAATCGGCATCGGTTAACAGGCTATCACAGAACATCGACTGAGTTTCTGCATAAGCCATTGACGTCGGCGAAAACTCCTGCGAGAAACAAGGCGCGTTCATTTTTACGTTCGCAAAGTGTGCTGCGTGGCCGCCTTCGTGGAACAGCGTGTTAATGCCATCGTAGCCACTGCCCACTTGGTCTGGTTTGGCATTACTGGTGAAGTTCACCTGCGCTGCGACCCATTCGCCTTGATTATAGAAAGAAGGGATAGGGCCGTGGCAGAACCCGTTCGGGTACTTACCTTTGCGATCTAGTAAATCCAGCGTTAGCGTCGCGCCAGAGTAATCAATATTTAGGCGACCAAATGATTCTACCCAGCGTCTCAGAGATTTTGAGAACGGCACGTATGGGTCAAGGTCACGCATAACGTTACCCGCGAATGAGTAAACAAAGTTGTAGCCTGCTAGTGCGCTTGCGCCTTTCTCTTTCGCCAAGTTTTCTAAGCTGTTTAGGTGCGCATCTCGCGTGCGTTGTTCGAAATCTTCCAAAATCTCGAATAGCTGCTCAGTGCTCATCTTTTCCGTTTTTTGCACGGAGTAATCAAAGAAAGTCGCATAACCCAGTGAGCGAGCGAACTGGTTGCGCAGTTTGATCAGTTCAATAAAGCCGTTTTGCAGTAGCCATTGTTCAAGGTTCAGCAACGCTTGATGAGCCGATTGGCGAACTTCTTCATGATTGCTGGTGCGAATGGTTGAGCTTAATACTGGAAGTGAACCTTCTACTTGCTCGCCGTTCTCATCGGTAAATGTTTGTACGTGGTTCTGTTTTTTCTCGAAGAACTCAGCTTCAAAGGCAATGAGCTGATTTTTCAACGCTTGTGCTTTTTCGCCCTCGATAGCGTGAGATTCAAACATCGCCAGCCAACCAGATAGACCCGTAATGGTTTGTTGTTTCTCTTGTGGGTCGGTAATTGAGTCCGCGGCTTCAAGCTGTTGTTTGATGGCAGTAATTTGCTCGGCGTTGCTTAAAAAGCTTGTCCATGCCGTTTGTGCTTGCGTCGAGCCATCATGGTCATCGCTGATCCCCATGTAAGTTTCCCAAAAGAAATCTTCTTTGGTGCGGTGAATCGCAAGGTAACGTTGATTGAGGTCGTTGAGATAATCCGTTGCGGTCATTTTGATCCTTCAAATGGTTTCGTTATGTAGACAGTTGATTATTGCACGCTTGGCCGCGAGAAAGGAACGCTAATCTCATTTGTCGATTTTGCATCGCGTAAAGGTGATTTTACTATTTGTTTACATTTGGGTGGGTTAATAGGAGTTCTGAGCTTGCAGTGTTAAGACTGGTATGGAGTTTACAGTTTATTAAGTAATTAATCTGCGGTGCGCTATCGATGATCCTTATCAGGTGTAATAAGATTTCCATATCGTGGCGATACATTTGGAAACGATATGATAAATAAGACAAAAGTTACGTTATTGGCGGTAGGTACGATTTTAGTTGGATGTTCCACAGTCGCGCCACCAAGAAATGATGCGGTTGAAAGCATTCAACAAAAATGTTCTGTGATTTTAAGCAATGATGTTGCGGGCGACCAGCGCTGGCAGACTTATAACGGCTTGCTTGTAGAATATGCCGTGCATGGCGTTAAGAGTCAGGCGCAACTGGAACGTTTTGAAGCGTTTGTGCAGAGAGTGCAAGATGATGAGTCTGGACAGTTAGTTACTGAGTTGATTGAGGTCACCGACTGGGGATGCTCAAACGGCAACTATCTTGAAGAGATGAGCTTGTTTATTCAAGAAGTTCAGAAGTAAAAAACCGAGCGTTAAGTCGCTCGGCTTTTCTGTTTGTGGAGCGCTTTTTTGCGCTGGTTCGTCAGGACGTTTACTCCTCTGGATACTCGCCCATACCTTGCGTTTTACCTTCCGCTTTCCAATGCTCTCCAGGAGCAAATGCTTCATCGCATAAATCTACGGTGTAGCCCATTTCTGTGATTTCCTTCAAAGTGAGGTTATCAGCAATATTTGCAACTTCCCCCGATTTATTCCGTAACTCCATGTTGATCTCTCCTCTGTAGGTAGACGAGTGGCATCAATGCACAGTGAAGAATGCATTGGTAACCTTTGTTCTAAGTATATAACCCTCTGCTAAAAATGAAGGTTTAATCCTCTTTTTAAGTGTGGTTAATTGGATAATGCTTTGAGCTGCTTCCGTTATTTAGAACCGCAGCATCGCGATAGTTTGCCATTTGTGATTTATTGAGTGATTAAACGGTCAATTTGGAAACTCGAAATGGTGATTCTCGACCACGCTTTAGCACAACAAATTGTTGATCGAACCATGTCCATCATTGGTCACAATGTGAATGTGATGAACTCAGCAGGCATCATTATTGGCAGTGGCGACCCCAAACGCGTTGGGCAAGTGCATGATGGCGCGGTACTGGCGCTGAATCATGGCGATTCGCTAGAGCTTAATGAGCAGCAATGTTTGACGTTGCAGGGTGTCAAACCCGGTATCAATATGTTGTTGAAATTACATGGCGACGTGGTCGGTATTGTTGGCGTCACAGGCGAGCCGGAGAAAATCCGAGATTTTGCAAAACTGGTTAAAATGACCGCTGAACTGACAATCGAGCAAGCCGCGCTGGTGGAAAAATTTCAGTGGGACAGACGTCATCGCGAAGAGTTTATTCTGGCTTGGATCAATGGGAAATTGACCGATGAAGAGCTGAAAGATTGGGCGATGCGTCTTTCTATCGATGTTACTCAACCACGGGTGGCAACGGTGATTGAAGTCTCGACGCCGTCCGCCTCGAAAAGCATGAAGAGTGTGCGCAATATTGTTGAGCTGCTTGAATACCCAGAGCGTAACAACCTAGTTGCGATTGTCTCAGTGAATGAAATTGTGGTGTTGAAACCGTGTCATTCCGCCAAGCAGTGGGATAGCCAAGTTGAAAGTGAGCGCATTGATAAGTTGATGTCGCGTTTAAGCGATCACGATTCGCATACGTTTCACATTGCGCTAGGGCAGCTGTTTAATGAGCCTAAAGATGTCGCGTTGTCATACCAAAGTGCGAAGCAGGTATTAGCTATTGGCAAGCAGTTCTACCCAGAGAAACGTAAGTACCTGTTCGATGAACTTCGTTTGCCTGTTTTGTTAGCGCCGTTGGCGGATATTTGGCAAGGTGAACAAATTATTGATGGTGTGAAACGGTTGAAAGAGAAAGACAAATCTGGGCAATTATTGAAAACCCTAGATGCACTGTTTGAATGCAATGGCAATGTAACAGAATGCTCTAAAATGCTGTTTATTCACCGGAACACTCTGCGCTATCGGTTAGAGAAAATCACCGAGATAACAGGGCTACCAACTACCAATTTTGTGGGGTTAGCGGAGCTTTATATTGCGACTCGGCTCTCAAAAATGTCGTGATATTGTGCATCTGCACAATACGCGTCATTTTTTGACCACATCATTTGTCACTCCGCCTAAAGGAATTCTAAAGCAAACGATTAATAATTCATGCGTCCCTACATGTTGAGTGAGCCAACACGGACTCGCTCAGCAAAATAAGAATAAATGGAGTTATCATGAACCTTATATTAATCCTGCTCGGGGTGATCGCATTTATTGTGCTCACGACCACCAAATTCAAATTACATCCCTTTTTAGCGCTGATCATCGCGGCGTTCCTTGCGGCATTTGCTTACGGCTTACCGGCAGATAGCATTGCCAAAACCATTGCTTCTGGCTTTGGCGGCATCCTTGGTTACATTGGTTTGGTTATCGTTTTAGGTACTATCATTGGTGTTATTTTGGAAAAAAGTGGTGCGGCGATCACCATGGCCGATACGGTCATCAAAGTGTTGGGTGAGCGTTTCCCAACATTGACCATGAGTATCATAGGTTACATCGTTTCTGTTCCGGTATTTTGTGATTCAGGCTTTGTCATTCTGAACTCGCTCAAAGAATCACTCGCGAAGCGTTTAAAAACCTCAAGCGTTGCGATGAGTGTGGCGTTGGCAACTGGCCTATACGCAACGCACACGTTTGTGCCGCCAACTCCTGGCCCGATTGCCGCTGCGGGTAACTTAGGCCTGGAATCTAACCTTGGTTTAGTGATTGGTGTGGGTGTGTTTGTTGCAGCGGTTGCGGCGTTAGCGGGGATGTTGTGGGCGAACCGATTCCAACATGTTGAACCAGATGGCATTGAAGCCGCAGAAGAAATTCAGCAAGATTGGCAAGCACTCAAAGCGTCTTACGGCAAATTGCCAACGGCGAGCCAAGCATTCGCTCCTATTTTTGTTCCAATCTTATTGATCTGTTTTGGCTCTATCGCGAAATTCCCAAGCCTACCGCTGGGCGAAGGTTTTGTGTTTGATGTTCTGACTTTCTTAGGACAGCCACTAACGGCATTGGTGATTGGCCTGTTCCTTTCTGTTCGCCTACTCAAGTCAGACAACAAGATTGAAGAATTTGGCGAGCGAATCAGCCAAGGTATTACGGCTGCTGCGCCTATTCTTTTGATTACCGGTGCGGGTGGTGCTTTTGGCGCGGTATTAAAAGCAACGCCGCTAGGTGAATACTTAGGTACGACGCTATCGGCGCTGGGCGTGGGTATTTTCATGCCATTTATCGTTGCGGCTGCGCTAAAGTCGGCGCAAGGTTCATCAACGGTTGCATTGGTGACCACATCGGCTTTGGTTGCGCCTATGCTCACGCAATTGGGGCTCGATTCAGAAATGGGCCGCGTATTAACGGTGATGGCGATCGGTGCAGGTGCGATGACGGTTTCTCATGCAAACGACAGTTTCTTCTGGGTAGTTTCGCAGTTTAGTCGCATGTCGGTGGGCCTAGCGTACCGCGCGCAAACCATGGCTACGCTCGCTCAAGGTGTCACGGCAATGGCATTAGTGTACATTTTGAGCCTCGTTCTCTTATAAGTCTCTGGAAATACGTATGAAAGTGGTAATTGCACCTGATTCATTTAAAGAAAGCTTAACCGCCAAACAAGTGAGCGAGGCGATCAAAACGGGTCTTGCTCGCGTATGGCATGATGCTGAGTTTGTTACGGTTCCGGTCGCAGACGGTGGCGAAGGCACGGTTCAATCTTTGATAGATGCAACTCAAGGCGAACAAGTCTTCACAACAGTGACCGCGCCATTAGGGAATGATGTTGAAGCGTTTTATGGCATCCTCGGCGACGGCGAAACTGCGGTTATTGAAATGGCGGAGGCCAGTGGGCTACACCTTGTGCCGAGTGACGCTCGCGACCCAAAACTGACCAGTAGCATTGGTACCGGACAGCTGATCAAACACGCGCTAGACAGAGGCATTCAACGTTTAATCATTGGTTTGGGCGGCAGCGCTACCAATGATGGTGGCGTGGGCATGTTGACCGCGTTGGGGGTGGCGTTTCTTGATGAATCTGGCCATGCAATTACCCCAAATGGAGGCGGGTTAGCGGCGCTTGCGTCCATCGATATTTCTGGTCTTGACCCGCGCTTAGCTGCTTGCGAAGTGTTGGTAGCGTGCGATGTTGATAACCCACTCTGTGGCGACAAAGGCGCGTCGGCTATCTTTGGCCCGCAAAAGGGAGCGACAGCGTCAGACGTCACTCTGCTCGATAACGCATTGCGCAAGTTTGGCGAGTTGACGGAACAAGCGACGGGTAAGCACGTACTGACTCGTGAAGGGGCGGGTGCTGCTGGTGGTATGGGAGCGGCCTTGCTCGGGTACACGCCAGCACGTTTGCAACCGGGAATTCAGATTGTGCTAGAAACGGTTAAGCTTGCTCAGCATGTTGCGGATGCGGATATCGTATTCACAGGTGAGGGTCGAATCGATCATCAAACCGCACATGGTAAAACGCCGATGGGCGTTGCTAAGGTGGCAAAGCAGTTTGATTTACCAGTCATTGCATTAGCAGGCTGCGTGGGTGACAACTATCAGGCGGTTTATGAGTGCGGTATTGATGCGGTGTTTGCTTGTGTACCAAGGGCGATGAGCTTACCTGAGGCCATGAAAGAGGCCGACGTCAACGTTGCCAATTTAGCCGAAAACGTCGCGAGAATGTGGCAAATTAAGTCGCACTGAGGGCGATAACGATACGAAAAAACTCCACCTTTGCGTGGAGTTTCTTGTTGTTACCTGTTTGCGTTTGTGGGCATAAGTTCATTTATTAAGAGCGAGTTAACAGACATGCTTTGCTATCAATTTTGCCAGTGTTTGCATCGCGTGACTCCAATCGGTTTCATGACCAAAGTTTGCCACGCTGAGGCGTACGCAATGCCGATATTGCCCTTGAGTGCCAAATACGGTGCCGGGAAGTAGGCTGATTCTGTGCTTATTGCATGCTTGATACAACGCATAGCTGTCCGTGTCTTCGGGCAGTCGCAACCAAAGCAAGAACGAACCTTGCACGGCGTTGATCTGGTATCGATTTTTTAGAGATTCGTATTCATCCAAGTATTGATGAAGCATCTGGATAAATCGGCGCATGTTGTTTTGATACACCCGTCCCATTCGCGCAGTATGCGTTCGATACTTGCCTGACGTTAGAAACGTTGCCACGGCGGATTGCATCAGGTTCAAACTGCCCATGTTCTCACACAGTAGATATTGCTCAATTTGATCTCGATATCGCCCCGCCAACATCCAACCAATTCTCAAACGCGAATCGAGCGTTTTGGATAACGAATTCACGTAAATTACGCGTTGCTTGTCATCGAGCAATCTCAAGCTTGGTAACGGCTTGTCATAGCTTAACCCGCCAAACACATCGTCTTCGATAATAGGAATATTGCCAGATGCCAAGAGCAATCGCTGGCGCTTTTCTAGCGGCATCATGGCACCAGTAGGGTTGGTGAAGTTTGGCGTTACGATTATCGCTTTTATGTCCCATGTCGCCATTGCTTTTGCTAAGGCTTCGGGGCACATACCGTCGCGTGGGCAACTCGGAATTTCCACCACTTTGAGGCCGAGTGATTCTAGCATCAATAAGTTGCCAAAATAGCAAGGGGACTCCACCGCGACGATATCGCCTTTTTGTGTCGTTGCGCGCAGCGCTAGGCTAATGGCTTGTTGCGCGCCGTGCGTCACCATGATCTCATCCAACTTGGCTGGCGTGCCCAAATCTTGTGTGATTTTCGCTAGTTGTTTGATTAAGAGGTGATCACCGGGTGGTAATTGGTAATGGCTCGGTACATGCGTTTGCTGGCGGCTGTGGCGGCCGATCTCGGCGTACAAGCTTTTGATCGCGGGAGAGTCAATGTTTGGGTGGGCAGAACCGGTAGGCAAACGCTCTTGGTATTCAGGATAAGTAAGGATTTCTTTGCAGATCGAGAGCAAATCCACGCGAGTCGGATCCGGAATTGAGCGAGAGGTCGGCAAAGCGACTTTAACTCGATAACCCGATTTGGGAACCGAGTACACCAAGTTTTGTGCTTCCAGCTCTTGATACGCACGAATCACGGTATTTTTACTGACGTTTAATTCTTGGCTCAACGAGCGAATGGAGGGCAGTCGATCATCCGCCTGATAAACGCCACCACTGATGGCTTGTTTGAGGTGTTTTTCCACCACGAGGTACTTATTCCCTTCACCGCTTCCCAATAAATCTGTACCCATAAAAACACTTCCATCTGTCACTTTTTGAAAACACTGTACCTAATTACATTAGCAGTATCTCAAAACATAAAACAAGCGTGAGTGAGGCGATCATGTTAATCCGAGCCATCCCTTTTGTATTTGTCATCCTTTGGGCTTCTGGATTCGTTGGTGCGCGTTTTGGTTTGCAATATGCCGAGCCAGCGACACTACTTTCTATCCGTATGGCATTCAATGTCTTATTGTTTTTGGTTCTTGTGGCGGTATTGCGTAGAAGGTTGCCGACAGGAAAAGATTTATGGCACAGCTGTGTGGTTGGTGCATTGATCCACGGTTTCTATCTGGGCGGTACTTATTTCGCTATCGCCTTAGGTATGCCTGCGGGGTTGAGTTCGTTGCTGGTGGGTATTCAACCGATTTTAACCGCGGCTTTGCTGGTGGTGTTTGTTCGTGAGGAATTTAAACCCTCGCAATGGTTGGGTTTGGCTCTTGGTTTTGTCGGTATCGCTATGGTGTTGATGGGCAAAATGGAGTGGCAATCCGAGCAGCATAAAGTGTTGGCCATTGGTTTGTGTTTGTTGGCTTTGGTTGGTATCACGCTAGGGACGCTTTATCAGAAAAAACATTGCCAACAAGTGGATATGGTGGGTGGTGCGACGGTGCAATATTTGGCCGCGCTCGTCATGTTTCTGCCCGTTGCGATGCAGTTTGAAACCATGCAAGTGCAGTGGGAACTGGAGTTTATTTTGACTGTGTTGTGGTTGGTCGTCGTGCTCTCTTGTGTAGCTATTCTACTGCTGCTGTACATGGTTAAGAACGGTGCTGCATCGAGCGTAGCTTCTGTATTCTACCTGGTGCCGCCAACGACGGCGATTCAGGCTTGGCTCGCGTTTGGAGAGTCATTTGATTGGATGGGGATTTCTGGTTTCGTACTGGCAGCTACGGCGGTGTATTTGGTGGTTAAAAAGCCGGATCTGACGATAAAGAAATCGATTCAAACAGAATATACCTAAATTGGGTAGGGACATTTGCGTATCAGTGGGTACAATCTGCTTCATCTTAATCCGTGGAGCAGAATGATGAAGGTAAAGCCAGATCGAATGACCGCCATGCGTAGCATCATCGAGCAAGTAAAAGCGGAACTACCAATTTATGAACCAGAAACGTTTGTATGTGGACCAGAAGGGCAGTGCATTGGCTGTCCGAAGAAATTGTTGGAAATGGTCGATTCAGAAGTCACTTATTGGGAGTCAGCCATGGAGCGCGGCATTGTTCCGCAGTTCGATGAGATTCGTCGTTTTGGCAAAATGTGCACGAATGTTCGTCGTGGTCTGGTGCGAAATAATGTGCCTTTACTCAGTAACTAGAGAGTAAAAACCGTCTAATATCTGACACATAGCGTCGTTTTGTTACACTGCTCTTTGGCTGCTGTTCTCAAGTTTGAGTGGTGTTTGTCTCTTCTTACCCCTTAAGCCTTTAATCGTAAGAAATTGGCGATACATTGGCTCGGTCTCACATGGATGTGGGGCTATTGTCTTGGGCTAGTTGAGATAAGAAACGTGAAATCAAATGGATTTACGCTGATGGAAATCACCATAGTGCTTACCACTTTGGCTTTCATCGCATTAGCTGCTTTACCAGTACTACTCGATATTCATCGCCAAGCATACGCTGCGATGCTGCACAGTTCTCAGTCTTCTTTGGGTACGGCTCTCAAATTCTTTCATGCTCAATCAGTGATTGATAACGCTTACGGCCAAGAGCACGTTCACTACATTGACCGACATGTCAAAACACGCAAAGGCATGCCAGAAGCGAGTGCCGATAGTATTCGAGCTTTGTTAGAAATCGATCTACCAGCCAGAGGTTATTCGAAAATTGACGTGCCGTGCAAAGGCAGTGATTTTTGCATCATCGGTCAGCAGCACCCAAACAGTGCTCATTTTGTCGCTATTCCTGATTATCAGTTCTTAGATAAATCGGGTGTTGATCGCGTGGTGTACATTTGGCCGCAAGGTTACACACTGGCAGAAGAAGCATGCTATTTCTACTACGTGAATCAAGCCTCTAACGATTCAATTGTTCGAGGGTATGTGACTCAAGGGTGTTAATCCCGAATAAGTGTTGCGAACAACGGTTATCGTGAGTCTACAAATCGGGGTTTTTCGAAGGGCTTTGCGCTTTATACAATACCATTTTTTGACTCATCAAGACTTTACCATTTGGCAAGGTCACTTCCCCAAGTTCCCCCTGATGTTCAAATCCAAACCGTTCATATAAAGCAATCGCTGGTGTGTTGGTTGTGTATACGTAGAGTGCGATTTGGTCGTAACCAAATTCCCAACCACGTGCGATCGCGACTGCCAATAGTTTCCGCCCCAATCCTTTGCCTCGGTAGTTTTTGTCGATGTGAATACCAAGAATACCGACGCGAAGGCGTTGCCCTCTTTCGTAACCGCACATCTCAGCTGGGTAGATTTCAACACTACCGATAAGTTTTTGGCGGTCAAACGCGACAAACTGAGGGATGGACTCGTTTTCCACACGTTGCAGGATTCTGCGAAGCGTTGCGTTATCGGGTGCAGGAGAAATCAAAAATTCCCCTTCGGAGTACACTCGATTCCACAGCGCGGTGAAGCGCGCGATATCGCTCACCTTGATGGATCTGATTTGCATTCATCTTCCTTGATTAGTGCAGGTTAGTAACGGTTAGGGGATAAGCTCAGATAAACAACGAATTTGGTTAGGAATGGCTTCGGCTGGTGCATCAGCGCCCGTTGGGTTAAACCAAATTGTGTTTACGCCCGCTTTCATCGCAGGGTAAATATCTTTGTGAGGTAAATCGCCAACCATGGTTATTCCACTCGCGTTAACCCCTAACTGTTTTGCGATGGCGAGATAAAACTCAGGTTGGTGTTTAGCGATACCGAGGTTGGCAAAACAAAAATAGCCATTTAAGTATTGGTCTAAGTCGACGCGAACAAATGCACGCTGAACCTCTTCCATGTTGGAATCAGATGCACTGGTCGCAATGTAGATGGGATGATTTTGGGAAAGTATTGCCAGTGTTTTTCTGGCTTGAGGAACTGCTTCTACGTGTTCCCAATCGCACATTTTTCCTTGTGCGTGAGGGAAATCTACCATCAAGGTGTTCCCCCAATCGAAAAGATAAATCATGTTCGAATCTCCTTATCCGCACATCATATCGTCTTTTTCTAAAATCAGGGGGGTAAATTGCATCGATAAATGCGATTTAGGTGGGTTTAGTCGTGAAAAGCGCTTAATTGTCTTTATCGTTACAAATGTTTCAGCATAATGCGTGAGTTAGTTTTAAAACCTTGATTATCGTAAAAGCGCTGTGCTGGCTGATTGAATTCCATCACTTCCAATCGAACTTGTGTGGCATTGGCATCGCGCGCCCATTGCTCACAGGCTTGGAGCAGTTGGCGGCCGATTCCTTGCTGCTTTTGCGCTTCATCGACAACAATTGTTCCCACGCGACAAATTGGGTCTTTGATCAGAAAACTGACGGTGTCGTTTTGGGTGATCATCGCGGTTAAGAAGCCGAGAATTTGCTGTTCGCGTTCGGCAATCAAAAAGAGTCGCTCTTTGTTCTCTAGTGCTTGTGCAAGAAATTCACGGTCAGCTTCTGAAGGCGCAACAAAGGCTTCTGGCGCATTCGCAAAATGCAGTGAATTAATTTGAAAATTAAGCTGAAAAATTCCGTCTAAATCATCGGGAATCGCTTGTCGGATATGGACTTGCATTCTATCTGCCCCCTGCAATATCGATAAATGATCCTGTGACATAAGAGGCTTCGTCACTTAATAGCCAAGCGATCGCATTTGCCACTTCTTCTACCGTGCCACCGCGTTTAAGAGGAATTTGAGGGCTGAGTCTATCTACTCGGTTTGGTTCTCCGCCGTCGGCATGCATATCAGTGTAAATGAAACCAGGTCGAACGCCATTGACGCGAATATTGCGCTCTGCCAACTCTAGCGAGAGCCCTTTAGTTAAGGTATCCATCGCGCCTTTTGATGTGGCGTAATCGACATACTCAAATGGCGCGCCTGAGCGCGACGCTCCAGAGGAGACATTCACAATTGCACCGCCTGCACTGAATCGCTTCGCCGCTTCTCGACAGCAGAGAAAACAGCTATTCACATTGGTGTTCATTACTTTCTGAAAGCGTTCCAAGCTGATTTCTGACAAAGGCGATTGAGTAAATAGGATGCCAACGTTGTTGACCAAGTGCGTCACTGCACCAAATTCACGTTCTGTTTCATCAAACAAGGAGAGCACTTGCTTCTCATCGGCTACGTCTGCGGCGATGGCAATCGCTTTGCCACCGTTTGCTTGTATTTCTGCCACAACTTGGTCGGCGGCCTCTTGCTGAGTGCGGTAATTAACGCAAACGCGATAGCCTTGCTCGGCCAGCTTTTTCGCCGCTGCGGCTCCAATGCCTCGGCTTGCGCCGGTAATGATGACTACTTTATTCAAAATACGTCCTTATTTTTGTAGTGAGTAGATTTTATCGGCGTAGGGTTTGCCACCAATTTGGTATGCGTCTGGAATGACCTCAATGAGTTCGAAACCACATTTTATCAGGACACGTTCTGACGCAATATTGCCTTCAGTGACCGTCGCGGAAAAGTGGTTGATGTTATGTGTCGAGGTTGCCCAGTATAGAAGCGCTTGAAGAGTTTCTGTTCCAAACTGTTGGTCATGAAATTCCGGCAAAAGTAAGTAACCTACCTCTGCCTTACCGTTTTCAATAGCAAAGCCAGTGATGCCGATGGGTTGTTCAGATTGCTTATCGAGTATTACAAGGCAAAGCCAATGCTGGCAATTTGGGGTCCATGGTAATAATCGCGAAGCAAATTTTTCTCTTATTTCTGTTTCGCTGGGACGATCGAAACAGAGCGCAATAACCTCTTGTTCGGAGAGTAATCGTTGAAAGAGTTCCCAGTCACTGGCTTTGATGGGTCTTAATTGGCTTCTGTGCGTCTCGATATAAACTGACATGCGTGTCCTTACTGCATCAATGTGGAGATTCAGTCTCTCATCCTCTTATCTGTTTAATCAAATAGTTGCATTCATAAAAGTGATTTATGTGGTGAATAGTTGGCTGGGTAATGGATTATTGCCATATATTCATCTTTGAGATGCAAATAACAAAATTTCATACTTGAGGCATACAGAGCAACACGGAAATGATGTGGATCAAGAGAGGACTACCCATAAAGTAGTAACTTGCGACCTATAATTACATTTTATTTGGAAGTGTTGCTAATTATGTCAATAAAAAAACGATATGTTGCCCTGCTGGTTGCTGCCGGCATTGGTGTGGGCTGGTTAACTTTGGGGGGGAGTGCGGTAGTAATGCATTACACCTCAGATACTGAATTTTGTCTCTCGTGCCACTCTATGGAAACCCCTTACAAAGAGTACCAAGGCTCAGTGCACTTCAGTAATGCGAAAGGCATTCGCGCGGAATGTTCTGACTGTCATATTCCTCAAGAACCAATGGATTACCTGATCACCAAAATTCGCGCGTCGAAAGATATCTACCATGAATTTGTGACAGGTAAGATCGACACGCCAGAGAAATATGAAGCACATCGTAAAGATATGGCTGAAACGGTATGGGCTCAGTTCCGTGAAAATGATTCAGCGACGTGTCGTTCGTGTCATGATTTCGATGCAATGGAAGAGTTTGAGCAATCACGTGATGCGGCGAAGATGCACGCTTACGCGAAAGCAAACGATCAAACGTGTATCGATTGTCATAAAGGTGTGGCGCACTTTGCACCAGAAGCAGAGCTAGACAGCAAGGCATTTGAAACGTTGATGAGCTTCACCACAAAAACATCACCTGGTGCCAAAGTCGTTTACCCTGTGACTGAAATCGCAATGGGTGAGATGGGTAAAATTAACCCAACGACGAAGTTGGAAGTAATCAGCTCTGAAGGCGACAACCGCACTGTTAAGTTGAACGCATTCCAAATGAAAGGCGCAGAGCAAGTGCTTTACATGGGAGAAGGTCAACGTGCCATCGTAGCAACGCTAACAGAGCAAGGCCAACAAGCGCTTGAAACTGGTGAATTTGAGGCAGATGTTTACGGCAACGAATGGCGCGCGGTTTCTCTAACTGGCGCTATTGATTCTCCAGTTGTTGACACGCTTGAACCAGTATGGTCATACGCAGAAGAGTTGGACAACGTTTACTGTGCAACTTGTCACGCGAAAATTCCTTCAAATCACTTCACAGTGAATGCATGGGGACCGGTAGCGAAAAGTATGGGTGATCGAACTGATATTTCAGCCGAGAACCTAGAAATTCTAACCAAGTTCTTCCAGCACCACGCGAAAGATGTGGTTGGTCACTAACGATAAATAGAAGGATAAGATTATGACTAATATGACCCGTCGCGGATTTCTAAAAGGCACTGGTATGGCGGCTGGTGCAATGGCATTCACTTCATTTGCACCTATGTCTGTTGCGTCTTCAAACCAGCGTGGCAAGGGCATTTTGACAGCGGGCCGCATGGGCCCAATGCTGTGTGAAGTGCAAGACGGTAAGCTGGTTTCAACCACGAACGCATTGCCACAAACGGTACCAAACAGCCTACAAAGCACCGGTCCTGACCAAGTGCACACTAAAGCGCGTGTTAAGTACCCAATGGTTCGCAAAGGTTACTTGGCAAACCCATCAGCTCCCGAAGGAGTTCGTGGCAGCGATGAATTTGTACGGGTGTCTTGGGATGAAGCTTACAAGCTGATACACGAGCAGCACATGCGCATTCGTAAAGAATATGGCCCGGCTTCTGTGTTTGCTGGTTCTTACGGCTGGCGTTCAAGTGGCGTGCTGCACAAAGCACAAACCTTACTGCAACGTTACATGAGCATGGCGGGTGGCTATTCAGGCCACTTGGGTGACTACTCAACGGGTGCTGCGCAGGTCATCATGCCGCACGTTGTGGGCTCTATCGAAGTATACGAGCAGCAAACCACGTACCCAGTGGTACTAGAGTACAGCGATGTGGTTGTGCTTTGGGGCTTAAACCCGATCAACACTCTAAAAATCGCGTGGAGCTCAACAGACTGTGCTGGTCTTGAATTCTTCCATCAATTGAAAAAATCAGGCAAGACGGTTATTGCGATTGACCCTATTCGTTCTGAAACCATTGAATTCTTTGGCGAGAATGCGGAGTGGATTGCTCCTCACCCAATGACCGACGTGGCAATGATGATGGGTATCGCACACACCTTGGTGAAACAAGGTAAGCACGATAAAGCCTTCCTCGATAAATACACCGCAGGTTACGACAAGTTTGAAGCGTACCTGATGGGCGAAGAAGACGGCGTAGAAAAATCAGCAGAATGGGCATCACAAATCTGTGGCGTACCTGCGAAGCAACTTGAGCTACTGGCTGACATCTTCAGTAAAAACCGCACCATGCTGATGGCGGGTTGGGGCATGCAGCGCCAACAATACGGTGAGCAGCGTCACTGGATGCTGGTTACACTGGCAACGATGTTGGGTCAAATCGGTTTACCGGGCGGTGGTTTTGGTTTCTCTTATCACTACTCAAACGGTGGTAACCCTGCTCGTGATGCTGGCGTACTTCCTGCGATTTCGGCATCGCTGGGTGGCGGCTCTTCTGCGGGGAACGACTGGGCGGTGTCTGGCGCGGTGCAAAGCTTCCCTGTGGCGCGTATTGTCGAGGCGTTGGAAAACCCAGGTCAATCCTACCATCATAACGGTCATGAACTGACGTTCCCGGACATCAAGATGATTTGGTGGGCAGGTGGTGCGAACTTTACTCACCACCAAGACACCAACCGTCTGATCAAAGCGTGGCAAAAGCCTGAGCTGATCGTGATTTCAGAGCCTTACTGGACGGCGGCTGCGAAGCACGCGGACATTGTTCTGCCAATCACCACATCGTTCGAGCGTAACGACTTAACGATGACGGGTGACTACAGTAACCAACACTTGGTGCCAATGAAGCAAGTGGTTGAGCCGCAAGGTGAAGCGCGTAATGACTTCGATGTATTCGCGGACATGGCAGAGATGCTAGCTCCGGGTGGCCGTGACGTATACACCGAAGGCAAAACCGAAATGGAATGGCTGTACGGCTTCTACAAGGCGGCGCAACAAGGTGGCCGTGGCTCTCGCGTAGCAATGCCGAACTTCAGCAAGTTCTGGGAAGATAACCAACTGATCGAGATGAAGTGGAACGAGAAGAACGCACAGTTTGTTCGTTACGCAGATTTCCGTGAAGACCCGATCATGAATCCACTCGGTACACCAAGTGGTAAGATCGAAATCTTCTCGAAAACCATTGAAGGCTATCAGTTGGAAGACTGTCCTCCACATCCAACGTGGATGGCACCAACCGAGTACACGGGTACTGCGAAAGATGGCGAGTTGCAGCTAATGACCGCGCACGCAGCGCATCGTCTACACAGCCAATTCAACTACGCGAAGATTCGCGAAGAGTACGCAATTGCAAACCGTGAACCTATTTGGATTCACCCTGAAGATGCGAAAGCGCGTGGTATTAAAACGGGCGATCTAGTTCGTGCGTTTAACAACCGTGGCCAAGTATTGGTTGGTGCAGAAGTGACTGACCGAATCAAGCAAGGTTCAGTGTGTATTCATGAAGGCGGTTGGCCGGATTTGGATCCTAAAACCGGCATTTGTAAGAACGGCGGTTGTAACGTGTTAACGTTGGATATTCCGACCTCTCGACTTGCAAACGGCTGTGCGGCGAACTCGGCACTGGTTCGTATTGAAAAATACACTGGCCCAGAATTAGAACTAACAGCGTTTGAACCACCAAGAAATGGCTAGAAAAAAGTAGCGATTGAAAGCAAGAAGCCAGCGAATCGCTGGCTTCTTTTTATCTAGTCATCGTTCACATTAGCGCGAAGCGAGAGAAACAAACGGCATCTGTTTCTTAATCTGAAATGTCGGGAGTAAAGTAAATACAATCGCGACAAACAAGACCGAGCCTATTAAATCTTCAGGGCGATGCATGCCCAGCCATAAGCGGCTATATGCGACGCTCATTCCCCACATCCACAATGACAGTGCAGAGATATAGCACTTGTTCTGTAAGAACAAACCACCAAAGAAAGCCAAACAAATCGAAACGAAAATCGTATGGCCGGATGGGAAAGAATAGTCTTTCTCGCCTTGCCAATGGCGCGTTCGCCAATCACTGACGTGTTCAGAAATCTGGTTAATTACGTTGGCTTGCTGCTTTGTATCCAACTGATAAAACGCTTCTGGGTGCTCAATCAATTGCTCTGCAGCAAGCAGTTCGGCGTAGGGACGCGGGCTTTCTGTCATCAGTTTTAGCCCCGTTTTGCTGGCAAAACCAATCACCAGTAACAACCCTAACATTGAGAGTTTTTGTATCCACTCAATGCGACTTGGTTTAAAGCGAAATAAAGAAAGCAGTAGCAGTGTTAACGTAATTAAAAAACCTTTGCTACCAGCAGAATCTGTGAGCAAAGTAAAAGTAATACCCAGACTTTCAGGCACCTGTGAAGTGAGATTGTGATAAGAGCCAAACAGCGACATTGGGATGATGCCAAGAACAAACAAGGCGAGCATCATCAATCCATATTTTTTGGTTTTCATTGAGAGCGTTTTGTTTTTATTGAGGGTTATTCAACCACGTGAAAATAAGGGGCTTATCTTACGTTATCTGGCGTGAAAAACTTATCAACGCTCTGTCAATTTGACGAGAGAATGAAGGTTGAGTGATGAATTGATGACATTTATCCGGAGGGTAAAGGCGCTCATCCTTAAGCGTTGGGGCCTTAATCCATCAGAGAAAGTAAGTACTCTGCTGCTTTGGTTGGGTTTTCTGCATGACAAATGGCAGAAACCAAAGCCAAACCATGCACACCTGTCGCACTCAGGGCAGGAATGTTGGTTTCGTTGATGCCACCAATCGCGACGATTGGTAAGGGCGTGGTGTTCAGCGCCATCTTCAAACCATCAATACCCCAATGTTTTTTGGTGTTGGTTTTGGTTGGCGTCGCGAAGATCGCGCTCAAACCGATGTAATCAATCGGCAGAGAGTCCGCTTCTGCAAGCTGCTCTTCATTTTCGATGGATAAGCCGAGGATTTTGTTTGGTCCAATCAACTCACGAGCGATAGTTGCGGGCATGTCTGATTGCCCGAGGTGAACCCCATCAGCATCGACAGCCAGTGCGACATCTACGCGGTCATTGATGATCAAAGGAACATCGGTATCTTTAAGGATGTCTTTGACGGCTTGAGCACGTTCGATAAACGCACGCACATCGCCGTGTTTTTCGCGGACTTGTACCATGGTCACGCCACCTTCCACGGCTTTTCTCACGACACGTTTTAGTGTGGCTAAATCTTGTTGGTCGTCGGTGACCAAATACAAACGATAGGCGTTCATTGTGTTTCCTTTCGCCTCCCACTTTCGTTGGAGTGAGAGGCGTTTAAAGCATTGAGAAGCGATTTATCTCACTTGTAATTTAAGGCGTGTTGCCAGTGTTTCTTCATCCAGTTGGTAAAGCTCATCCAAAAGATGCATTTGCAAGCTACCTGGCCCTCGCGCTTGCTCAGCCGCAATTTCACCCACAACGCCAAGCACCGCTGCCGCAGCAAGGCCCGTTTCGTCGCCGATTGCTGCGAAAGCGCCAGTCAGTGCCGTTAGTGTGCAGCCCATGCCCGTTACGTAAGGCATCATCTCGTGACCATTATTCAGCTGGACGGTTTGCTCTTTTGTCACGATGTAATCAGTTTCGCCGGAGATCACCACGCTCGCTCCGTATTCTTCAACTAAGAAGTGAGCCGCCCCAAGGGCTGCATCACTACTGTCGAGTGCATCTACACCTTTGCTTTGTGCTTGCTCACCAGCGAGAGCAATGCTTTCGGACGCATTACCACGAATGATTAACTTGTTTGCAAGGCGTGCGATTTCACGTGATGTCTCTGTACGTAGTGAGCTTGCTCCGCAACCGACTGGGTCGAGTATAACGATTTTACCATTGGCATTGGCTTGCTCTACGGCATAGCTCATACGAGGTGTCCAAACGCTGTCTAAGGTACCAATGTTGATAACCAGTGAGCCCGCGAACGACATCATCTCTGCCATTTCCTGCTTGGAGTGCGCCATGATTGGAGAAGCGCCGATAGCCAATAGTGCGTTTGCTGTGTTATTCATCACCACGTAGTTAGTGATGTTGACGACTAACGGCTTTTGCTGGCGTACTGCGGTTAATGCTTGGGTGATTTGTTCAATTAACATGAGACTCTCCGATTAATCTTACTGAGCGTTCAGACCTTGTTGCCAGAATGCCACTTCCATACGCGTTGCGGTTTTGAATACCTGAATCAGGTTTTGACCGCGTTGGCTGTTTATATCGATTTCCGCCAATAACTGGTTAAAGTGTTCAGCACCTTTTGCGACACCAGATTGGAACTCTTCACCACCGTAGAGGTTGATCCAACTTGCGTATGGGTTGCCTTCGATTACTGTCTTTTCATCTTCAATCAGCATCTTACCGATAACGGCATAACCGATAGAGCATGGCGCCAGTGCCGCGTATAGATCAACAAGATCGCCCGTCATGCCAGCATCCAACACGTAACGGGTATAAGCTACCGTACCGAAATCTTCTGGCTCGTTTTCTAAGTCGGATTCTGTCAGTCCCCATTGCTCACAGTAAGTCACGTGGTGGGCGATTTCAGAATCTAGCAATGCATGTACGCTTGGTAGGGCACGGCGCATGTCATCCAAAGTACGTGCTTTGTAGATCGCTAATGCGTAAGCTCGTGCGTACTGCTTTAGGAAAAGAAAATCCTGCTTTAGGTAGTGCAGAAAACAAGGCTGAGCCAGAGTGCCTTGCGCCAATTGCTGCACGAAAGCATGCTCAGTGTATTCTTGCCAATCTTGGTGGCAAGCGTCGATCAAATCTTGGTATTTCATTATGGGTATCTCGTTATCAGAAGACCCTAGGCTTAGAGCCTAAGGTCAGTAGAATTAGTCAAAGCTCGGTACGTAATCTTTCGCTTTTGGCAGTGTTTCGATGATTTTTTGTGAATACATGAACTGCGCATAATCATCGTAGCGTTTTAGATCTACTGCAGATGGACGAAGAGCGAAACGAGTTAGCGTGTCGTTCCAAGCGCGTTGGTTAAGCTCGTTGTTGAGGGTGTCCGGTGAATAAGCCACAAACTCTTTCCAAGATTCTTTTGGATGGTTAACGATGTAAGTGGTCGCTTGCTCTAGTGCTTTGTTGAATGCTTTGATGGCTTCTTTGTCGTAGGTTTTTGCATTGGCTACGAAGACTAACTCGTCATACGCTGGCACGCCGTGTTCTTCAGGGAAGAAGGCCTTAGCTTTATAACCTTCTAGTGCCAGTTGGTTGGTTTCGAAGTTACGTAGACCGCCCCAAATCGCATCCACCTTGCCAGACGCAAGAGACGAAGACAGCGCCCAACCTACGTTGATGATTTGTACGTCAGAAAACTTCACGTTCTCTTGAGCTAGCATGGTGCCGATTGTTGCTTCTTCGTTGCCTGCGATCGCAATACCGATCTTCTTTCCTTTCAAGTCGCCAAGGTTTTCATTCTTACCGTTGTCCAACACCATCAGTGTGTTGAGTGGCGTAGCAATCAAAGTCGCAGAGCGGATTAATGGCAAACCCGCCGCGACATCGATAGTTAGGCTCGGTTGGTAAGAAATCGCCATGTCGACCTTGCCAGCAGCGACCAACTTAGGTGGCGTACTTGGATCTGCAGGCTCTTGAATGTTGACCTTCAAACCTTGTTCTTTGAAGTAACCGCGCTCTTTGGCAATCACGATAGGACCATGGTTTGGATTGACGAACCAATCCAACATCAGTGTCATCTCTTTTTCAGCGGCAAGCACGTTGGTTGATACCACTGAAGCGAGTAGAGCAGCAGCGCTCATAAGTTTGTTTTTATTCACGGGGTTCTTCCTTTTCTTTCCCAATTTTCTTTGGTTATTTTCTGTAATTATTTGCTTTCCCAAGGGATGGCTTTTTTCAATAATTTATCGGTGATGAAGTAGAGTGAGATAGACAGCACGGCGAGGATAAACAGCGCCGCAAACATCTCATCAATGATCATGCGAGCGTTAGCTTGGAGCATCAGATAACCCAAGCCTTCACTTGAACCTACCCACTCACCGACCACTGCTCCAATTGGCGCGATAACGACGGCAACACGAATACCTGAAGCTAAAGTTGGTAGTGCGGCTGGCAATTGAATATGACGAAGTAACTGCCATTTAGACGCGCCCATGGTCTTGGCAAGATCGAGGTAACCTGTTGGTGTATTGCGTAAGCCGTCATAGCAACATGTCGTGACGGGGAAAAAGATGATGATCGCTGCCATGACGACTTTCGATGCAATACCGTAACCCAGCCAAAGCATGAGCACTGGCGCGATGGCGAACACAGGGATCGCTTGGCTAGCAATCAGAATAGGCAGTAACCAACGCTTCAGCGGCTCAAACATCAGCATTTGCAATGCGAACAGCAAACCCATCGATAATCCAAGCGCCAAGCCAAGTAAGATCTCTTGCGCAGTAACCCAAGTATGTTTGAGCAGGATATCGTAACGAGTGACCAATCTATCCAGCACTTCAATTGGTGAAGGTAAGATGAAGCCTGGCATGTCGAATACCACCACAACCAACTGCCACAATCCCAAGATCACCGCAGTGCTGATTACCAAGCGCAGAGCTTGATGGGTCACGCGTTCTTTTTTACCAATACGTGCCGAAACGGAGTTGTACTGAGTCATATCACTCATAGTCTTTCTCCAATTGATCCAAAATCGCTTGTTGAAGCGCGGCGCACTCTCCATCGAGAACTCGTGGTGGCTTGGAATCCGGAACAACCAAGTGCTGAGCTTGCGCAGGCGTACCTTGCAGTACATAGAGTTGGTGAGCTAATCGCACCGCTTCTTGTGGGTCGTGGGTAATAAGAACAACGGTCTTATCTTTCAGTAATTCGGCAGACAAGGTCTGCAACTTATGGCGAGTAACCGCGTCCAACGCAGAGAAAGGCTCATCCATCAGAACCAGAGGCTTGTCTTGCATCAGAGTGCGAGCAAGGGCAACACGTTGTCTCATGCCGCCAGAGAGCTGAGTTGGCTTAGCATCCGCGTAATCGGCGAGTTTTACTTGGTTTAGTAAAGCCAGTGCACGTTGTCTATTTTGCTCTGGTGCTTGCTCTTGAGAAAATCGAGAACTGAGGCAGACGTTGTCTAACACATTCAACCACGGTAGCAATAAATCCTGCTGAGCCATGTAAGCGATACGGTCATGCAGTGCAGCGCCATCCGTTGTGATGAGTTCGCCATGCCAGTCAACTTGGTCATCCAGTAGGCCAGCTAAGTAACGCAATATTGTGGTTTTCCCGCAGCCACTTCGTCCGAGTAATACCGTCCATTTACCGACGGGAATGGTCATGTTCATTCCTGCTAAAGTCGGTGTTTGGCTATCTTTGTATCGCAGGCTAGCATCGGAAAGCTGAATGCCAATCGCGTTAGCGAACATAAGTATGACCCGCAAAAAAGTGGTTCACAGGGCCGTGACCTTTACCGACATCCAGTTCATCAGCGTGCGCGATAGCTTGGCTGATGTACTGCTTACCAAGGTGCACCGCTTTGTGCAGATTGTTGCCTTGGCCAAGATAAGACGCAATGGCGGAAGAAAGTGTACAGCCTGTGCCATGAGTGTTTTTGGTTGGAAATCGCTTGGCGCTAATTAACTCGGCACTGTCTTGCATGATAAGCAGATCGTTGCTGTTTTCATTTTCTTCAAGGTGACCGCCTTTGAGCAGAATAGCTTTGGCGCCAAGCGCACGAAGGTCGGTAATCATATCGTTCATTTCAGATTCTGATTGAGGCATTGGCTTACCCGTCAATGCTGCGCCTTCGGGTAGGTTAGGGGTAATGATGTCTGCGAGCGGAATCAATTCTTCTTTTAAAGTGCTGATTGCCGACTGTTCCAGTAATAGATCGCCGCTGGTGGCCACCATCACAGGGTCAATCACGAGGTGTTTTGGCTGGTATTGTTTAATTTTGTCTGCAACGACTTTGATGATGTTGGAATCTGCCAGCATGCCCACTTTGACTGCAACGATGTTGAGGTCGGTAAATACTGCATCAAGTTGGCTCTCTACATGGTCGAGAGGAATGGGGAAAATCGCAGAAACGCCTTGGGTATTTTGCGAAGTAATCGCCGTGATTACCGAGCAAGCAAAACTGCCGGTTGCGGACATCGCTTTGATGTCGGCTTGAATACCTGCACCGCCACCACTGTCTGAGCCCGCGATGGTCAATACGATAGGGGTAGGCAAGGCTGGCGTGTGATGTGAATGAGGTTGTGATTGCTGCGTCATGGTCGCTCCTACTACAAGACGTATAGGAACTGACTTTGACCGTTGCAGATAGATCGATTTTTCGATCGCTATCGCTTACCTAAGAGGGGCGACGAAAGGCAAAGTGTGCATAGTTCCCTACGTCAGTGCTAACTGAATCAGGTTCAACGGGTCTCGAATTTCGATCTCAGCCAACACTTGTCGTGTGGCCCCCCGACTATTTCGTTCGGATGATAGCAGGACCATTGCGGAAGGGATACGTTTTTTGAGCGTAATTATAATGAGTATTCAATTATGCGAGGTGAGTGATAAAGTAAGCACCTAAATGGTTTGCTGGGTGGAATTTACTAGTGCAACGCTCTGGTGAATGAGCAGAACCTGGAATATTTAATAAATAATCGTGGTCTCGTTAAGCAAGGATTAGCACAAAACAAGGTTAAAAAACTGTTAAAATTTAACGTGTTGCCAATTTAACTTTGTTGAACTTTTTCACAGTTAATTAGGAAGGCTAAGACGATCATCGAGCAAGGAGACTTCATGCTTAATTCTGTAACAGCGAAGTCAGTGATCGATCATGCACTCTTTTTGGGGGCTGATTTCGCTGAACTATTCGTTGAACATCACCAAACCAACACTGTCCAGATCGCATCTGGTGAAGTGGATAAGGTTAACTCGGGTATCGATTTTGGTATCGGTATTCGTCTTTTTTTCGGTCATAAGGTGCTTTACGGTTACACCAACAGCACAGATGAAGCCGAACTAAAGCGCGTAACCTCGCTGCTTGCTGCAAAAGACAAGCGTGAGCAAATCGCGTCAGCGGGTTCTTTGAATTTGAACCGCTACCCAATCCAACATGGTTGCCGCATGTCGCTAAGTAAGGATGCTAACCTAGATTCAAAAATCGCGTTTCTATTGAAAGTTGACCAAGCCGCACGTGCTGAGAGTGAGCATATCAGCCAGTTTATTGGCAGCGTTCTTCAGCGCGAGCAACAAGTGTCTATCTTCAACTCAGAAGGTCTACACGTTGACGATACTCGCCACTACATTCGTGTTGCTGGTAACACTGTCGCGCAAAAAGGTAATGAGCAGTCTTCTGGTATGGAAGGTCCTGGCGCTCTTGCTGGTTGGGAATTCAGTGAACAGCTTGATGCCAAAGAGCTAGGTCAAACTATCGCGCAGCAAGCGTTAGTAAAACTTGGCGCGGATGCTTGTCCATCGGGTGAAATGCCGGTGGTGATTGGTAACGGCTTTGGCGGCGTTATCTTCCATGAAGCATGTGGTCACTTGCTAGAAACCACTTCAGTTGCGAAGAAAGCATCAGTCTTCCACGACAAGATGGGCGAAATGGTTGCTCACACCGCAGTGAATGCAGTCGATGATGGCACCATGACCAACGAATGGGGCTCGATTCACATTGATGATGAAGGTATGAAGACTCAGCGCACTCAACTGATCAAAGACGGTAAGCTAACCAGCTTCATGGTCGATAAAATGGGTGGCATGAAGACAGGTTATGAGCCTACGGGTTCTGGTCGTCGTCAAAACTACAAGTTCGCACCAACCTCGCGCATGCGTAACACCTTTATCGAAGAGGGCGAGCATTCACTTAATGACATGCTGGCAGGCATCGAACGTGGTATCTATGCGAAGAAGATGGGCGGTGGCTCTGTTCAACCGGGTACGGGGGAGTTTAACTTTGCTGTTCGTGAAGCCTACCTCATTGAAAATGGCAAAATCACCAAGCCTCTGAAAACAGCAACGCTGATCAGCACGGGTCCAAAAGTGTTGAAAGAAATCAGCATGGTCGGCAAAGACATGGCGCTTGCGCCGGGCATGTGTGGTTCCGTGAGTGGTTCAGTACCAACAACTGTCGGTCAGCCAACGCTGAAAGTAGATAACATTCTGGTAGGAGGCGGTAACTAATGAGCCAAGAACAACAACTTCTTAATGCGGTTGATTACGTCCTATCAGAAGCAAAACGCCAAGGTGCAGAAGCGGACGTCATTGTAAACCGTAACAGTAGCTTTTCTTTGAAAGCGAACCAAGGAAAGCTGGATGAGTACAAAGTAAGCTCAAGCCAAGTTCTGGGTGTTCGTGTTGTGAAAGATGCGCGTGTTGCAACAAGCTATTCTGAGTCGTTAGAGCAACCAAGCTTGGATTTGATGCTGACCAACGCACTGCAAAGCGCTCGCTTTTCCAAGCAAGATGAACATCAGACGATTAGTTGCGTGAACAGTCAAATCGCGACTGATGTTGCTGAGATTGCGCAAGAAGATACAACTTCTGTTGACGAAAAAATCGAACTGTCTCTCGCTCTTGAGCAAGGCGTAGTGGCTCTGCCTCACGCCTCTAGCGCACCTTACAATGGTTACAGCGATGGCGAAACACAACTGATCATTGCCAATACTCAAGGCACATTGTGTCAACACTTCGAGCGCTCGTTCACTTGTTACGCGTATACCTTGTTTGAAAAAGACGGCAAACAGTCAATGGCGGGTAGAATGTCACTGGGTCGCCGTTTTGATGAGTTGAATCCAGCTTACTGTATCGAGGGTGGCTACAACCTTGCTCGCGATCTTCTTGAAGGCGCACCGGTTGCGACGGGTAACTACCCTGCTATCTTCCACATCAATGCGCTAGCAAGTTTATTCGGTGCTTTCGGCAGTGCTTTCTCTGGCGTAAGCGCGATGAAAGGCATTACGCCACTGGGTGACAAGCTTGGTCAACGTGTTGCGAGTGATTTAATTACCTTTACTGATACGGCTTACATGCCAAATGGTATGGCAATCGCGAGTTTTGATAGTGAAGGCTTCGCTACTCAAGATAATGTCATGATTGCTAATGGTGAGTTGAAAACCTTGCTACACAACAGCCAGACCGCAAGTTACTTGGGCGCAGTCTCGACAGCAAGTGCCGCTCGCGGTGCAAAATCGAGCCTAGACGTATCAGCGAATCACAAAGTGATTGCGACAGGCAACAGCAGTGCGTCAGAAGTAAAAGCGGGTGAGTACCTAGAGTTAGTCGAGCTTCAAGGTGTCCATTCTGGTGCGGATGCAGTGAGTGGTGATTTCTCATTTGGTGCGAGTGGCTTCTTGTGCTGTGATGGAGAGCGCGTTCAACCAGTTCGTGGGATCACGGTAGCGGGTAACTTCTACAAGATGCTGCAAGAAGTTGAGGCAGTGGGTGATACTCAGTTAATTAACGATAGCCGAATTTTCTTCTCGCCAGACGTTCGTTTTGCTCGTTTGAGCATTGGTGGTAAGTAAACTTAGCATCCCTATAGAAACAAAAAAGAGGACTCAATGGAGTCCTCTTTCATTACCTAGCAACGTGTGCGCGAATAACTAGAATTCGCGTATGTCCAACTCATTGTGGATCAATACCACACACTGAGAAGCGAAAAGCATCTTAGGACCTAAGCTGATCTTCTCTGTGCCAAGGCGCTTTAAGCTGTTAAAAGACTTTTTCGGCATCGGTATATGGTCAGTTAGCAAGAAACATGGATTTTCACCAATTTCTGCATCACGAACAAATTCGCCTTTCTTATCCAACATATATAGTTGGTGATCTTCTGCCAGCTCTTGTACTAGGCGTTCAAAGCTCACTGTACGAACGGTAATACCAGGTTCGACTTCACGAAGTTGCTCTTTACCCATACCAACCGAAGCATCCAAAGCGCGAGCCACTGCTGCAATCAAGGTTGACTCATGGAAGCCGCCAATGTTGGTGATGTCGTTGGAGCGAATAGTAATGGTGCGTGAGAAGTCTTTTGTGCTTTCCAAAACCAAGTGAACAACCACATCTTCACGGTGTGATTGAGCAACGAACATAGTGTTCATCATGGTATGAGCAAGAATCTCTGTATGCGCTTCATTACCAACACCTTCTAACAGTGCTTTGCTGGTGGTTGGCGCCGCGCGAGCTCGTAAAACAAAAGAGCGCATGAATTTAGCCTCTATATAGGAAGAGTGAATGCGCGGAAGTATATACCCAAGCAGGGAAGGGATGCGAGTTTAATAGCAAATGTGAACTTACTTACAAAGCTTCGATTGTCGTGCGGAGTGCGCTGGTTAAAATAGAGGTAACCTGTTAGGAGCGGTATATGGAAATCAAACAGATAAATAAAGACATTTATAAAAAGAAAGTAAACCTTGTGATTGGCGGTTTTGTTGCGTTGCTCGCCATCTCCTCTCTTGCCTTTAGTACCTTGTTGATTGTTTTGTTTGGCAACACTGAAGTCGTACCAGAACAATCAACGGGCAATTTCCATTTGAATTTGATTGGTGTCGTTCTCGCAGTTGCAACTTCCCTCTCTTTATTGAATCACATTAAAACTCGACCATACATGGAAGAAGTGCTGTACGTTTGGAAACTCAAGCAACTGCACAACAAAATCTCTCGTAAACTAAAAAGCATTAAAGCAGCCGCGAGCAATGACGATGTAAAAGCGCTCACTACGCTTAAGTTCTATTACACCACGCAACGCCAAGTGTTTGAGCTAGACAACAACACATTAACGATGAGCAGTGTAAATAAAGAACTAGAGGCTATCGAGCAAATCGAAGCGGCGCAATCACTGAGTCTCGATATCACAGGCTTTGAAGAGTCTTGGATAGACACATATTGATTGCCTATTTGCTACTTGAAGTTAACAACTGAGTGCTAAAAATAAGCGTTTGAGTGAGATTTAATCATTCGACGCTTTTTTTGAATTTTTTTCTGAAAAGGGGTTGCTAAGAAAAATCATCTCCCTATAATGCGCCTCCGTTGTCAGGGCAAAGCGGAAACGCAAAAGCGGTTGGCAAGAAGGCGAAAGAAAACTTATAAAAATTAATTTGAAAAAGTGTTTGACACTGAAAATTAATTCCTTAGAATACGCCTCCGCTTCGATAGCAAAGCTTACAAAGCAAGCTCTTTAACAATATAGACCTATCAATCTGTGTGGGCACTCGTTGATGATAATCCAAATAGTTTCTTCGGAAACAATTTAGGTTTCAATGAAACGAA